>JAJPWX010000109.1 GCA_021205755.1 Lachnospiraceae bacterium | reverse complement strand
TCTTTATACCCCGATTGGATGTTTTTGAAAATTCTAAGAATTCTTTTGTCGAGCTTTTTTGAAAATTTCTCTTGACACAACACTGTTTTTGAATTAATATACTTGAAAGGCAACGGAGTCTGGATTTATTCAGGCTCCGTTTTTTTTCGCTCATTGCAAAGTTTAAAGGAGAAAATTTATGATAAAACTGGAGAATATTAATAAATATTTCGGCGATCTGCATGTCCTGAAAGATGTGAATCTGGAAGTGCAGGAGGGCGAGAAGCTGGTGATCATTGGCCCTTCTGGTTCCGGCAAATCGACTACGGTTCGATGCATGAATTTTCTCGAGACGCCGACCAGCGGTCATGTTTACATTGACGGGCAGGAGATTACCACGAGAAATAAGACGAAGATTGTGCGGGATTCGATGTCGATGGTTTTCCAGCAGTTCAATCTCTATCCGCATATGACGGTTCTGAAGAATCTTACGCTTGCGCCGATGAAGCTGCATCATAAGAGTAAGGCAGAGGCGGAGCAGCTGGCGTATCATTATCTGGATGTCGTTGGTCTGACGGAAAAGGCACACGTCTATCCGACTACGCTCTCCGGCGGGCAGCAGCAGCGAATTGCGATCGCGCGGGCCTTGTGTGCGCAGACCAAGATTATTTTGTTTGATGAGCCAACCTCGGCACTGGATCCAGAAACGATTCAGGAAGTTCTGGACGTTATGATTAAGCTGGCCCATGAGAAGATCACGATGGTTGTGGTGACCCACGAGATGGGATTTGCGAGGGAAGTGGCGGATCGCGTAGTATTTATGGCTGATGGGCAGATCCTTGAGGAAGGGACACCGGAGCATTTCTTTGAGCATCCGGAGAATGAGCGGCTGAAACAGTTCCTTGGGAAAATCATTCGAAAGTAATAGCTGATTTCCAGGTGGGATGATCCAGAAAGAAGGGTAACAACTGGAAAGAAAATTATATAGATAGCAAACGTCAGGAAAGGGTCGGTCTTTTGAAGATCCGGTGCTTACGCCGAAAAGGCAGGACGATTTACTATAGTAACTGTTGACAGGAATCAATTATGAAAGAGCAGGAGGATTTATTATGAAGACAAGAAAACTGGCAGCACTTGGACTTGCGCTTACGATGTCTCTGTCCCTTTTTGGGAGCATGGCATATGCGGAGGAAGAAACGGAAACAGAGACCGAGGCAGAGCTGGTCATCACAGAGGACATTCAGGAGATCATTGACAGAGGTATCCTGCGCGTCGGCGTGAAGAACGCAGTGGAAGGCTTCGGATATCAGGATACGCTGACCGGGGAGTATTCCGGTATGGAAATCGACATTGCAACCATGATTGCGGAGGAACTGGGCGTAGATGTGGAATTTACGACTGTTACGGCAGCGACCAGAACAGAGCTGCTTGACTCAGGCGATATCGACTGCGTCATTGCTACTTTCACCATTACAGATGAGAGAAGAGAAAGCTGGGATTTCTCGACCCCGTACTATACCGATCATGTAACGGTTCTGGTAAAGGATTCCAGTGAAATCACGACACTTGAGGATCTGGTAGACACGACGGTTGGCGTTTCCTCCGGCTCGACCTCTGCACGGTCTCTGGTAGAGGCGATGATTGAGGCAGAAGTAATCAACGGCGATGACTATGACGCGGAAACTTTTGACGCAGCACTTTGGACGGAGGGTGTATCTTTCCGTCAGTATGATGATTATCCAGCAATTTCCACAGCGCTGGAAGCGGATGAAATTGATGCGTTTTGCGTAGACAAATCGATCCTGGCGATCTATAAGACCGAGGGACGTTCTTATATTGACGCAGAATTCGCACCGCAGGAGTATGGCGTAGCGACGACCAAGGATTCTGGCTTTTCCGCATATGTAGACATTCTGATCAACCGCTGGCTGAATGACGGCACCATTGATGGCCTGATCGAGGAGTATGCGCTTGACTGATTGAGAACCTTTGCTTTTCGGCGCATGGAAGCGTAGAGAGCAAGAATGCCTCGCGGGAAGGCTGACCGGCTTTTCTGCGAGGCATTGTGAAATGCGCAAATTGGAGAATCTCCGAAGAAAGAGAACGGGACGGCATCGTTTTTCTGCTTGAAAAAGACAGGAATAAGATGATCGGAACTCGGAAATAGAACTGGGAGGATAATCAATGTCAGGTATTTTTTCTGCGACAGCATGGCTGAAGGTCTGGACATATCGGGCAACCTTTCTGCATGGACTGGCTACTACGGTGCAGACTGCCATTCTGGCGATTTTGCTGGCGATGGTGATTGGCATTGTGCTTGGACTGTTCGCGACCGGGCACAATCCGGTGCTGAAAGGGATTGCACGTGTCTATGTAGAGTTTGTGCAGAACACGCCGGTGATGCTGCAGCTGTGCTTTATGTATTATGCACTCGCATTTTCCGGACACAGCATTGGGATCATCCGGACGGGTATTGTTTCGCTGGGCATTTACCATGGGGCTTATATGGCAGAGGTCATCCGCGCAGGTATCGAAGCGATTCCCAGGGGACAGTTTGAGGCGGCACAGTCGCAGGGCTTTACCTATTTTGGAGAGATGTACTATATTATCCTTCCGCAGAGCATTAAAATCATTCTTCCGCCTATGGTAAATCAGGTGGTCAATTTGATCAAAAATACGTCCTGCCTGTATATTATAGGCGGCACAGACCTGATCTCACTGACCTACAGCTTTGTGACCGGCGCGACGACCGGAGGCGCTTATGGACCGGCATATCTGGTCAGCGGAGTGTTGTTTTTTGTGATCTGTTTCCCGCTCTCGAAGCTCGCAAGTACCTGGGAGAGCAGACTGAAACAGCGTGATCAGAGAATCGCGGTCGCGGGACGCGGCAGTACGGGGAAGGGGATGGAAAACGCATGAGCACTTTAAAAGCAAGCCTTTCGATGCTGCAAAATCCGGCGATCCTGCAATATCTGCTGAAGGGTGTCTTATTTACACTGATTATTTCAGTAATTGCGGTTGTGTTTGGTATCCTGATCGGGTCCGTACTGGCGCTGGTGCGCAACTATTGCAATTCCGGCAGAACGCGTGTTTTTCGAATTCTGGCTACCATTTATATTGAGGTATTTCGAAATACGCCGCTGCTTCTGTGGATTTTCATCTGTCTGGTCTTTTGCCCGACTCCGTCTTTCCTGAATCGCAAGATGTTTGGCCTGAACTCAGCGGCGGATGTGAAGCTGCTCTTTAAGGGCGCGGTGGCATTGATTCTGTTTACCTCTTCTGTCATTGCGGAAATCGTGCGCGGCGGTCTGAATTCCGTAGCACAGGGACAGTTTGAGGCGGGGCATTCGCAGGGGTTCAATACGGTGCAGATCATGATATATATCATTTTGCCTCAGGCTTATCGGAACATCATTCCGACCCTGCTTTCTCAGGTCATTACGACGATCAAGGACTCCTCGTATCTGGCGAACGTGGCTGTCATTGAGCTTATGGCCCGCACGAAGCAGATTATGAGTTCCGCCAACCGTTACAATGGCACTGGGGTAATCAATGTTTCTGACGTATTTGTGCTGTTTGGATTTGCCTGTTTGATCTATTTTGTGATAAACTTCACTCTATCCTGTATCGTGCGGCATATGCAAAAGCGTATGAAAGAAGGCGCGAAACGCCCGGCGGATGTGGTAGCGGCCGAGTAGAGACGGGATTTTATACCCAAGCCGGAAGCTCAGAAGACAGATGCACGAGGATGCTTTTGCATAGAAACGGGGTAACTATTCAGAACAGTACCTCGCACTTGCTGCGAGGTACGTATGAAAACTTAAAGCATGTGGGGAAAAGCCCCATCGCGAAGCGATTTTAAATGGGCTTTTCCCTCGTAACTGTGAAGGTACTGAACAGTTACGAAATGGGAAGAAGCGTCCGGACGATGGAAAAAGAGGCAGGAGGAATGACGATGGAACAGTTTGTGATTACAATTTCGCGCGAATTTGCTTCTCTTGGACGTACGGTGGCGCAGACCTTGTCTGAGAAGCTTGGCGTGGAATTCTGGGATCGGGATATTGTGGAGGCTGCTGCGAAGCGAACCGGCCATTCTGTTTCACTGGTCAGTGATGAGGAGGAGACGGCGAAAAGCTCTTTCTTTCTTCGGAAGAAGGACAGAATGAGTCTGACGACCTACAATATCAATGACGAAATCTTTGAAACAGAGAAAAATATTATTCTGGATGCAGCAAAGAAAAGCTCTTGTATCATTGTGGGACGCTGCAGTGATTATATTCTGCGGGATTTTCCAAACCATCTGAGCGTTTATATTTACGCACCTTATGAGGAACGGCTCAAAAACTGTGTGGAAACTCTGATGATGGATGAAAAGACTGCCCGCCGGATGATACGGGAAGTCGATATGGCACGCACCTATTATCAGCGGAAATATTGTCCGGATATTCGTTCTCCGCGGGACTGCTGCGATCTGATGATTGACAGTTCCCGCTTCGGCGTGGAGGGCACGGCGGAGTTAATCGCGCAGGCGTTAAAGGTTCTGCCGAAGTGACAAAAAGTCAAGATGTGAACAGACTCCTGAGGAATAAATCAGGGGTCTTTTTTAATTCTTGCTTCGCTTAGCGCCTGGTGTGACAAAAATGGGCGATATGAGAAAAAACGTTGAATTTAGGGTAAAAATAGGGTATGATAAATCTTGTCTATAGAATGGATTCGAATATGAATATTGGAGGAGAGACCATTGTGGTATGTGATGCAGGTACAGACGGGCACGGAAGAAAAAATTCGGACACAGTGTGAGACACTGATTTCCCAGGACGTGCTGCAGCAGTGTTTTATCCCATATTATGAGGAACAGAGAAAACTCCATGGGAAATGGAATGTCCTGAAAAAGGTTTTGTTTCCAGGCTATATTTTTATGGTTACTGATGAACTGGATGAGCTGCGTTTCCAGCTGAAGCTGGTGCAGGGAATGACAAAGATTCTCGGAACAGGCGATGAGATTGTGCCGCTCACCGAAGAAGAAGTCGGCTTTATGCAGCGCTTTGGAGGTGAAAAGCAGGTTGTGGAGATTTCCAAAGGGATCCTTGAGGGGAATCAGGTGAAGATCCTTTCCGGTCCGCTGACAGGCAAGGAAGCGTTGATTACCAAGATTGATTATCATAAGCGGAGAGCCTATCTGGAGCTCGAGATGTTTGGCCGTATGCAGAGAATCTGCCTGGGGCTGGAGGTAAAGATGGAAAAAGTAGAGAAGACCGAGGAGGCAAAAAGCACGGAGAATGCGGGCGCCTCTGAATGATGTTTCAGCCAAACAGCACACATGCCTGGGCGTTTAGATAGATGCCCAGGCATGCACGGTTCTGCTGTGTATTGAGGCGGATGTATGGTTAATCCCGGCTCAGCTTCCGGTTCTGTTTCCAGTACTCGGCCAGAGAGAAGAGCATAAAACCGGTGCAAATGACGGTCAGTGCAGTGGAGAGCCATTCCGGTATTTCCCGCCAGAGCACATGAAGAATTACAGTGAAATCCAGCAGAAAGGTATTTACCTTTCCATGCCATTTCGCACTGTATGGTTCACCGGTCTTTTTGACGACCTTCAGACCGGTGACGGCCATGATAAATTCTTTTATAAACATGAGGACAACCAGAATCGTCACGCGGCTGTGCTCCATCATAATACAGATCAGCAATGAGACCTGAGTGAGCTTGTCTGCAATCGGATCCAATACTTTTCCGAGCTTACTGACCATGTGAAACTTCCGGGCGACCCATCCGTCCAGAAGATCGGTCGCCCCGGACAGCAGAAGACCCAGAAAAGCGTACAGGTATTGCTTCTTTCCAATGTATAGCCAGACAATGACGGGGATCAATACGATGCGGAACAGTGACATGGCGTTTGGTATTGTGAGAATCCGGTCTTCATCGTAGATTGTTTGCTCTTTGGTCTGATTCATTTTTCATCCTTCCTTTTATACCTCTGCCCAGGTGCAGGAATATAGCATATAGCTTCTGTTCTGCGATAGCAGGCAGTGCGTTTGATTGGTTATTATACCACTTTTAAAAAATTCCACAACCTTTATTGCAAACTGTCACAAAAATTGTATCGACTTTTTTCAGAAATTATATTATACTGTCTGGGCGGTTATTGATCGCAGGAGTATGAGAAATAGATTCTGAGGTAAATAGATATGTCAATGAACTTTGTGAAAAAGCTTCTGATTCCAGCGGAAGTAAAAAAAGAATATCCGCTTCCGGAAAAAGTAGTAGAAGTAAAAAAACAGCGTGACGCTGAAATCCGCGACGTCATTATGGGGAAATCCGATAAGTTTCTGGTGATTATCGGTCCCTGCTCCGCGGATGCGCCAGAGCCGGTGCTGGATTATGTACATCGGCTTGCGAAGGTACAGGATAAGGTCGGTGACCGTCTTATTCTGATTCCGCGTATTTACACGAACAAGCCGCGCACGACCGGTGAGGGGTATAAAGGGATGATTCACCAGCCGGATCCGGAAAAACAGCCGGATGTATTTGCCGGACTGGTGGCGGTGCGCTCACTCCATACCAGAGTGATTGAGGAGACGGGGCTTACATCAGCGGATGAAATGCTTTATCCGGAGAATTATCGCTATCTGGACGATTTGCTCTCTTACGTAGCGATCGGTGCCCGTTCTGTTGAGGATCAGCATCATCGCATGACGGTCAGCGGCATGGATGTGCCGGCTGGGATGAAAAATCCCACCAGCGGTGATCTCTCTGTCCTGTTGAATTCCGTTGTGGCTGCCCAGGCTGCCCATACGTTTATTTATCGCGGCTGGGAGGTCAATACGACCGGGAATCCTCTGGCGCATGTAGTGCTGCGCGGCGCGACCAATAAGCATGGCGGGACGATTCCGAATTATCATTACGAAGATCTCAAGCTGCTGCATGGGATGTACGAAGAGCGCGATTTGGCGAATCCGGCAGTTGTGATTGACACGAACCACTCCAATTCCGGGAAAAAATACCTCGAACAGATTCGTATTGTCGAGGAGGTGCTCCACAGCCGGAGTTACTCGCCGGAGCTGCGGACGATGATTAAAGGCTTTATGATCGAGAGTTATATTGAGGATGGCGCTCAGAAAATCGGTTCTGAGCCGCATATATATGGAAAATCAATTACCGATCCCTGCCTTGGCTGGGAAAAATCAGAAGCTCTGATTTATGAGATTTATAAAAAGTGCTGACAGGGTAACAGGTGAAATTCATGGAAAAAAAGAACCGAAAATATTTTCCGATCTTTGTGGATCTCTCTGAAAAGAAAGTTGTGATTGTAGGAGCCGGTACCATTGCCAAGCGGCGGATTCGCGCTCTGGCGGATTTCACCGGCTGTCTGGTGGTGATTGCGCCGGAGGTTAATCCGGAACTGCGCGATCTGGAGGCTGCGGGGCGTATTCAGATCCTGCGAAAAAGGTTTGAAAAAGAGGATCTGACGGGTGCGGCAATGGTGATTGCGGCCACAAATGACCGCAGACTGAACCAGGCGATTTACACTGTATGTAAGGAGGCGGGGATTCCGGTTAATGTCTGTAACGATAAGACCAGGTGTGATTTTTATTTCCCAGTGCTCGCCTATGATGAAACCGTAGTGGCCGGAGTGAGCTCCGGCGGTCAGGATTCTGCGCGCTCCCGGCGTGTCGCAGGGCAGATTCGCGAGATGCTTGACGGGGCATGGCAGGAAACGGCGGCTGGCGGTGAGCCAATGGCGTTCCGGCAGCCGGGTCCCGGGGAGGCACCGCAGCGAAAAGAAGGGGCAGCAGAAGGAGAGGGCGATCGTACATGTTAGTAAAAATCTATACGGACGGCGCCGCGCGCGGGAATCCGGACGGACCCGGCGGATATGGGACGGTTCTGCAGTATACGGATTCTGCCGGCAGACTGCATGAACGAGAGTATTCACAGGGATATAAAAAAACCACAAACAACCGCATGGAGCTGATGGCCGCGATTGTGGGACTGGAAGCACTGAACCGGCCATGCGAGGTGGAGTTGTATTCGGATTCGCAGTATCTGGTCAATGCGTTCAACCAGCACTGGCTCGATGGCTGGATTCGAAATAACTGGCTCCGGAAAGACCGCAAAAGCGGTAAAAGCGAGCCAGTTAAAAATATTGATCTCTGGAAACGCCTGCTGGCTGCGGCAAAGCCGCATCAGATCACCTGGAACTGGGTCAGGGGGCATAACGGACATCCGGAGAATGAGCGCTGCGATCAGCTGGCAACAAGCGCCGCAGACGGAGAAGAACTGGCAGAGGATACAGCTGGTGAGCAATAAGAATTCGCATAGTCTGCGGACGATTTTCCTGTTGAAAAGCCAAAAACACTGTGATATCATTGGTCACGGTGAAAAGATGAAAGGCGTTTGACGCGTAAGAGGTGTCATGTTCTGCCCGATTAAAAGGAAAAGGAGTACTTGGTTGTGAAAAAATATGGAGTAAATGAATTAAGACAGATGTTCCTGGATTTTTTTAAGAGCAAGGACCATCTGGTGATGAACAGTTTTTCGCTGGTACCGCATAATGACAACAGTCTTCTGCTGATCAACGCGGGCATGGCGCCGTTAAAGCCTTATTTTACAGGAGCAGAGATTCCGCCGAAAAAGAGAGTGGCGACCTGCCAGAAGTGTATCCGCACCGGCGATATTGAGAATGTCGGCAAGACCGCACGCCACGGCACCTTTTTTGAAATGCTTGGCAACTTTTCCTTTGGCGATTATTTCAAAAAAGAGGCGATTGGCTGGTCTTGGGAATTTCTGACCGAGGTAGTAGGGCTCGACCCGGAGCGCCTGTACCCATCGGTTTATATGGATGATGATGAGGCGTGGGATATCTGGCACGACCAGATCGGTATTCCGGCAGAGAAGATCTTCCGCTTTGGCAAAGAGGACAATTTCTGGGAACACGGCGCAGGCCCTTGCGGTCCGTGTTCGGAGATTTATTATGACCGCGGAGAAAAATATGGTTGTGGGAAACCGACCTGTACAGTCGGCTGTGACTGTGACCGTTACATGGAGGTCTGGAACAATGTCTTTACCCAGTTTGAAAATGATGGCAATGGCAATTATGAGACGCTGAAGCAGAAGAATATCGACACTGGTATGGGTCTGGAGCGTCTGGCAGTTGTGGTACAGGAAGTGGATTCCATTTTTGATGTGGATACCATTCAGGAGCTTCGCGATAAGGTTTGCGAGGTTGCGAAGACAGTATATAAGACCGATGAAAAGAAAGACATCTCGATCCGCCTGATTGTCGATCATATCCGTTCCTCTACATTTATGATTTCGGATGGTATTATGCCGTCCAATGAAGGCCGCGGCTATGTGCTGCGCCGTCTGATCCGCCGCGCGGCGCGCCACGGACGGATGCTTGGCATCGAAGGCAGCTTCCTCTCGAAGCTTTCCGAGACAGTAATTGAGGGCTCAAAAGCAGGCTATCCGGAGCTGGATGAGAAAAGAGAGTTTATCTTCAAGGTGCTTTCCCAGGAAGAGGAAAAGTTCAGCCGCACGATTGACCAGGGTCTGAATATCCTGAACGATATGGAAGGAAAGCTTTCGGCAGAAGGGAAGAATACACTTGAAGGCAAGGATGCGTTTGTCCTCTATGATACCTATGGATTCCCGCTTGACCTGACGAAGGAGATTCTGGAAGAAAAAGGGTATACGATTGACGAGGATGGTTTCCAGGCCTGCATGCAGGAGCAGCGTCAGAAAGCCCGCGCAGCCCGTGCGACGACGAACTACATGGGTGCGGACGCGACCGTTTATGACCAGATTCCGGCGGCGGTGACTACGGAGTTTGTCGGCTATGACTGCCTGACCTGTGATTCGAAGATTACCGTTCTTACGACCGATACCGAGATTACGGAGGCGCTCACGGAAGGTGTGCGCGGTACAGTGATTACCGAGCAGACCCCGTTCTACGGCACTATGGGCGGCCAGGAAGGAGACAAGGGTGAGATTTCCTGCGCGGACGGTCGCTTCGTGGTGGAGGATACCATTCATCTTCTCGGCGGCAAATACGGCCATGTCGGCTATATGGCAGAGGGCATGATTAAGACTGGCGATGTGGTGACGCTGACTGTGGATGAGGCTGGAAGAACCAATACCTGCCGGAATCACAGCGCGACCCATCTGCTGCAGAAAGCATTAAAGACGGTTCTTGGCTCTCATGTAGAACAGAAAGGCTCTCTTGTGACGCCGGATCGGCTGCGCTTTGACTTTGCGCATTTCCAGGCGATGACCGCTGAAGAGATTGCGAAGACTGAAGAATTGGTGAATCGTGAGATCGCGGCAGCACTCCCGGTTGTGACCGATATTATGAGCATTGAGGACGCGAAGAAGACTGGCGCGATGGCTCTTTTTGGAGAAAAGTATGGCGATGAGGTGCGTGTGGTGTCGATGGGCGACTTCTCGAAGGAACTCTGCGGAGGAACGCATGTCGCGAATACCTCTGTGATAACGACTTTCAAGATCGTCTCTGAGGCAGGCGTCGCGGCCGGTGTGCGTCGGATTGAGGCATTGACCGGTGACGGCGTGTTCGCGTATTACAGGAAGCAGGAGCAGGAGCTGGCTGACGCGGCGAAGCTTCTGAAAACCACCCCGGCCGGCGTCCATGAAAAGATTGTGGCGCTGCAGGCAGAGCTGAAGGCAGTAAACAGTGAAAATGAGTCCCTGAAGAGCAAGCTGGCGAAAGAAGCCGTGGGCGATGTGATGAATCAGGTTTGCGAGGTCAACGGCGTGAAGCTGCTTGCAACAAAGCTCGAAGGTGTGGACATGAACGGTCTTCGCGACCTGGGCGATCAGCTGCGCGAGAAGATCGGGGAAGGCGTGGTACTTCTGGCATCTGTGACGGATGGTAAGGTCAGCCTGATGGCGGCGGCGACAGACGGTGCGATGAAGAAGGGCGCTCATGCGGGCAATCTGATCAAAGGGATCGCCGCTCTGGTTGGCGGCGGCGGCGGCGGACGCCCGAATATGGCGCAGGCAGGCGGCAAAAACCCGGCGGGCGTGGATGCGGCTCTGGAAAAAGCAAAAGAAGTGCTGGCGGCGCAGGTAAATTCGTAACGGTTCCTTATCGTCACAGTTACGCAATTTCTTTTATATATTTTATCTAATAGTAGAAAAAAGTGATTGACGAAAGCGGAAATTATGGTATACTGATAACAGTGCAATAAAAATACCCAGACAGTTGTGTCTTGCACAATCTACAACTGGAGGGAGGTTAGGTGTGAGACAATGTCAAATGTGATCGTAAAAGAGAACGAATCACTGGACAGTGCTTTACGCCGTTTCAAGAGAAACTGCGCAAAGGCTGGGATCCAGCAGGAGATTCGGAAAAGAGAGCATTACGAGAAGCCAAGCGTACGGCGTAAGAAGAAGTCCGAGGCTGCTCGCAAAAGGAAATACAATTAAGTCAGTATTTCGGTTTGGAAATTGAATGCAGTATAAGAAAGAAATCCCTGGTCTTCATTGATCAGGGATTTTTTTAACGATAAAAGCAACTTCTATTTCAGGTATCTCGCGCATAAAATACAGGGAAAGAATCGCGGGGGCGTGTATCTATGAAAAGAATCTTCCGGTGGTTTCTCGTGGTGCTTTTGCTTTTGACCACCTGTCCTTATGGAATGGCATCTGCGGCCTCTGAGCCGGAAATCGAAACGCCGCATGCGCTGCTGATGGAGGTATCGACGGGAACAGTTTTATATGAAAAGGATGCGGATACCGCTGTTCACCCGGCGAGCGTAACGAAGATTATGACGATTCTGCTGATTTTTGAGGCAATAGAAAACGGAGAGATCAGTCTGAATGATGAGGTTGTGACCAGCGCGTACGCGAAATCCATGGGCGGTTCCCAGGTGTATCTGGAAACGGGGGAGATTCAGACGGTTGAAACGCTCCTCAAATGTATCATCATCGCTTCTGGCAATGACGCGGCAGTCACGATGGCAGAGAAAATCGCGGGTACGGAGGAAGCCTTTGTCGAGTGTATGAATAAGAAAGCAGCCGAGCTAGGCATGGAGAACACGCATTTTGTGGACTGCTGCGGTCTTACGGAGTCGGCAGAACATTATACCTCGGCGCGCGATGTGGCGATTATGTCGAGAGAACTGTTGTACCATTATCCGGAGGTCACGGAGTATTCCGGTATTTGGATGGAAGACATTACGCATGAAACTGCGCAGGGGAGCAGTGTGTTTACCCTGGCGAACACCAATAAGCTTCTGCGTGCTTATGACGGCTGCGATGGTTTGAAGACTGGCAGTACGAGCTATGCGAAATACTGCCTGAGTGCGACGGCCAGGCGGGACGGCATCCGTCTGATCAGTGTTGTATTGACTGCGCCGGACTCGAAAACCAGATTTTCGGATGCGGCTACGCTGTTGAGTTATGGTTTCTCCCGCTGCTCTATTTATTATGATGAGGATTCGCCGAAGCTTTCTCAGATTACGGTCAGGGGAACCATACAGGAGGAGTTTGCCGTCTGCTTGGATAGGGAATTTTCTTATCTGAGTACGAGCGGGGAAGATTTTTCCCTGATTGAAAAAAGCCTGGAATGGGAGGAAAATATACAGGCTCCTCTGAAAAAGGGCGACCAGGTCGGAGAATATGTGTATACTCTGAATGGCGTGCAGCTCGGCGCCGTTCCGATCGTGATGGCAGAAGACGCGCCGAAAGCCAGCTACCTGGATTACCTGGAGCGGGTCTGGGAAAAATGGGCATTTGGGTAAAAGAGAAGGAAATAGTCGGTGTCTTGTTATTGCTTTCACGCAGAAGGTTTGCGATCAGAAATAAATAGGTTTTCTAATAATAGAAAGTGTGTTATAATCCATAAGAATTATGGTTCGTTCCGGTGCGGATAGGTATGCCGGAAGATCCGGAAAGAGCAGTCAGATAGCAGATTTCGAAAGGATACGCAGGCGTATGTCAGATTTTAAAATCACACGATATCGAATACGTGTGGAAGAAGAACAGCGGGGACCGGATGAGCCGTTTACCGCTGTATTTCTGGCGGATTTGCACAATTGCTCCTACGGGGAGGGCAACAGCAGGCTGCTTCAGGAAATCCGGAATGAGAATCCGGCGGTGGTTTTGATTGCCGGAGATATGATTACGGTCTCACAGGAGCCGCGAGTGGATGCTGCGGTTGCTCTTTTAAATGAGCTGACAAAAAAATATCCGGTTTTTTATGTGAATGGCAACCATGAGGACCGGCTGCGGGATCATATAAAGGCCTACGGAGACCAATATGAAAAATACGCGGAGACAATCCGGAGCTGCGGGGTGCATCTTCTGACGAATGCATCTGACCAGATTGAGATTCACCGGATGCCAATTAACATCTGGGGTCTGGATTTGCCGCGCGAATTTTATCGCCGTCTGCGTGCAGAGAATCTGGGCGAGGAGCGTATGGAAGAATTGTTGGGCAGGCCGATCACACCCGGATATCAGCTATTGCTGGCACATTCGCCCACTTATTTTGAAGCGTACGCAGCCTGGGGGGCGGATCTGACTCTGGCCGGACACCTGCACGGCGGTATGGTGCGACTGCCCGGCCTGGGCGGCGTGGTCAGCCCGCAGCTGCAGCTGTTCCCAAAGTATGATAAGGGACTGTATACACTTGGAGACAAGAAAATGGTTGTAAGTGCGGGGCTTGGCAGCCATTCGATCTGTCTGCGTATCAATAATCCGCCGGAGCTGGTCGTTCTGGACTTTATGTAGGCTGGCTCAGAGCAGCGACAAATATTCGAGAAAAGGACAAGCTTATGGGAATACCGGTGAAGCTGGAGAAGTTCGAGGGACCGCTCGATCTGCTCCTGCATCTGATCGAAAAGAATAAAGTCAGCATTTATGATATCCCGATTGTGGAGATCACGGATCAGTATATGGAGTATATCAGTCATCTTTCCGGGGAGACGCTGGATGTGATGAGTGAATTTCTGGTAATGGCAGCGACTCTGTTGGATATCAAATCGCGGATGCTTCTTCCGCCGGAGGTGACGGAAGAGGGAGAAGAGATTGACCCGCGTGACGAGCTGGTTCAGAAGCTTCTTGAATACAAAATGTATAAGTATATGTCCTATGAACTGAGGGACTGCATGAACGATGCCAGCGGACATTATTATAAAGAGGCGACGATTCCGGCGGAAGTGGCTTCCTACCGTGAGCCAGTGAATGTGGACGACATTCTTTCTGATGTGACGCTGGAGAAGCTTTATGCGGTGTTCTGCGATATCATGAAGCGTCAGGAGAACCATATCGATCCGGTTCGCAGCAAATTTGGCCGGCTGGAAAAGGAAGATGTAAATCTGGGAGAGACGATGCGGTTTGTCGGGCAGTACATCTTCGAAAAAAAGAACTGCATGTTTTACGAGATTCTGTCTCTGAGGCCGGGAAAACAGTATAAGATCGTCACGTTCCTGACTCTTCTGGAGCTGATGAAGGAAGGCCGGGTAGAGGTTGAACAGACAGAGACCTTTGCGGATATCAGCCTGTCCTGGGTTGGGGGCGATCCGGAGGATTCGATGGAAGAGCTGACGGCGGATTATGAATGAGTTCTGGGAAAACAGAGCGCTCAGATTTATCTGTAGAAGTGCAGCGAAAAAGCAGCGTGGAGATTTGCACTGAGGCGATTGAGAAAGGGTTAGTGAATTTACATATGGACAGACGAAAGGCAGAGGCTGCTATTGAGGCGATCCTGTTTGCAATGGGAGATGCTGTAGAGACGGAGAAGATTGCGGCGGCGATTGAGCAGGATGTGGAGACGACGGAAAAGCTTCTTGGAGATATGCGGGACCGTTACCGGGAGGAAGAACGCGGAATTGAGCTGACGGAGCTTGACGGCGCGTGGCAGCTCTGTACAAAAAAGGAGTTTTATGAATATCTGATTCGCATGTCGAAGCAGCCGCGGAAGCTGGTGCTGACAGATGTGGTTATGGAGACGCTCTCAATTATTGCATATAAGCAGCCGATTACGAAGCTTGAGATTGAAAAAATACGCGGTGTAAAAAGTGACCACGCGGTCAACCGGCTTGTCGAGTTTAATTTGATCAGGGAGTTGGGACGGCTGGACGCACCGGGACGTCCGATTCTTTTTGGCACGACTGAAGATTTTCTGCGGCATTTTGGGTTGCGTTCCCTGGATGATCTGCCAGAGATAGATACTGTGCAGATGGAAGATTTCAAGGCCGAAGCCGAAGAAGAAATTGAAGCAAAAGTAGAAGTATGAGCAAATCGAACTGGCATGAAAGGACTTTCTTCCGCATAGAATGGGGCAAAGCCATGAGGCGGGAAAACGGATGGATCAGACGGTTGGATGGTCTTACATACATTTTTTGCGCAGCATGCTGCCGGTTTTGTTATTCCTGGCTTTCGGACTTCTGACCGGCATTGCTCTGCCGGGGTTTATGCAGATGGGAACAGGCAGCTACGCCGGGCTTGCCAGCAGCTACAGCTTCCGGATTTTCGAAAATTGCAGCGCAAAAATCTGGGAGCTGTTTCTCTATGTGGGTTCCGTGCGTGTGCCGGTGCTGCTGGTTCTGTGGATGAGCAGTTTTACGACACTGGGGATTTTTTTTCACCTCGCTTATGCCTGGTGGCTGGTTGCTTCGGGAGGGATGCTACTGGCACTTTTTGTGCAAAACAGTGGATTCCAGGGGTGTGTCCGGTTTTGCTGCTGCATTTTTCCGCAGTGGATTATTTACGCGCTCCTCTGGAAAAAAGAAGCAACCATCTGCTTTCGCAGAGGGCGCGAGACACCGGAATGCTTCTGCGGGTCGGTCAGGAAGCTTCAAAAAAAAGATTTTCTGGAATTGGCCGAGCTGACTGCGCTCTGCGTTTTCGGCTGTGCCTGCGAAGCCTTTTTGGGAACATGGATCCTGCGGCTGTATTTACGGCTGTGAGGAAAAACAGGAACGAAAAAAGGCCATGGAGGGATAAGAATGTTTGGAAGAAAAAGAACGCCGGAGAAAAACCAACAGCATAGCCAGACGAAAAAGGAATATGATCCATCTGTCTATAAACCGGTTCTGAAATGCAGCATCTGCAATGGGGAGCAGGTAGCCGGTTTTAAAAACCGTGAGACCGGGAAGTTTGAGGAAATCCAGTTCATTCGAAATGAGCAGGAGCTGGCACAGTTCTTGAAGAATTATGGCCTGGATACGATTGAAAAGGAATACTAAAAAGATTTGACAGGAGAAAATGGAAAGTGGATAAAAACGAAATCCTGAAACTATATGGCACAGACTATCGCGAAATGACGCTGGAGCTTCTGAAACGCGCCGATCTGCGCCAGCTGCTGCCGGCGGATAAGAACAGCCGGATTGGCATTAAGCCGAACCTGGTGTCTGCTTCGGAGGCTTCCTACGGGGCGACCACGCATCCGGAGATTATTTCCGGTATCATTGAATATCTGCAGCAGTACGGCTACCGGAATCTCGTGCTTGCGGAGGGATCCTGGGTAGGAGAAAAGACGTCTGAGGTTATGCACGTTTGCGGTTATGACCGGCTCTCGGAGCACTATGGCGTAGAATTTCTGGATGCGCAGCGGGATGCTTCCTTTGAAAAGGACTGTGCGGGGATGAAGCTGAACCTGTGCAGTTGTGTAAAACAATTTGATTTCCTGATCAATGTGCCGGTGCTCAAAGGCCACTGCCAGACGCGGATCACCTGTGCACTGAAAAATATGAAAGGGCTGATTCCGAACAAAGAGAAACGCCGTTTCCATGCAATGGGGCTTCACAAGCCCATCGCCCATCTGAATGCGGGGATTCGGCAGGACTTTATAGTTGTTGACCACATCTGCGGCGATCTGGATTTTGAGGACGGCGGCAATCCTGTTGTGCGTAACTGTATTATGGCAGCCCGGGATCCGGTATTGGTGGATGCTTTAGTCTGCCAGCTTCTGCATTATTCCGTTGATGAGGTGCCCTACATCCGCATGGCGGAACAGCTCGGCATTGGAAGCGCAGATCTTGCGCAGGCTAAGGTCACGATCTGCGGCGCACAGCCGGATCTGGACGAGCTTCCCAGAGAGCACAAGATCGTAGCGCTGGAAGACGCGGTCTGTGAAGTCGAATCCTGCAGCGCCTGTTATGGATATCTGATTCCGGCGCTGGAAATGCTGCGGCAGGAGGGACTCCTGGAAAAACTGGACGATAAAATCTGCATCGGGCAGGGGTACCAGGGGAAAAAAGGAAAGCTTGGCGTTGGCCGCTGCACCGCCGGATTTACGCATCATCTGAATGGCTGCCCGCCGACGGAGGGGCAGATGTATGAATTTTTGAAGGAATATATAAGTAACTATTCAGAACAGCAGGCCACAGACCGCCTTCTTTGAAGGCTATATGCCGCTAACGCGTCATATGTCTGAGGCTTGATGGGCGTTCCGCCCATCCCGAAATGAAAATACAGCCTTTAGCAGGTAAACCTGCACAGTCTGTTTTTTCATTTCGATGCTGTTCTGAACTGTTATTAAAACTACATCTTGTGGCGTCTGAAATCCCTTTGGCGAAATCTTGAGAATGCAAGAAAATCCAATGCTTTCAGGCGGTTTTTGAGTCAAAAAGATAGTTGATTTTAGCGAAAAATGTGGGTATAATACGCCTACATCCGCTGAAAATGTTACAATTCTGATACGGCCAGATGGGGAATGACCGGGATTGCTCTGATGCGCAGGGACAGAGGGGGATATTGCAGTTTACACTGCATTCGTCCGGTGCGCTGGATCGCTGCGTGCTATCCGATTCGCGGAAAGGGGAAATTCATGGAAGGTTGAGGGTCTGGTTCATGTGTCTGGAGTTGCCACAGTTTATTAATTATCTGAAAGAACAGAAAAAAGCTTCTGAAAGTACTGTTGATTCCTATCAGAGAGATTTGAAAAAGCTGGATAGCTATCTGGCTGAACAGGGAGTGGACGAGGTAGCAAATGTGACGGCTACGACCCTGAATTCTTACATACTATATCTGGAAAAGCAGGGAATGTCGACTGCTACCGTTTCACGGAATGTATCTTCCATGAAAGCATTTTTTCACTATGTATATCGCAGACATGAGATTCCGGACGACCCGACGGAGACGATTCGTGCGCCTCATATTGAGAAAAAGATGCCCGGGACTCTGAGCCAGGAGGAGACGGTGCGACTTTTGGAACAGCCCTCCGGCGACACACCGAAAGAGCTGCGCGACCGCGCGATGCTGGAACTGATGTATGCGACCGGTATGCGCGTCACAGAGCTGATTCTGGTTCGGACGGCAGATGTTCACCTCGGGCTGAATTATGTTCTTTGCAGTGAGGGCGGTAAAGAGCGCGTGATCCCATTTGGCGATATGACGAAGCACGCGATCGAGCGCTATCTGAAAGAGGGCAGAGAGAAGCTTCTGAAGGGAAAGAAAAGCGATCTGCTGTTTGTGAACTGCTCTGGCAGTGATATGAGCCGTCAGGGTTTCTGGAAGATTGTGAAGTCTTATGCCGCGAAAGCAGGTATTACTTCCGACATCACACCGCAGACCCTGCGTCATTCGTTTGCCGTACATCTGATTCAGAACGGAGCGCCGCTGGAATCTGTCCAGGCGATGCTGGGACACTCCGATCTGTCGACGACACAGGCGGCTTATGTGAACCTGGGCGTTGACCGGATGCAGCGCGTGTATCACGCGGCGCATCCCAGGGGATGACCGGCGATAACTGTGAAAGTATGAACTCATTATAAAAGATGAATGACAAAAGGCTTCTTTCCGGAAGGAGAGAAGCCTTTCGATTCATTATCAGTTATCCGTTGCTTTCCGGCGCGAAGCAGGCGATGGGTGCGTCAAAGCTGGGATTGAACGCGTAGAAGTTCTTTGCGTCCAGCTCATCCTGCACACTGCGCATGGCTTCGCCAAAGCGCTGGAAGTGTACGACCTCACGTGCGCGCAGGAAGCGGATAGGGTCGACCACGTCAGGATCCTTTACCAGGCGAAGAATGTTGTCATACGTAGTACGGGCTTTCATTTCCGCGGCGAGATCCTCGGACAGATCCGTGAGCGGATCGCCTGTCGACTGGAATTCTGTCGCGCAGAAGGGAGCGCCGCCAGCGGCCTGCGGCCACACACCGATCGTATGGTCCGCGTAATAGGGCGCGAAGCCTTCTTTTTCGATCTCTTCCGGCGAAAGGCCGCGTGTCAGCTGATGGATGATCGTTGCTACGATTTCGAGGTGGGCCAGCTCCTCCGTTCCCACATCTGTGAGAATGGCGGATACGGTGCCATTCGGCGAGGTGTAGCGCTGCGAAAGGTAACGCATGGATGCGCCCATTTCACCATCCGGGCCTCCGTACTGGCTTAAAATAACCTGCGCCAGCTTTGCATTCGGCGTCTTGATTTTGACTGGATATTCCAGTCTTTTTTCATAGTACCACATTAATACTCGCCCCCTTCCCATGGCCATGCCTGCGTGACCCATTTCACACTGTAAGGTGCTCCCGGCCCGCCCTGGCCATAGCGCAGCGGCCCGTATTTTTCTTCGTAAATACGCAAAGCGTGATCACGTTTGTGTTTGTATTTATGGAAAGCCTCCCGTGCGTTCTCATCCATGGGGTGGGTATCCAGATACAGCATCAGATCATACGCGCAAAAGCTTACCTCATCCAGGTACTGGAGAAGCTGGCAGGAACTGCCGGTTGGGATGTCAGAGACATCGGCTGCGCGGCTGTAATCTTCTGCGCAGGCACAGTCATTTGCGGCACGGACGGATTCATCCGCCGTGCGTGCAGATGGGTCCGCTGCGCAGCTGCAGTGTTCCGGCACACGGGAACGTCCATCTGCCCCGCGAAAATGCCCGTCTGACGATGCACTCATGCCCGGACGGTTTCCCATCATACCGCGCATAGCTCTTCCGTTTCCATACATGGCATTGTCTCTGTTCACTGACATTTCCCTCCTTTCCCGCAAAACGGTTTGCACAGACTCTCAAAAACAGTACCCACCTTCAGGGCAGTACAGGGATCATAGAGCGTCTCCCACTGCTGATAAGGAACATAGCTCATCGCCAGCGGCGCGTCTGCTTCTGCCAGGTGATAATAAACGCTGTCTGTCAGGGCATTTTTTCTGCCCAGACATCCACAGCTCTGGCTTTGAATATCCGACATAATAACTCCTTTCCGAAAACAGGTTCTCTACAGAATATGAGGTTGCCCTCATAATTGTTAATATGCCCCGAAAAATCTTCTCTTAGCACTGGAAAATCTATGCTGGATATGTTATGATAACCACATTGTAAATTTATATTTTCTGCTGATTGCCCTGCTTTTGCGAGGCACAGCAGATGGGTTCTATCATATGAAACGGCTGACGCTGTTTCCTGTTTTCAGGGGTTTTTAAGGGGATGTTTTTATGGCGGTAAGAACGGGAAACTTACGCCCGGTGCAGAAAAAAAAGAGTGCTTCCAGAGAGAAGAGACCTTTTCTGGTGAGCAGATCCGCAGATGCGGAGCAGGATTATTTTGATTATAACCTTCTCGCGGTGGTGATTCTGCTGACCTGCTTTGGGTTGATTATGCTGTATAGCTCGAGCGCTTATGAGGCGATCGTGGAAAACAATGACGACATGGTCTATTTCCGCAAACAGGCGATCATCAGCGCGGTAGCGTTGGTGTGCGCGCTGATTGGTTCTCAGATTGACTACCATCGGCTGGCGGATTTCGCCGGGGTGCTTTATGCGGTGTCGACTGTGCTGCTGATTATTACGAAATTTGTCGGTATCGAAGTGAATGGCGCCAGGCGCTGGCTGGGTACGAGCTCCTTTTCATTTCAGCCGGCGGAGATCGCGAAGGTGGCGGTGATTCTGTTGCTGCCGAAGATGATTTCGATCATGGGGTACAAGTTCCGGGGGCTGAAGCCGGTGCTGATTGTAGGTGCTTTTGGCTTTGCCTCAGCATTCTTCACGTATTTTTTTACGGATAACCTGAGTACGGCGATTATTATCCTGGGGATTACGGTTGCATTGATTTTTATCGCGCATCCCAAGACAGTTCCGTTTGTGATAACGGCTCTGGTTGGTGTTGTCGTGATTACAGTCCTGGTGATATGGATTATCACAGGGGATGTCAGCGGCGGATTCCGGATCACGCGTATCCAGGTGTGGCTGCACCCGGAGGATTACGCAAGCGGGAGCGGCTACCAGATTCTGCAGGCGCTTTACGCGATCGGCAGCGGAGGATTTTTCGGGAAAGGTCTGGGAAACAGCACACAGAAGTTGGGTTCACTCCCGGAGGCGCAGAATGATATGATTTTCTCAATCATCTGTGAAGAACTCGGGCTGTTTGGCGCCGCATTGGTCATGCTGCTGTTTGCTTTTCTGCTGTACCGGCTGGTGGTGATTGCACAGAATGCGCCGGATCTGCTGGGTTCGCTGATTGTCTGCGGGATTTTTGTACATATTGCGCTGCAGGTGATTCTGAATATTGCGGTAGTCACGAAGCTGATCCCGACGACAGGAATTACGCTGCCGTTCATCAGCTATGGCGGCACGTCCATTCTATTTCTTATGGCAGAGATAGGTCTGGCACTTGGCGTGTCGCGGCAGATTAAATTTAAGGGAAAGTAATCCGGGGCTGCAGATCTGGCTATACGGTTGTTCCGGATGCTTGTAAGGGCAGGATTTGCCCTGCGCGAAAACAGATTTACAACAGGAAAGAGGAGAACATTATGGGAAATGTAAAAACGCGTTTTGCACCGAGTCCGACAGGACGGATGCATGTAGGCAATTTAAGAACGGCTCTTTATGCGTATCTGATTGCAAAGCATGAAGGCGGCACGTTCATGCTGCGCATCGAGGACACCGACCAGGAGCGTCTGGTGGAGGGCGCGGTGGATATTATCAACCGCACACTGGAGAAGACCGGCCTGGTGCATGATGAAGGGCCGGATAAGGACGGCGGCGTCGGACCGTACGTACAGAGCGAGCGCCAGAAAGCCGGCATTTATATGAAATATGCGAAGGAACTGGTGGAAAAAGGCGAGGCGTATTACTGCTTCTGCACGAAAGAGCGCCTGGAATCCCTGAAGCAGGAAGTAGCGGGGAAGGAAATCTCTGTTTATGATAAGCACTGTCTGCACCTTTCGAAAGAGGAGGTTGAAGAAAAGCTGGCCTCCGGTATTCCCTGGGTTATTCGGCAGAATGTGCCGCAGGAGGGGACGACAAAGTTTGAGGATGAGATTTACGGCACGATTGAAGTGCCGAATGAAGAGCTGGATGATATGATTCTGATTAAATCAGACGGTTTTCCGACTTATAACTTTGCCAATGTGGTTGACGACCATCTGATGGGCATCACTCATGTGGTGCGCGGCAACGAATATCTTTCCTCCGCGCCGAAGTACAACCGTCTTTACGCTGCTTTCGGCTGGGATGTGCCTGTTTATGTACATTGCCCTCTGATCACGGACGCGGAGCACAAAAAGCTCAGCAAGCGTTCCGGACATTCCTCCTTTGAGAATTTGCTGGATCAGGGATTTGTCTCCGAGGCGATCATCAATTACGTTGCGCTGCTCGGCTGGTGTCCGGAAGACAACCGTGAGATTTTTTCTCTGCCGGAGCTGGTGGAAGCGTTTGACTATCATCATATGAGCAAGTCGCCGGCGGTGTTTGACATGCAGAAGCTTCGCTGGATGAACGGGGAATATCTGAAAGCGATGGACGATGAGGTTTTCTATGAGGCGGCGCTGCCTTATTTGAAACAGGCATTGACAAAGGATCTGGATCTGCGCAAGATCGCAGCGATGGTCAAGACCAGAATTGAGATTTACCCGGACATCCCGGAGATGGTGGATTTTTTTGAAAAAATGCCGGATTATGATGTGACGCTATATACCAATAAAAAATCAAAATCGACAGATGCGACCAGCCTGGAGGTATTGAAGGATTTGCTTCCCCGCCTGGAAGCGCAGGAAGATTTCAGCAATGACGCACTGTTTGCTCTGCTCAAAGCTTACGTGGATGAGAAGGGCTGTAAGGTGAATTTCGTGATGTGGCCTGTCCGCATCGCGGTTTCCGGGAAAGCCATGACGCCGGCCGGCGCGACTGAGATTATGGATGTCCTGGGAAAAGAAGAGTCGATCGCGCGGATCCGCGCGGCTATCAGAAAACTGGAGGACTCACATGGCATTCAGTGAGGCTCAGGAAAGGGCGATCGCCCACAAAGACGGTCCGGCCATGGTATTGGCCGGACCGGGTTCCGGAAAAACCCTCGTTATTACACAGAGAACCAAATATCTGATTGATACGTACCAGATCAATCCACGGGAAATTCTTGTCATTACTTTTACCAAAGCCGCCGCGCAGGAAATGCAGGGTCGGTTTCAGACAATCTGCAGCCGCGGCGGGGTGACGTTTGGCACTTTTCACGCGGTCTTTTTTGGTATCTTAAAACACGCGTACCATTACACGGCAGCAAATGTCATGAGTGAGGACACCCGAATGAAGCTGATCCGGGAGATCTACGCACAGTGCAGTGCATCGGCTTCCATGGATGCATCGAATATGGAGACGGAAGCGGATACGATCTCGGGGATTGCCGCTGAGAACAGCGCAGTCAAGAATGAGCATATTTCGCTGGAGCATTATTATGCCCGTTCCTGTTCCGAGGATCTTTTCCGCGCAATCTACAGCCGCTATGAAGAAGCGCACCGACAGCAGCGGCTGCTGGATTTTGACGATATGCTGACCTATACCTGGGAACTTCTTACGCAGCGGGAAGACATCCTGCATGCCTGGCAGGACCGCTGGCATTACATTCTGGTAGACGAGTTTCAGGATATCAATCTGCTTCAGTACGAGATTTTACGGCTGCTGGCCGCTCCGAGGAACAATCTTTTCATTGTCGGAGACGATGACCAGTCTATTTACCGATTCCGCGGCGCAAAACCGGAAATTATGCTGAATTTTCCGAAAGATTATCCACAGACAGAAACCATTCTTCTGGATCAGAACTTTCGCTCCACCGGAAAAGTGGTCGGCGGAGCCCTCAGGGTGATTGAAGAAAACAGGCATCGTTTTTCCAAAAAAATCCGTTATGTTCGTCCGGAGGGCGCTCCGATTGATATCCGTGAATTTCAGGATCCGGATCATGAGAGCCTGTATCTGGTACAGCAGATCCGGAAACGGACGGAAGAAGAGAACATTCCTTATCAGGATCTGGCCATTCTTGTGCGCACCAATCAGGGTGCCGGTCCGATCGCGGAGCGGCTGACCGAATTTAACATTCCGTTTTTGATGCGGGAAACCCTGCCAAGTGTATATGAACACTGGATCGCGAAGGATCTGTTTGCCTATTTTCATCTCGCGTATGAGGGACTGCATCGAACCGAATTTCTGCGGATTATGAACCATCCGAAGCGCTACATCAGCCGCGACGCAGTCGCCGCTGCGACCGCGCGCAGTCCACGCACGAGTGCGTCTGCTTCACAGACGGAGGCTTGCGCGCCCCAGGATCAGGTGTCTCAAGGGGAAGTGTCGTTTGCCGCACTTTATGCGTTTTACCGGGACAAAGACTGGATGGAAGAGTACCTGGTTCGTTTTGAGGCAGATCTGAAGCTTTTGCCAAAGCTGAAGCCCTATGCCGCGATTAATTATATCCGCTATGGAATGCAGTATGAGAAATACCTGCAGGAGTACGCGGCGCAGCGCCGCATGAAGTCGGAAGAACTTATTGAGATTCTGGATGAGCTTCAGCAGGGCGCGAAGCCCTATGAGACCGTCGCGGACTGGTACGCACATATCGAGGAATACCGAGCCGCGCTCGAAGAAAACCGTCAAAAAGCCAGGAAGAACGGCGCGGAAGCAATCACAATCGCTACGCTTCATGCCTCAAAGGGTTTGGAATTCCCGGAAGTCTTTCTTCCGGATGTGAATGAAGGAATTCTGCCGCACCATCGGGCGTCGCTGGAGGCCGACCTTGAGGAAGAACGCCGCCTCTTTTATGTAGGCATGACTCGGGCGAAGGATCGGCTGCATATTTTCTATACGAAAGAACGGTATGGAAAAAAGCAGGAGCCGTCCGAATTTCTAGATGTTTTTGAGACGATTCGGGAGAAGATATAAAAAGAAAAACGTAACTGTTACAGAAAAACGACAGGATTTTGTGTAAGATTGGCTTGAAAAAAACCAGATAAAGAGATACAATAAACGGGACTTTCAGAAAATAATCTGAGGAATTTCACTAGTATTTATTATTTACAGGGAGGTGAGCATTTGGAGGACTACACCAAGTATCGGTTAAAAAGCGCTGATGAGCTCGCGCCGATCCTGGCCGGGACAGATCATTTGTTCGTGATTGCCTGCAACAAGTGCTTCAAAGAGTTTACGACCACGGAGGAACCGGACTGCGCCGCGTTTGAGGCGATTGCTGCGCAGCAGGGAAAGACCATTACGGGGAGTACGAAGGTAGACTTTTTGTGCAACAAGACGCAGACCGCGCGAAAGCTGAAGGATATGATTCCGGAAAGTACAGAATGCGTCTATGTCGTATCCTGCGGCCTTGGCGTGCAGACCATTGCGGATATGATGACGGAGACACAGGAAGACGGTTCGAAGCCGATTCCGGTATTCGCGGCTGCGGATTCTCTGAATTATACGGGTCATCATGGCATGGCGCTGACGAAAAAGAGCTGTGACGCGTGTGCGCAGTGCTATTTGAATATCACGGGAGGAGTATGTCCGATTGTAGACTGCTCGAAGAGCCTGGTAAACGGGCAGTGCGGCGGCGCAAAGAATGGAAAATGCGAAGTAGATCCTAATAAGGACTGCGCATGGGAAAAGATTTACCGCAGACTGGAAAAGCAGGGAAGACTTGAGGAATTCCTGAACCAGCCGGTGCAGCTTCGCGATTATTCCAAGGTGAATTTTAAGTTTGTAAATGATTACGTAAAATCAATCCGGGAAAAACGGTTGGATGGCTATTACGGAGGCGTGCATCCTCTGGAATGCAAAGAGTTTACGGAGCATCTGGCTCTGCAGAGATTCCCGGAGCCTGAGACAGTGGCGATTCCGCTCTCCATGCACGCGGGCGCTCCGGCGAATCCGGTGGTTGCTGTGGGCGATACGGTAAAGGTGGGTCAGAAGATTGGCGAGGCGGCCGGATTTATCAGCAGCCCGGTGCATTCTTCCGTCAGCGGTACGGTTATCGCGATCGAGACACGCGGACATGCGACCAGGGGAACCTGTCCGGCGGTTGTGATTCAGTCCGATGGAAAGAACACATTGGACGAGTCCATTCAGCCGCATAAGTCTCTGGAAGAGCTGACCCCAGAGGAGATTGTTGACATTGTCAAAGAAGCAGGGATCGTTGGCATGGGCGGCGCTGGTTTCCCAACGTCTGTGAAATTAAAGCCGGCCAAGCCGGTGGATACCATTTTGCTGAATGGCTGTGAGTGCGAGCCGCTTCTGACTGCGGATCACAGAGTGATGCTGGAGTTTGCGGATGACGTCATCTATGGCCTGCGCGCGATTGTGAAGACGGTGGGAGCCGAGAAGGGCCTCATTGTGATTGAAGATAATAAGCAGGACGCGATCGAGCTGATGAAAGAGAAGGTTGCCGTGTATGACAATCTCGACGTGGTAGTCGCGAAGACAAAATACCCGCAGGGTGCGGAGAAAATGCTGATTAAGCGTGTGCTGAAGAGACAGGTGCCGAGCGGCGGACTTCCGGCGGATGTCGGCTGCGTTGTGAGCAACATCAGTACGACCAAGGCTATCTCGGATGCGATTCAGAAGGGTATGCCGCTTATTGAGCGTGTTGTCACTGTGACGGGCGAGCGTCTGAAGAATCCGGGCAACTTCATCGTAAAGATCGGTACGAACACGAAAGATCTGATCGACTACTGCGGCGGCGTGGATTCGGAAACGGAGATTACATACAAGGCGGGCGGTCCGATGATGGGCTTTACCCTCTCGGATCTGAATGTCCCGATTATGAAGGGTTCTAACGGAATTATTTGCGTCGATACCGAGCATTCCGAAGAGCAGCCGTGTATCAAGTGCGGGCGCTGTGTGGATGTCTGTCCGATGGAGCTTTCCCCGCTGTATTTCGCGAAGTATGCGGATGAAGAGAACTGGCTGGCTATGAAGGAAAAGAGTGTCATGGATTGTGTGGAGTGCCGCAGCTGTGAGTACATTTGCTCTTCTAAGATTCCGCTGGTGACAAAGATTAAGGCTGGGAAAACCGCAGTAAGGGGGATGAAGTGATATGTTGATTACACAGTTAAAAACAAAAGACTCGATTCTCTCCCTGACAGACGGGAAACAGGTATTTATCATCAATTGCTTTGGATGCAGAGAGGTCTACTTTCCGCTGGAAGAGGCAGCCGAGCTCCAGAGTGAGCTGAATGCTTCCGGAAAGGTGACGGGCATTCTGACAACAGACTATATTTGCAATCCGGACAATCTGGAGCTGCAGATGAAAAACCATCAGGACGCGATTGACGCGGCGGATGTGGTGCTGGTGTTCTCCTGCGGCGTCGGTGTACAGACCGTAGCTGCCCGCCTGGAAGAGAAAACCGTCTGTGCCTGCTGCGATACCTGCCGGCTGCCGGGATTTCAGGGAGTTACTCCGCTGGAGTATGACTGCGGCCAGTGCGGCGAGTGCTACCTCAATCTGACCGGCGGTATCTGCCCGATCACGGCCTGCTCCAAGAGCCTGGTCAATGGCCAGTGCGGCGGCGCCAAAAACGGAAAATGCGAGGTAGATCCCAACATGGAATGCGGCTGGGAGCGCATTTACCGGCGGCTGGAAAAAATCGGCCGTCTGGACGCGATGAAATGTCCGGTGCAGATCCGTAATTTTGCGACAGACAAAGAAATATAAATAAAATATAGGAGTGACTGAACATGAAAATCACAGAAAAATTCGAGCAGGGCGAGTTTGTCGTCACCGCGGAAGTTGGCCCGCCGAAAGGGTGCCACATTGAAAATCTGCTGGAAGAGGCGAAAACCTACTTAAGCGACATTACGGCCGTTAATGTGACCGATAACCAGTCTTCCGTTATGCGTCTTGGATCACTGGCTACCTGTAAAGCTTTGAAAGACGAAGGACTGACGCCGATCTTTCAGATTACCTGCCGTGACCGGAACCGGATCGCGCTGCAGTCTGACCTGTTAAGTGCAGCTATGTTTGGCATTGAGAACCTGCTGCTTCTGACCGGCGATCATACAAAGCTGGGCGATCATCCGCAGGCGAAGCCGGTCTTTGACCTGGATTCCGTTTCCCTGATTCACACCGTAAAGCAGCTGGAGGCAGGCGTAGACCTCGGCGGCAACGCACTGGTTGGTGAGCCGCCAAAATTCGCGAAGGGCGCAGTTGTGTCGCCGTGCAGCGATTCCGTAGATGCACAGCTGGCGAAGATGGAGCGCAAGGTGCGCGCGGGCGCGGATTATTTCCAGACCCAGGCCGTCTATGAGCCGGAAAAATTCATCAAATTTATGGAAAAAGCCAGCCAGTTCGGCAAGCCGGTACAGCTTGGCATCGTGATTCCGAAGTCGGCGGGTATGGCGAAGTACATGAACGACAACGTTGCCGGTATCCATGTTCCGCAGGAGATGTTAGATGAGCTTCGCGCGGACAAGGAAAAGACCAAAGCAGGTATCACGGGCGTAGAGATTGCGGCGCGCATCATCAAAGAATGCAAACCGTACTGCCAGGGCGTACATATCATGGCACTCGGCTGGGAGTCAAAGATTCCTGCGCTTTTGCAGCAGGCTGGGCTTCGGTAACGGCTGATTACAAAGAATCGTGTATCGATTCAGAGCAGGATAGTTTAAACTGGAAATGATAAATCGGATAAAGGGAACGGTTTCGTTCCCTTTCTTCCGGTAAAGAATCATCGCAGCAATGATGCGGGAACAGAAATGACCTGAGGGAGGCACCATGGAGATCACATACGAAAAAGACAACAAAGAACGAGTTCCATTTGAACACTATCTGGCGGAGTATCAAAAGGCAGATCCCGCTGAAGTGAGCGCGCGTACCGGCGCGGTCTGGTCCGGGGATTCCTCTGAATTTCTTATCACCTTTCTTGGCGTGGAATACGCGATCCGTTACCCAGACTTTTCCATCCGGATTGTTACGGAGAACGGCCGTCCAGCTGCATTGACGCAGATATCCGCTGCCAGAACGCTTGTGATCCGCTTTCTGATCGAGTGCTGTAAGGCTGGAAGCACGGGGAAATTTCTGACCTACCGCGAGGTGCCTTGGGGAGAGGTTTACTACCGCCAGTTCAGCGGCAGATGCCTGGCACGGCTGGCCTACTCTTACGGGAACCGCCTGGACGCGTTCTGCGCCGCGATGGAAAAACTGGGCGCAAAGAAGATACTCGCCGGAGACGCCGGGTATGAGATCGAAGTGTTTGAGGGTTATTTCATCCGTTTCCAGCTCTGGGGCGGAGATGAGGAATTTCCACCTTCTTCCCAAATCCTCTTTAGCGATAATTTTGCGGCAGCGTTTCACGCGGAAGATCTGGTGGTTGCATGCGATGTTATCATTGGGGCGATGAAGCTATAAATTTCTTGACATTTCAGACACATTCGAATTATAATTTTTCGTAACAGTTCAGAACAGCGGCCTGCTGTTCTAAATATATATTACGACAGAACGCAGTAAAAAGCAGATTTCTGTCATTCACGCAAGGAGGAAGCTATGGGATTTTCAACAGTACCATGCAATGAATTCGTAGAGGTGCTCGCTTCAAAGGCACCGGTACCTGGCGGTGGCGGCGCGTCAGCACTTGTGGGCGCAGTCGGTACGGCACTTGGGAATATGGTCGGAAGTCTGACCGTAGGAAAGAAAAAATACGCGGATGTAGAGGATGAGATGTGGGAGCTGAAGGCGAAATGCGATAAGCTCCAGGCAGAGCTTCTGACACTCGTGGAAAAAGATGCAGAAGTTTTTGAACCGCTCTCGAAAGCCTATGGTATGCCGCGGGCGACCGAGGAAGAAAAGGCAGAAAAAGCACGCGTGATGGAGATTGTGCTTAAGGATGCCTGCTCTGTTCCGATGGAGATTATGGAGAAGTGCTGTGAAGCAATTGAACTGATCAAAGAATTTGCGGCCAAGGGTTCCGCACTGGCGATCAGCGATGCGGGCGTAGGCGCGGTATTCTGCAAGGCGGCGCTGCAGGGCGCGAGTCTGAACGTGTATATTAATACAAAATCTATGACAAACCGGGAATACGCGGAAGAACTGAATGCGAAGGCGGACGCGATGCTCGCAAAGTATCCGGCTATGGCTGACGAGATTTATGAGAGTGTTCTTGCAAGACTGAAATAAACGTGAATGCAGCGGTTTTTCAGTTATTCAGAACCGCAGGCTGCAGATGCCTGTGGTAGAGAAAGGAAGGAAGACAAATGGCAAAACAGCTTCTGGGAAAAGAGGTAACGGCAGCTCTGAATGAGCGCATTAAAGCAAAAGTGGCTGAGCTTGAGGCAAAAGGAATAAAACCGACGCTCGGAATTATCCGCGTAGGAGAGAATGAGAGTGATATCTCTTATGAGAGAGGCGCAACAAAGCGCTGCGAGACCCTCGGCGTAGCCTGTGAGAAAATCCTGCTTCCGGGGGATGTGTCCCAGGAAGAGCTTCTCAAGGTGATTGATGATGTAAATAAAAATGACGCGATCCACGGCGTTCTTCTGTTCCGTCCGCTGCCGAAGCATCTGGATCAGAGCGTAATTGAGAATGCACTGGATCCGGCGAAGGATGTCGACTGCATGACCGATGGTTCTATGTCCGGCGTCTTTACAGGCAAAGCGATCGGTTATCCGCCATGCACACCGCAGGCCTGCATGGAGATTCTGGATCATTATGGCATTGACTGTACCGGCAAAAAGGCAGTTGTGATCGGCAGAAGCCTTGTGGTAGGCAAACCGGCGGCGATGATGCTGGTAAAGAAAAATGCGACGGTGACGATTTGTCATACCAGAACGGTTGATATGCCGTCCGTAGCGAGAGAAGCGGATATTATCATCGTAGCGGCCGGACGTGCGGGCGTCGTAGGCGCAGAATATGTGAAGCCGGGTCAGGTCATCATTGACGTCGGCATCAATGTGAACGCGGAAGGCAAGCTCTGCGGCGACGTTGACTATGCTGCAGTAGAGCCGATTGTAGACGCAATCACCCCGGTACCGGGCGGCGTCGGCAGCGTGACCACCTCTGTGTTGGTGAGCCATGTTGTAGAGGCGGCAGCCAAGAAGGCCGGGCTCTAAAAACAGGTTGACGCACCACTGATTTTATGTTATAGTTCTGGTGTGTAATAAAAAATTGCCACGTCAAGTGCAGACCCGTGAAGGGACTGAAGAGGGAATCAGGTGAGACGCCTGAGCGATCCGGTCACTGTATACAGGGAGTGAGATCTCATGATTCCATTGCGTACCCGATATGACAGCGCGAGAAGGAGAGATTGAGCAAAGATCTGTGAGCCAGGAAACCTGCTTGGTGTGAGAGAAGAGCTTCCGAGCAAAGCTGAACACTCCGCCGCAGCCAGATTATATGGATGGCTGTTGTCGTCTGTGATGGGGAAACAGGCACGTGAAATGAAAAGGAATGTTGTCTCGAGGCAATGGCAATACACAAACATACCTCCTTGTGCCAGAAGACCTTTCAGTACTCCGCAAATATTGAGAGGGTTCTTTTGGAACAGCGTACAGATGACGTTCCGCAAGCTGATCTGTACGACCAGGCACAATCTTCAAAGGGCAGTCCGCAATGTCTGAGGAGATTGTGCCTTTTCTATTCATAATTTAACGACTCCCTGCATATATTGTAAAAATTCTGAACAGCATCAAAAAGAAAAGACAGGTGCAGATTTATCTGTTGCCTGCTGTTCACACGGAATGGACTAATAGTGCAGGGGGTCTTTTTTTATGGAGAAATTCGATTTATACAAAGATATCCGCATGCGGACGAATGGTGAGATCTATGTGGGGATCGTTGGCCCTGTGCGGACAGGAAAATCGACGTTTGTCAGAAAATTTGTTGAACAGCTTGTTCTGCCGGAGCTCAACGGGCATGACCGAACTGCCGCGCGCGATGAAATGCCCGCGAGTGCGTCCGGAAAAATGGTGACAACGGTGGAACCGAAGTTTATCCCCAAGGAGGCAGCCCGCCTATCTGCCGGGGACGGAACCACGATGGCTATTCGTCTGGTGGATTGTGTCGGATTCCCTGTCCCTGGAGCGGAAGGACTTGAGGAGGATGGAAAACCACGTTTGGTAAAGACACCCTGGCAGGAGCAGCCGATGCCTTTTGAGGAAGCGGCCAGGATTGGAACCCAAAAGGTGATCAGTGACCACGCGACGGTCGGTCTGGTGATCACGACAGACGGAAGCTTTGGGGAACTGCCGCGCGAAAGCTTTCTGGAGGCAGAAAAGGAGAGCATTCTGAAATTGCGGCAGATGGGGAAACCGTTTGTGGTGATTGTGAATTCGGCGTTGCCTTCTTCGGAGCAGGCTAAGGCGGTAGCATCCCAGATTTCATCCGCATATAGTGTTCGAACACTTGTTTTGAACTGTGAGCAGATGAGGCAGACGGAGATTTGGCAGGTATTTGAACAGCTCCTGCCGGAATTTCCACTCACACGGGTGATTTTTCATATCCCTAAATGGGTAGAGACACTGCAGCCAGATCACTGGCTGAAACAGTCCCTGTTTGCCTCCGCCAGAACAACGATGCAGGGAATGCATACACTAAGCGATGTTTCACGTGCAGAGTTATTTCCGGATAATCCGTACGTAAAACGGGCAAAGCTGGATCACGAGGATTTTGCTTTGGGCAGTGCGGAGATCGTCGTCTCCCTGCAGGATTCTTTATACTATGAGATATTAAGCGAAATGACGGGGGCGGATATCCGCAGCGAATACCAGCTGATTTCTCTTGTGAGTGAGATGGCTGCCAAAAAAGTGCAGTATGAAGCGGTGGCGGAGGCTCTGGAGTCAGTCCGCCGGACGGGATATGGTGTGATAGCGCCTCAGAAGGAAGAAATTCGGATGCAGGAACCGGTCGTTGTCCGACAGGGAAACCGCTTCGGCGTAAAAATCACGGCTGAGGCGCCCTCGATTCACCTGCTTCGGGCGGATGTGGTCACGGAGGTAGCGCCGATTGTTGGAAGCGAAGAACAGGCAAAGGATCTGATCGCTTATATGAAACAGAACGAAAATACGGAGGACGGAGTTTTTCATACCCTTATTTTTGGAAAATCAGTAGAACAACTGGTCGATGACGGAATTCGCTCCAAGCTTGGTTCTGTGAATGAAGAATGTCAGACAAAGCTTCAAAACGCGATGAAGCGCATCGTAAATGAGTCAAAGGGAAGAATCATCTTTATATTGTTATAAAAACAGGTGTTGACTTTTTAAGAAATGTAGCATATAATGTGAATTAATTGTTACGAATTATTAACTTGTGATTTCGGATTGTTGTGGAGAACGGATAATGATATTACAAAATACAAATTGGAGAAAACAGATTCTAAAAGGCTTTCTTTTCATCTTGTTATTTTTGTGTGTATCTGTGAGAGCAAATGCGGCCTGGACAGAGAATGCGGATGGCTCCTGGTCCTGGTACAGCAGCAGCGGGAATCTTGCGAAGAGCAAATGGATCCAGAGCAAGTATTACGTGGATGAGAATGGAGTCCGCGTGACGGGGCTGCAGAAGATTAATGGGAAATATTATTTCTTCAGTAAATCCACGGGTGAGCTGGTCTGCGGTACCTGGATCAAATCAGGGAGCAAATACTATTACGCGAAGAAGAGCGGCGTGCTTTATGTCAGCTGTCTGAAAAAAATCAGCGGTTCTTACTATTATTTTAACGCCAAGGGAGTCCGTCAGACTGGAAAACAGACCATAGACGGCAATACATACTACTTTAATAAGTCTACCGGAAAGATGGTGACCAGCAAATGGGTCTGCATCAGTAAAAAGTACTATTATTTCGGCAGCGATGGCATTATGAAAACGAGCACCTGGGTAGGACGGTATTACGTCAACAGCAAGGGCGTGAGGCAGACGGACACCTGGGTGGGGAACAAATACCTCGGCAGTGACGGGAAATGCGTTTCCGGACTCCAGGAGATTGACGGGAAATACTATTATTTTAATACATCGACCTACGAGATGGTTACAAGCATGACCATCAAGGTCGGAGAATACACGTATGTGTTTGACAGCAGCGGGGTTGGCACTATTTCCAGCATCAATGGACGTGCGGTGGCTTCGGTTTCCGTGGAAAGTACCTATTATACAGATCTGATTGTCGAGGACGAGGATTTGCTGGCTGCGATTATCTTCTGTGAGGCAGGCAACCAGTCCTACACCGGTCAGCTTGCGGTGGGTCTGGTGATTCTGAACCGACTGAACAGTACGAAATTTGCTGCCTCTACGCTGCGTGAAGTGATATACTCGACTTCTCAGTTTGAACCGGCCAGAACCGGAACTCTGAATAAAGCACTCTCTGGTGTGACTACGGTTACGGATAGCTGCAAACAGGCGGCGGCGGAGCTGATGGCTTTGAATGAAGAGTATCAGAAAGGTGTGACGCCGACGCTGACGGTAGACGACGAGGAGATCGAATTTACGTATCTGTTTTTCCTGACGCCCTCCGCTTATCGGGCACAGGGACTGACCGCATCTTATATCACCATCGGCGGCCATGTATTTTTTAAAGTCTGGAAGTAAAACAGCAGCCTGTATTCCGGCAAGGCCTACGGGAATATCATTTTGCTGGTGTGAAGGTAAGACTGCATTGAAGAGAGAAGAAAGAAAAGGATGAAATCGAACACATGATTGATTTTATCCTTTTTTTATGTTAGAATGGGAAACCGATAGAAGGATCACAGGAGAAATGAATGAAGAAAGCGGATATAAAACTGATTCTGATTGTAGGTGTAGTCTGTGCTGCGCTGCTTCTTTTGCGGTATTTTCGGATGGATACGGGAGCTTCTGTAGTAGTGGAAGTGAATGGAGAGACCTATGGGACATATTCCCTGAGTAAAGACCAGACGATCCAGATCAATGACACGAATGTGCTGGTCATTGAGGACGGCGAAGCTTATATGTCTGAGGCGAGCTGCCCCGACGGGCTTTGCATCAGCCAGGGACATATTTCTGCCAGCGGCACGATGATTGTCTGCCTGCCGAACCGGGTGGTGGTTCAGGTGGTAGACGATGACACGGACGCGGAGGATGGTCTGGATGCGGTTACCGGCTGACGGCGGCTTTTTTTGAACCATGGCTACCAGGGGTTCTTTGCGGAGCGAATGGAAGTTTCGGCTTTCCGGTATATGTATAGAGTTGGAAATGATGAGGAATCTGATATGAGGACAAAGGTAGCTTACCTTGGTATGTTCACCGCGCTGGCGATGATTTTGAGCTATATTGAATCTTTATTTCCGGTTTTTTACGGGATTCCGGGCGTGAAGTTGGGGCTGGCGAACAGCATGTCGCTGGTGATTCTTTATCTGATCGGCGCACCGGGCGCTTTTTGCGTTTCCATTGTCCGGGGTGTCCTGACTGGTTTTTTGTTTGGCAATCTGTTCTCGATTGCGTACAGTCTGGCGGGAGCGCTTCTGAGTATGGCAGTGATGGTTTTTATGAAGAGGTTTCCTCATTTTTCCGTTGTCGGTATCAGCATGATGGGAGGTATCGCGCATAACATTGGCCAGCTGATTGTCGCAATTTTTCTGGTTGAGAATCTGAACCTTCTGTATTATCTGCCGGTGCTGGTGCTTTCCGGGCTTGTGACTGGGCTTGTAATCGGGCTGCTTTCTGCGGAGATTGTAAAGAGGCTGCCGCGGACATGGTAAGGAGAAAATAATGATTGCATATTTAAAGGGAGCTGTGGCTGCTGTCTCAGAAAGTATTCTGGTGCTGGATGTGAACCAGGTTGGTTATCAGGTATTCATTTCCGCGCGGGATGCGGCGAATATGCCGGCTGCTGGCAATGAGGTAAAGGTATTTACATGGATGAGCGTCAGCCAGGACGCGATCCGGCTGTATGGTTTTTTGCGGGAGGATGACCTGGAAGTTTTTCGGTTGCTGATCAATGTCAGCGGTGTCGGGCCGAAGGCCGCTCTTGGGGTTTTGTCTGTCTTTACCGCGGACGAGCTGAAGTTTGCCGTTCTCGCGGATGATGCGAAGACAATCGCGAAAGCGCCGGGAATTGGAAGTAAGAGCGCGCGGAAGGTGATTCTGGAGCTGAAAGACCGTTTCAGCCTGGAGGAATCATTCGAGAGCAGGCTCGCCGCTGCGGACGGGGAGGCTGCCCCGTCTTCCGGGCATTCCGCCGCCGGAGATGAGGCGGTGCAGGCACTTGTCGCGCTGGGCTATTCGGGCAGCGATGCGCTGCGGGCGGTAAAGAGCTGTGAGATTACAGAAGACATGGATACGGAGACGATTCTGAAGCTGGCGCTGAAGCATCTCTGAATCTGGATTATTATGGGAGATTGGCTGCACAGCAGAGGTATGAATGACGTACGTCATGTCAGCGTATGGCCAGTCACCGTTTACGGAGGGACGGCATGGCGAGAAGAGTGATTGCGACGGACGCGACAGAGGAAGATATCCGCCTGGATACCGGCCTTCGTCCGCGGCTTTTACAGGACTACATCGGACAGGAAAAAGTTAAAAGTACACTGAAAATATACATAGAGGCGGCGAAATCCAGGGGAGAGTCTCTGGATCACGTCCTTTTTTACGGTCCTCCGGGCCTGGGCAAGACCACGCTGGCCTGTATCATCGCGAATGAGATGGACGTAAATATTAAAATAACGTCAGGACCGGCGATTGAAAAGCCAGGGGAGATGGCTGCGATTTTGAACAATCTGCAGGATGGCGACGTCCTTTTTGTGGACGAGATTCATCGGCTGAACCGGCAGGTGGAGGAGGTTCTCTACCCGGCAATGGAGGATTTTGCGATCGACATTATGATCGGCAAGGGAGCCGCGGCGCGTTCGGTGCGGCTGGATCTGCCGCATTACACGTTGATTGGCGCTACGACTCGGGCAGGTATGCTGAGTGCGCCTCTGCGCGACCGGTTTGGCGTAGTGAGTCACCTGGATTATTATACAGAGAAAGAACTGCAGACGATTGTCCTGCGCTCGGCGAATGTTCTTCAGGTGGCGATTGATAACCGCGGTGCGCTGGAGATCGCGCGCAGGTCGCGGGGGACGCCCCGTCTGGCCAACCGGATGCTGAAGCGCGTGCGGGACTATGCGCAGGTGCGCTATGATGGCCGAATCACAGCGGCGATTGCCTCAGAAGCGCTTGATCTGCTGGAGGTGGACCGCTATGGCCTGGATGCGATTGACCGTTCGATCCTTTCTCTGATGATCGACAAATTTGGAGGGGGACCGGTGGGGCTGGATACTCTTGCTGCTGCGATCGGAGAAGATTCCGGTACGATTGAGGATGTGTATGAGCCGTATCTGATCAAAAACGGATTTTTGAACCGCACGCCAAAGGGACGTGTTGTCACAGAATTCGCCAGAGAGCATATGGCGGGGCTGGTGTAGCTGACGCGCAGGGAAAAGAAAGTGTTGTAATTTCTGAAATCTATATTATAATCAGAATCATCGGGGAGAAAGAGAGGTCGGCCTATGTCATCCAAGAACAGGACACAGGTAATTATTGCCGGGAAAATATATACACTGAGCGGATATGAGAGTGAGGAGTATCTGCAGAGGGTAGCCGCTTATCTGAATGGCAAGATTTCAGACTTTCGGAATGTCGACGGTTATCAGAGACTGTCGCCGGATATGAGAGGAATTCTGCTGAACCTGAATACTGCGGATGACTATTTTAAGATGAAGAACAAGGTCGAGGAGCTGGAGCAGGATCTTTCGGAAAAGGATCGCGATATTTACGAGCTCCGTCATGAATTGATCACGGCTCAGATTCGCCTGGAAAATTCGGAAAAACAGAACCAGACGCTTGAGGATCGAAACGCAGAGCTGCAAAAAGAGATCATTCGCCTGGAGACACAGATAAAAAACAAGTAATGTAAGCGTGTATCAGACTCGCTGTGAATAGGAAAGAAAAAGCTGCAATTTCTGTCAAACTAATTGCAGCTTTTCCTATCCAATAGGAAAGTTCTCCGAACTCCCTATTGGACAAAAAGGAGTAAAAAGTCATGACAGAACAATCGCTGCGCCGGGAATCTTTGGCGGAACGTACCGGAAAAACAGAAAACGAAACTCCTCAATCCGACACTGCGGAGCTTCTTGCGCCCGCGGGTTCTCTGGAGGCGCTTCGCGCGGCTGTAAATGCCGGAGCGGATGCGGTATATATTGGAGGACGCGCTTTTGGCGCCAGGGCATATGCGGATAATCCGGATGAGTCGGAGCTGATTGAAGGGATTGAGTACTGCCATTTGCGTGGCAGAAAGGTGTATCTGACCGTGAACACGCTCATAAAGGAGCGGGAACTGCGTCAGGATCTGCTTCCATTTCTTACGCCGTTGTACCAGCATGGGGTGGATGCGCTGATTGTGCAGGATCTCGGTGCGGTTCGCTTTTTGCACGGGCAGTTTCCGGATCTGGCGCTGCATGCCAGTACACAGATGAGTGTGACAACTCCGGAGGGCGCTGCGTTTCTGAGTCGTCATGGGATCAGCCGGGTAGTGCCGGCCCGAGAGTTGTCCCTGCAGGAGATTCGGGCAATCACGGCGTCCGGCATGGAGGTGGAGACGTTTATCCATGGCGCGATCTGTTATTGCTATTCCGGGCGCTGCCTTTTAAGCAGCATGCTTGGAGGCCGGAGCGGGAACCGGGGACGGTGCGCACAGCCCTGCCGTTTGCCCTACACGGTCGAGGCGCCGGGATTTCGCAAAGAAGGCTACCCGCTCAGCATGAAAGACATGTGTACGCTGGATATTCTTCCGGATCTGCTGGATGCAGGGATTCTTTCCTTTAAAATAGAAGGGCGGATGAAGCAGCCCCAATACGCGGCAGGTGTGACACATGTCTACCGCAAATATCTGGATCTTTACCGCCAGAAGGGCCGCGCGGGGTATCGTGTAGAGCAGGAAGACCGCCAGATTCTTCTGGATCTGTTTGACCGCGGCGGTTTTTCGAAAGGATATTATTACAGTAAGAATGGCCCGGCCATGATTGCAATGGAGCGCCCGAAAAAAGAGAACACACAGGCGGCTCAGAAGAAAGCAGAGGACAATCGGCGCTTCCTGCAGGAAAATATGCAGGTAAAAATTAATGGTGATTTAAGAATTTTTCCGGATAAACCTGTTATACTGGAGCTGTGGTGCGCCGAAGAGGCGCGCGGCGGCAGATACTCAGTGAAAGCTGTCGGGGAAGCTCCGATGATGGCGAAGACGACGGCCGCGACAGTGGAGGATGTTTCCCGCCAGATGCGAAAGACTGGGAATACGCCGTTTACTTTTGAACAGCTGGAGATTCACCTTGCGGACGGCCTGTTTTTACCGGTGCGGATGCTCAATGAGCTGCGCCGTGACGCCCTGGGGATGCTGCAGGAGAAAATTCTTCTGGAAAGAGGCGCGTGTGTGCCGGAGGCTGTGTCGGAAAGGACAGTTTGTGGGTCGGACACAGTGCCAGGGAAGGCAGCGTGTGCATTGGAAGCTGTGTCAGGAGAAAAATTCTGTACTTTAGATTCTGCGTCCGAGACGGCAGCACGGACTTCGCAGAGAAAACCGCTTGTCAATCTTCTGATAACGACCCTGGAGCAGATGGACGCGGTGCTCGGCTGGATGGCGAAGGCTCAGAAAGAAAAGAAGTTCGGCATTGTCGGAAGAGTTGACACCGTTTATCTGGATTCAATGCTTTTTCTGGAAGCCGCATGCAGCAGTTCGCTTGCAGAAAAGATGACTCTTTTGCATCAGTGGGGGATGAAGTGTTATTTTGTCGCCCCACCGGTTTTGCGTGATAGCGGATGCGCACAGATGGAGCAACCTTCTGTTTGGGCACTGCTTGCGAAGATGGATGGTTTTTTGGTTCAGACGGTGGACGAGCTGGAATATTTCCGGCGTTCCTTTCCAAATGCGGAATATGCGTCGGAGGACTGTCTGTATTCTTTCAACAGCGAGTCGAGGGCGCTGCTTCACGAGGAGGGAATTTCTCGTATTACCTTCCCGGCCGAGCTGAATGGACGTGAATTGAAAACACTTGATTCCGCGGACAGTGAACTCATGGTCTACGGCTATCAGGCGTTGATGCAGTCGGCGCAGTGCGTGCGGAAAAACACGATTGGCTGCAGAAAAGGACAAGAGGCAAAGGCGAAGCAGAAAAAAGCGGCTTCGGGGAGCAGCGGCAGCCTATTGTTCCTGCGCGATCGGAAAAATGTCCGGTTTCCGGTTCTGACGCGCTGTTCGATTTGTACCAATACGATTTATAATTCGATCCCGCTGCGGCTGGGCAGCTGCAGGGAAGAGCTTCAAAAGCTGCATCCGGCTTTTTTGCGTCTTTCCTTTACGATTGAGACAGGGAAAGAGACGGTGCGTATTCTGGATGAATACGCGGGCTGGCTGGGCTTTTCTGAAACAGAAAAGGACTTCCGGAAACGGGGACGGCAGTCGTCGCCTGATGCGGAGGGAACGAGAGGACACTTTAAAAGGGGAGTGGAGTAGTCATGATCAGTTTGCTCTACCAGGTATCCAAATATCTGATGATTATTCTTATGGCATTCTATACTCTGCAGTGCTATACGGTTTTTCGAAAGAAAGATGAGGAATCACGGCAGTATCTGTTTTTGCGCCAGAATATGCTGATGTTTTTTCTGCATTTTGCCGCGTACGCGCTGATCTATATTCAGCGTGGAGACTTTGAGGTGATTCTCTTTTACGGGGCGCAGGTATTATACCTGCTGCTTACGCTGATTCTGTTCCGCGTGATTTATCCGCTGTCTTCCAGGCTGCTGGTCAACAATATGTGTATGCTTCTGTCGATCGGGTTTATCATGATCGCGCGCCTGGACTATGATGAATGTAAGAAACAGTTTATCATTGCCGTGGCAGCGACCGTCCTGGCGCTGCTGATTCCGGTGATTATCCGAAAACTCCGATTTATCACAAAGATGTATTATGCGTACACCCTGCTGGGGATTGGTCTGCTGGCGCTGGTCGCGATCGCGGCGCAGACTACCTACGGTTCAAAGCTCTCGCTTTCGATCGGCGGATTTACGTTTCAGCCATCTGAATTTGTAAAAATAGTTTATGTATTTGCAATTGCGGGCCTCTTACAGCATGCAAAGGATTTCAGGAGAGTCGTGATTGCGACCGTGCTTGCTGCTGCTCATGTGCTGATTCTTGTGGTCTCGAAAGATCTTGGAAGCGCGGTGATATTCTTTATCACTTACCTGGTTATGGTTTTTATTGCCACAAAAAATCCGTTCTATACGCTGGCCGGGATTCTGGCCGGGGGAGCAGGCGGTGTAGGCGCGTACTTCCTGTTTTCCCATGTACGTACCCGTGTACAGGCCTGGATGGATCCGTTTGCGGATTATCAGGTGAAAGGGTACCAGGTCGCGCAGGCGCTGTTTTCGATCGCGGCAGGCGGCTGGTTCGGAACAGGCCTTTATCAAGGCTCGCCGACTGCGATACCGGTTGTGGAGCAGGATATGATCTTTGCTGCAATCGCGGAGGAGCTCGGCGGGATCTTTGGTATCTGCCTGATTCTGGTATGTATGAGCTGTTTTATTATGTTTGTGAATATTGGTATGCAGCTGACCAATCGCTACTACCGGCTGGTGGCGGTCGGCCTGGGAACGACTTACGCAGCCCAGGTATTTCTGACGATTGGAGGTACGATCAAGCTGATCCCCCTGACGGGAGTGACACTGCCTCTGGTGAGTTACGGCGGCAGTTCTGTTTTAAGTACCCTGATTATGTTTGCGATTGTGCAGGGACTTTATATGCTGCGGAACGATGAAGAGGTTGGCCGCGAAGAAAAAGAGGCGCAGCGGATGGCCGAAGAACAGAGAAAACAGATGGCCGGACAGGCAGGGCGCTCACCGCGCCAGCCCAGTTATTATGGACCAAATGGCTATCCCGGGCAAAATGCCGGAACTTACCGATCAAATAACTATCAGAACCCTGGTATGTATCGCACGAATGGCTATCAGGAACCGGATACGGATTTTTATGCAGCCCCGTATTCCACGGAGGAATATGTGCAGAGTGAAAATGATATGGGTTCCGGTAAAAAGAAACGGCGGTTTCTGCGAGGAAAGAATTCCGACAGCCGGAAGAACTGAGAACAGAATGCACAGGTCAGAGCGCGAAGACCTGTTCGGAAAGGGAAGCGGCCTGTGCCGCTGTGAACAGAGTGGAGGAATTATATGGGAATCAAAACGCCGCGCGGAAAGAGAAAAAAGGAATCCGATCAGGATCAGAAGATTCCGGTAAAGGTGCGGGAGGTTCATTTTGAACAGGAAACGGAGCCGGTTAACAAAAAAGGGCGAAATACAGAACTTGGCATTGTCACTTATGTGTTTGTGTTCTTGTTTCTTCTTATGATCGGCTACCTGGTTTATCTGAATGTATGGAAAGCGGACTCTCTGAATTCTAACGCGTACAATACCAAGCAGGACGCGAATGAAGATAAATATATCCGGGGCTCCATTTATTCCTCGGATGGTCAGACGCTGGCGTACACAAGTGTGGCGGATGACGGCACGGAAACCAGAATTTATCCCTACGGAAATGTGTTTGCCCATGTGATTGGTTATTCTTCTAATGGAAAATCAGGACTGGAATCGACCAGCAATTCCGACCTGATGACTTCGCATACCTCTGTGCTTACGCAGCTTCGGGAAGAATCCGAGGATGAAAAACAGCTGGCAGATTCGGTGTATACGACTTTGAACGTAACGCTGCAGCAGACGGCCTACAGCGCGCTTGGCAGCTACAATGGTGCTGTGATCGCCCTTGAACCTTCCACTGGAAAAATCCTGGCGATGGTATCCAAGCCGGATTTTGATCCGAATCAGATCGATGAGATCTGGGAGAGTGTTGTCAATGACAGCTCCAGCAGTGTCCTTTTGAACCGTGCGACGCAGGGACTGTATCCGCCCGGCTCGACCTTTAAAATTCTGACGACACTTGCTTATATGCGTGAGAATCCGTCAACCTATTCGGATTTTACCTTTACCTGTGAAGGAACCTTTGAGGAGAGCGGTGCATCCATTCACTGCTACAACAGCAAGGTACACGGCACGGTGGATTTAAAAACCGCCTTTGCAAAATCCTGCAATACCACATTTGCCAGTATTGGCCTCAGCCTGGGGAACAGCAGCCTGGCGGATGTTTGCGAGGAATTTCTGTTCAATACATCCCTGCCGACGACGCTTCAGCACAGTACCTCGCAGTTTACGCTGAGCGAAAGCGCGTCCTACGGCGAGATTATGCAGACTGCGATCGGCCAGGGAGAGACGCTTGTGACGCCGCTGCATATGGCTCTGATCACGGCTACCGTCGCAAACGACGGCGTCATGATGCGGCCGTATCTGGTGGATTATATTGAAGCCAATGACGGCACGCTTGTCTCAGAGACAAAATCCTCCCGATACAAACGACTAATGACGGAGGAAGAGGCCAGCGTTCTGCAGGAATACATGGAAGAGACGGTCATCAGCGGAACAGCGACTTCTCTGGGCTGGTACGATTTTACAGTGGCCGGTAAGACCGGCTCCGCGGAATACGGTTCTGACAGCAATGGTGGAACCCATTCCTGGTTTGTCGGCTACTCTTATGATGACGGCGGAGAAGCCGATCTGGTCGTGGTTGTGATTGCCGAAGATGGAGGCGCGGGAAGCGACACAGCGGTGCCGATTGCCTCACAGGTTTTTCAGGCGTATTACAACTACGTGGCGGAATAAATGGAGGAATAAATTTCTTTTTTCTGGTTGCGTGATTGAAAAAAAAGAGTTATACTGGTCACAGTTCATTCAAAAATGGGTCACACGCAAACAGGAGGCGTTGCAATGATTGAAGCAATTAGCTGTGGCGGTGTGGTGATTTTCAGGGGGAAAGTGCTTGTTCTGTACAAAAGCTATCGGAATAAGTACGAAGGCTGGGTTCTGCCGAAGGGTACGGTTGAAGAAGGCGAAGATTATAAGGAAACCGCGGCACGCGAAGTTTTGGAGGAAACCGGAGTCAAGGCTGCCATTATTAAATATGTCGGAAAGAGCCAGTACACATTCAGTGTGCCGGATGATATCGTGTCGAAAGACGTCCACTGGTATCTGATGATGGCGGACAGTTATTACAGCAAACCACAGCGAGAAGAATATTTTATTGATTCGGGATATTATAAGTACCATGAGGCTTATCATCTGCTCCGTTTTTCCAATGAGAAGATGATTTTAGAGAAAGCATACAGTGAGTATCTGAACTTAAAAAAGAACAATCTCTGGGGAAACCGAAAATACTTTTAATGTTGCCGAAAGAAAAAGGGGACTTTATCTTTTTTGGAATGATGCCGGGATTTCGCAGCAGTGTGGAATGTCGGCTTTTTTCATACAGAAGGAGCATCGCTCTGTCCGCCAATGAAAGAGGGAAATCCATGTGAACTGGTATCAGAACCTTTATATCGGAGAGACTTTTTTGCAGAAGAAAAAAAGAATCATGCGGATGGTGGACGCGCAAAAAGCAGTTCCGCATCTTTACCTGATCCTGCTTCGCACAGATGTCGAGCAGAATCAACTGGAGGTTGTTCCGCAGCGCTGTCTTGAAAATACCATTCCGGATTTATCATCCGCCGTCATTCTGGGGATTGCGTCCGGCAAAAGGGAGGCGAAAGAGCTTCTGGTGCGGATGACAGAGCAGGTGTATGAGGAGACGCAGACGGCGGATCTCAGGACATATTTTCTTGCGCGTGTTTATAGTGAACGACAGAATTCTTTTGTCAACTGCAAAGGATGCACACAGACGCGAGGCAGCGTGTGAACAGGAAAGGTCAAGAGAGGTTTCGGATTAAAGAATGATACTGCATGTGATTCTGACAATATTGAAGGTGATCGGCATTTTGCTTCTGCTGCTGGTTCTGCTGGTGGCAGCGCTGATTCTTTCTATTCTGTTGGTTCCCATCCGCTACCGCCTTTCGGCGGCATTTACGGGGGAGAAAAAGCAGGGGGAAGTGAAAATCAGCTGGCTTCTTCACCTGATTTCGATGGATGCTTCTGTAGAACTTCCCATATCCGCGGAACGGGCAGAGCCTCCAGAAGGCGATACGGCTTCAGAAGACGACACGGATCCAGAGAACGCGAAGAATCCATTTTCAGGGCTCTCTGAGATCCGCACCAAAGTGCAGCTGCGGATTCTGGGGATTGACCCCGCAGCGGTACGCGCTTACTTTCAAAAACGGAAACAAAAGAAAATAGAAAAAAATCGCGAAAAGCGTGAAAAACGCAGCCAGAAAGGTTCCGCAGCAAGGGTGAAACAGGCGGGGAGCGGCAGGCAGGAACAGCAAAACGGTCAGAGAGAGGCAGGGCAGAAGAAACCCAGTCAGAGGGAGCGCTCGGTATCAGTTGAGCAGACGTCGGCGCGACCGGAGCATGGGGAGCAGGCTTCACAGAAGATACAGAGTACAGATGCAAAGCAGCCTTCCCGAGAACCGCTGAGTGAAGATGCGCAGCAGGTTACCGAACATGCAGATACGGAGCGGGCTTCACGGATGTCACGAAGCGAGTATGCGGAGCATTTTTCGAAGAATACAGAAAAAACAGATAAAACAGGTGCTTTTTTGCATAAACTTCGCGGATTTTGTGGTAAAATAAAACAGATACCAAATCAGGTAAGGCAGCTGATAAGCAAAGGGAAAAAGCTTCTGCAGAAGCCAGAACAGATGAAGCGGAAGGTGCAGCGTTTTCTCAGAAAAATTGAGAAGTACGAAGCGAAAGAGGTTCTTTCGGATTGCTGGACGCAGGTGAAGGGTATGCTTCTTCATTTCCGGGTTCGCAGGGGGCGCGGTTATTTTCGTTTTGGCACCGGGGATCCGGCGCTCACAGGAGAACTGACAGGCGTTTTGTACCTGCTTCTGCCGACGAGCTGCGGCGAATTGCAGGTAGAGCCGCAGTTTACCGAAAACATGCTGGAGACGGAACTCGAGGTTCGCGGACACATTCGCCTGATTCATCTGGTTCGTTTTGCGTGGTGGGCATTTTTCAATAAAAAGCTGCGCAGACTTATCCGCGCATTTCGTAAGTAAATAGGTATATTCAGAACTGTTGGTATTAAATGTTTCAGGTCAGTCACTGTGCAGCGGCAGATGCCGTCGCACTGGATCATAATTTGCATTACGAAAAAAGGAGTTTTAGATATGGCTGAAAATTTTCAAAACACTGTCGCATCGCTGTTTAAGGGAATGGATAATTTTATCACGACGAAGACCGTGGTAGGGGATCCGATTACAGTGGGGGACACGATTATCCTTCCACTGATTGACGTCAGCTTTGGCGTGGCCGCGTCGGCGAAGTCTGAAGATAAAAAGAATGCGGGCGGAGGCGGAATGGGCGGCAAAATTTCCCCTAGCGCAGTACTCGTCATTTCGAATGGCACGACAAAGCTGGTTAATGTGAAAAATCAGGATGCCGTTACAAAAGTATTGGATATGGTTCCGGATATCGTGAATAAGTTCATGCCGGGGCAAAGAGGGGAAAAGGATACGGATCCGGAGGTCGATGAGGCGATCCATACGGCATCGGAAGAAGAATCTACATTCTGAAGACTCAATGATTCACGCAAAATGTGTTTTGATGAGCCTGACAGCGATTTTAAATGGACCTTTCCCTTTAACTGTGAAGGTACTGAACAGTTATGTATTTTTTTACAGACGGCTGCATATGGTAAAGAAAGCGCAGCATTCCCGGTACGCAGAGACAGACGATGAGTCTGAAGCCGTACCTGGAGCTGCTGCAAATATGGAATTGATGCTTTTATGCGGAGACTGGCGGGTTATACTTTATTCTGGGTCGGGCTTGGGATGATTGTGGAGATGCTGATGGACAGTATTCTGATCAGTGTTCTTTTGATCCTGTTTTTGCTATTGATAGGATATAATCTGTTTATGGGATAGGGATAAATAAAACAGCAGACCAATCGGCCTGCTGTTCTAAGCAGCTACGCTTTCCGTAACAGTTCTGTTCATGAACAATTACGCTCTCTCAACTTTACCGGATCTCAGACATCCAGTACATACATACATTCTCTTAGCAGAAGTTGCACCGGTTTTCACTTTGACCTTCTGGATGTTTGACTTCCAGATCTTATTACTCCTTCTGTGTGAATGGCTCACCTGATTACCGAAATGTACGGATTTATCACAAATAGCACATCTTGCCATGACTGCACCTCCTTGCCTCAAATTAAGCCTCTGTCCGTAAGAAATAGTTTTTCTTCTTCTAAGGCTCACAACAAATCACATTCTACCAGATACAGGAGGGTTTTGCAAGCATAAAATTAAAAATTAAAGAAAATTCAGTTGCAAATATCCGCTTTTCTGGTAGAATGTAGAGAGTATAGAAAGTATCATTGCCAGTCAGAAAGAGAATAGAGGAGGTTCCCGTCTATGAAGGGACGCATGAGTAACGAGCTTGGCTCGATTGTGATTGACCCGAATGTCATTGCTACCTATGCGGGCAGCGTTGCGGTCGAATGCTTTGGCATTGTCGGGATGGCTATCGTCAATGTGAAAGACGGTCTGGTACGGCTTCTGAAGAGAGAAAGCCTGGAGCGCGGACTGAGTGTGAGAATTGAGGATAACAAGATTACGATAGATTTTCACGTGATTGTAGCCTATGGGGTGAGTATCTCAGCTGTTGCGGATAATCTGTTTGACAGCGTGAAATACCGCGTGGAAGAGTTCACCGGTATGGAGGTTGAGAAAATCTATATGTACGTCGAAGGCGTGCGTGTGATTGACTGATGGATGGAGGATCAATACAGTGAGTGCGAATACAATCAACGCAGAACTCTGCGCGAAAATGTTTCTGGCCGGAGCCAGATATCTTGAGTCGAAAAAAGAATGGATCAATGAACTCAATGTATTTCCGGTACCGGACGGTGACACGGGTACGAATATGACACTTACCATTATGTCAGCGGTCAGGGAGGTATCTGCCCTGGATTCTCTGACGATGGAATCCTTATCAAAAGCAGTCTCCTCCGGTTCTCTGCGCGGAGCAAGGGGAAATTCAGGTGTGATTCTTTCCCAGCTGCTTCGCGGATTTACCAAGGTGATCCGCACCGAAGAGGAGATCACGCCGGTCATCTTGACAGCTGCCTTTCAGAAAGCAGTAGAGACGGCCTATAAGGCAGTCATGAAGCCTAAGGAAGGCACGATCCTTACCGTTGCCAGGGGCGGAGCCGAGCGGGCGGCGGAGCTGATCGAGGAAAATCCGGATATTGACCTAGAAACCCTGATGAGCGAGATCCTGAAGCGCACAGAAGAGGTGCTGGATGAGACACCAGAGCTTCTGCCGGTGCTGAAGGAGGCTGGGGTCGTTGACTCCGGCGGTCAGGGGCTGGTACAGGTATTAAAGGGTGCTTTTGACGCCTATCAGGGGATTGAAATCCAGCTGGAAGAGGAAGTAGCTGCGGATGCCGGGAAAGCTGCAGGAAAGGACGTCACGGCGGCTTCAGGGGAAGCTTTTACTCCGGATATGGCGCAGGCTTCCGGAAAAGCTTTTGATCAGAGCCAGGCGGAGATGAAGTCTGCTTATGTATATGATACCGGGTGTCAGATCATTCCGGAAAAAGAATTTACCGCAGATGCCAGTCTTGCGCTTCAGACATATCTGGAGGCGGTTGGTGATTCTGTATCGCTGTCCATGGAAGCCGGACGGGTAAACGTGCATGTCTGCACAAACGACCCGGGGCGTGTGCTGCAGAAAGCTTTGAAGCTGGGCGCACTGACGCAGATCCGGATTGAAAATACACAGATGGAAAAGGATACGCCATCTTCTGTATCCGATGCAACGGCCGCGGCAAAAAGCGGCGACAGCAGTGAGGCGCATTTGGAAGAAAAGAAGGACACTGCGGATCCGTTCGCGATGCCGGACATGCCGAAGCTGGTAGAATTGAAAGAGACCGGTTTTATTTCCGTTTCGATCGGAGATGGCATCGCTGATATTTTCCGGGATCTCGGAGTAGACTGCCTGATTGAGGGCGGCCAGACCATGAATCCGAGCACCGAGGATATGTTAAACGCGATTGATCAGGTAAACGCGAAAAATATTTTTATCCTGCCCAATAATAAAAACATCATCCTCGCGGCAAACCAGGCAAAATCTCTGACGAAAGACAAGAATATTTTCGTAATCCCGACGAAAACGGTACTGCAGGGGATCACGGCAGTAATCAACTATGTGCCGGAGAAGTCACCGGAGGAAAACGCGATGGTGATGGAACTGGAGATCGAGAATGTGCGCACCGGTCAGGTGACCTATGCAGTGCGGGATACACATATCGAAAATAAAGTGATCTCGGCAGGCGATATCATGGGAGTGGGAGATCACTCGATTCTCGCCGTCGGGAAAGATACGGAGCAGGTAGCGGAAGATACGATTGCGGAGATGATGACGGATGAGGCGGAACTGATCAGTATTTACTACGGGGAAGATATGAAAAAGGTAGAAGCAGACGAGCTTGCAGATCGTATCGCGGAGCGCTATCCGGACTGCGATGTCGAACTGAATTATGGCGGGCAGCCGATCTACTATTATATTATATCCGTGGAATAATGCCGATCTGTATGTGAACCGGAAAACCACCGCGCAACGACAGGAAAGAGTCGTATGCGATTTCAGTCTGGAGGAATCCATGAATCTCGAATCTCCGCTTGATTCCCTGAAAGGAATCGGCGAAAAGACAAAGCATTTATTTGAAACAGCAGGCATCGAAACGGTCGGCGATCTGCTCACATATTATCCGCGGGCCTATGAGCGCTACGAGGAGCCTGCTTCCATACAGGATTTGCCGCAGGATGAAATCGTGACCATTCAGGGAATGCTGACCACCCCGATTGTCAATCGGTATTATGGGGGAAAGTGTATTTCCACCACAGCCTGCAGCGACGGGAGTGGAGAAGTGCTGCTGACCTGGTACAATATGCCTTACCAGAAAAACTCCCTGCGCACGGGTGTAACGTACATTTTCCGCGGCAGAACAAAGAAAAAGGGAAAACGCCTGCTCATTGAGCAGGCGGCTGTTTTTCATGAGGAGCAGTACGAGGCTCTGACGACTACACTGCAGCCAGTTTATTCACTCACAAAAGGTATGACGGTGCGGATGGTGCAGAAAGCAGTGAAGCAGGTACTGGCCTCTCTGCAGCCGTCCGCGCTCGCATCCGAAAACAGGGATGCTCAAGATACAGCAGCTTTAAATAATAATACAACCTATGCGGACTATCTGCCGGAAGAATTGAGAAATCGCTACCATCTCTGCTCCTGGGCGGAAGCGGTTTCACAGATGCACTTTCCGGACAGCTTTGACTCGCTTCAGACGGCGCACCGCCGCCTGGCTTTTGACGAGTTTTTCTTTTTCCTGCTTCATCTGCAGAACCTGCGGGAACACCGGGAGCAGGAGACGCATTCCTTTCATATCCGCGCAAAGGGAGCAGCAGACCGTCTGATCGCGTCGCTTCCCTACGAGCTCACCGGTGCGCAGAAAAAGGTATGGGCGGATTTGTTGCGCGAGCTGCAGGGAGAAAAGGTGATGGTGCGGCTGATACAGGGCGACGTCGGCTCCGGTAAGACAATCCTGGCTGTGCTGGCGCTTTTGACGGTGGCTGAAAACGGCTATCAGGGAGCTCTGATGGCGCCGACGGAGGTGCTGGCAGCGCAGCATTATGATTCTATCTGCCGACTTTTGGAACAGAGCGGGCTTCCTTATAAGGCGCTGCTTCTGACCGGCTCCATGACGGCAAAACAGAAGCGGGAGGCGTATGCGCAGATGGAATCCGGCGAAGTGTCTATCGTGATTGGCACGCATGCACTGATTCAGGAAAAAGCCGTCTATCACGCCCTCGCTCTGGTGATCACCGACGAACAGCACCGCTTTGGCGTGCGGCAGCGGGAAATGCTCGCACAGAAAGGAAGTACGCCGCATACCATTGTCATGAGCGCCACACCAATCCCGCGCACCCTGGCAGTTATTCTTTATGGAGACCTCGATATCTCTGTCCTCAATGAGATGCCGGCGAACCGGCTGCCGATCAAAAACTGTGTTGTCGGCCCCTCCTGGCGCCCAAAAGCCTGGGACTTTATAGAAAAACAGGTGCAGCTGGGGCACCAGGCCTATGTTATTTGTCCGATGGTAGAAGAGAGCGATCTGGTGGACGCCGAAAACGTCATGGAATACACAGAAAACATCCGCAAGGCGCTTCCCGCGGAGATTCATGTGGAATATCTGCATGGCCGCATGAAGCCGTTGGAAAAGAACGAGGTCATGGGGCGGTTTCTCCGCAATGAGATTCAGGTACTGGTCTCTACGACGGTAGTGGAAGTTGGGGTAAACGTGCCAAATGCAACCGTCATGCTGATAGAAAATGCGGATCGCTTTGGCCTGGCACAGCTGCATCAGCTGCGCGGGCGTGTCGGGCGCGGAGACGCACAGTCGTACTGCATCTTCCTGCACAGCGGTAAAAGCAGCGAAATAGCAGAACGACTGGATATCCTGAACCACTCGAACGACGGCTTCGAGATTGCGGCAAAGGACCTGCAGCTGCGCGGCCCAGGGGAATTATTTGGCGTTCGCCAGAGCGGCCTGATGAATTTTCGCCTGGCTGACGTCTATATGGACGCAGATGTCCTGCAGCTGGCGAATGAAGCCGTGACGAAGATCATTGCCGAAGACCCGGAGCTATCCCTTCCGGAGCATCGGGAAATGAAAGCCATCTACCAGCGGCAGAAAAACCGCCAGAGCGGGCAGATCAGCCTGTAAATGTGGCTGTTTGCTCAGATTTGCACAATATTTTGAGTGTCAGGTTTTTTCTGCATCGTTGTTTTCCATGGAAAACAGAATATTTCTCTCTTAATTTTGGGAATATTTAGCCTTGTAATGTTTGAACAATTATTATATGATTGCGATGTACAGAGTTATATTTACAATAAGAGGAAATTTGACCGGGGAATTCTGATACAAAAGTAGTTATGATACGATTAATTTTTGGAGGAATGAAAAATGCCGAGAACAAAAAAGAGTTCGGAAGAGATTGTTGAGGAAGTATTAGAGACCGCAAAGAAAGCTAGCGCTACGGCGAAAAAGGCGACAAAGAAAGCCACCGAGGATGCTGTAGTTGCAGTAAAGGAAGCCACGAAAAAGGCAGATACGATGACCACAGAAGCCAAAAAGGCTGTTGCGAAAGCAACGAAAAAACCGCTGAAAGAAGAAGTATATCTTCAGTACGCCGGCAAAGAGATCAATAAGGATGAAGTGGTTAAACAGGTAAAAGAGATCTGGACCAAGGAAATGAAGAATAAGATTGGCGACATCGCAACGATTACCCTCTATCTGAAGCCGGAAGAGAACAAGGCTTACTATGTGATCAACGGGGAAGTATCCGGAAGCGTAGATCTGTAAAATAAGAGCAGCGGCAAGGTGTTCGCTGGCTCTGTGAATGGCAACCGTCGGTTGTAAATCAGGTATATGTTCCATCAAAAAGAAAGGCAGTTCGTGTAGGAAGATCATCTACAGCGGGCTGTCTTTTTAGTATCAGAAAAATTCTTCCATCTTTTTTCCAACAAAATAACTGATAAGAAAGCGCTCACAAACTTCCCTGCCGCACAAAAACAAATGTGCACAGGGAACCTGACACAGCATGAGGCAAGAGCCGTGGTTTGCCATTAAAAGAAATCTCAGACATCATCCGATCGGATATTCAGCCTCCAGTCGAGATCACCTCTCGCAAGCCCCAGAACCAGGGACTCCGCCGTCGCGATATTCGTCGCGATCGGGATATTATACTCATCGCAGCATCTGGAGATCGCGTAAATATCGGGATCATTCGGGCTGGCCGTGATCGGATTGTAAAAGAAGATCACCATGTCCATGCTGTTCCGTATGATCATATCCATGAACTGCTTGTCTCCGCCGACAGAGCCAGGCAGGAACTTGTATACTTTGAGATTCGTCACTTCTTCGATTCTTCGCCCGGTACCGCCTGTCGCGTACAGATGATGCCTGGAGAGGATGTATTTATAGGCAAGGCAAAAATTTTCGATCAGTGTTTTCTTGTTATTATGCGCAATAAATCCGATGTTCATCAAGATATCCACCTTTCTGATTTCCAAAAGTTTCCCCTATAACATAACTGTCTAGTCCATTATAGCAACTATTTCTGAAATTACAAGATTTTTTTACATAATTTTAGCGAAAATATATAAAAAATATAAAATACACAATTTTTTCGCGCACGAAAACCCGAAATGAAATAATTTCCAGTTTATATCTGTCCGGACTGCATATACTACAAGTGCAGCAGATAGCTGCGACATTACCATTGAAGATAAACAGATGAAAAACAAAGGAGGCGTTTATTATGTCTAATCGTTCAAGTAATACGACAGCTGTACCGGAAGCCAAGGGTGCGATGGATCGCTTTAAATTCGAGGTAGCGAATGAGCTTGGTGTGCCGCTTTCCGACGGCTACAATGGCAACCTGACTTCTAAACAGAATGGTTCTGTAGGCGGTTATATGGTTAAGAAGATGATCGAAGCGCAGGAGCGCCAGATGTCCGGTACCGGCACAACCACCACGATGTAAGCAGAAACGCGTAACAGAAGGCGCCGTGTGGAAAACCACACGGCGCTTACATCGGATATTCACTTCTATATTAATAAGTAGTCGTTTCGATTCCCAGATACTCCTGCGCCTCATTCCAGGTAGCAGTCCAGTCTGCCATAATTTCATCAAAGGTTTCAGCGCCTGTGAATGCGGATTCAACTATCCGCTGGATTTTTGTATTACCGCCAGCGTTGAATGACAGCTCGGATTCACTGTTCATGTCATCAAGGAGGGTCTCCTCGCCGGCGAGGGCATCCTCGTTTGAAAGAATGGTGCAGCCGTCAAAAGCGGAATACATTGCCGGAAGCTCGCCGTTCGCATCGGTCGGGTACTCGTTCTCAATGTCACACCAGCCGGATTGCTCTGTCATCCATTTCACGAATATGAGAGACGCGATCAGTGTGTCGCCCGTGCATTCGGAGCTGATGCCATAGCTGTAGTTGCCTGCGGCTGCAACATACTGCTGACCGTCCACGGAGATCGGGAACGGCATATAGCCGATGTCATCGCCGTTTTCTCCGGCTTCTACCATCTGTATGTAAGCCCAGGAGCCAAGCACCATACAGCCAATCTCACCGTTATTGATCATGCCCTTGCAGCTCTCCCAGTCGGTGGTGGAATAATCTTCCTCGATCAGGCCATTTGCTACCGCGTCATAGAGAATTTTATACAGGGCATAAGCGCCTGTTCCATCCCCGTGATCGGAGAACGGTTCTGCATCATGCACGAATTTCTGATTGTAATATGCTGCGTCGCCGTCTGATACGATACCGATGTAAGCATCCCATGCGCCCATCGTCCAGCCCGCAGCATAGTTTGTATAAAGCGGGATCGCGTCGGTGTTGTCTTTAATCGCCTGCAGAGCAGTAATGAATTCATCCGGTGTTTTTGGCAGTTCTGTAACGCCAGCAGCTTCGAAAACAGCTTTGTTGTAAACCATACCCTGCGTGCTGCCGTAGCATGGAACACCATAGCAGATTCCGTCATAAGCGCAGGTGTTTGCGAAGTTAATCAGCTCACTCATTTCGTCTACCGTGCCAAACGGATAGAAATAATTTGCATATTCATCCTTATCAACCGCCGGGATGAACATGACTTCCCCCCAGTCCCCAGCAGACAGGCGAAGCAGCGCATCCTCAGCGAAATCGGTGATGCCATCTGTGGTAAGTGTGATGTTCGGATACATTTCATTAAACGCCTCAACAAAGGATGCCATGGTTCCGTCTTCCTCGCGGTTGGTCATATTGTGGATGAACCGAACCGAAGCGGTGAGGTCTGTGTAATCTTCACCCAGCACGATATCCGCGTAAGCCGGAATGGCGCTTTCTTCCGCAGATACGCTGAGGCTGCCAATTACCCCCGAAAATGCCGCGCTCAGTGTGAGAGCAGCTGACCCCTGCAAAAAATCTCTTCTGGTAATTCTTTTCATGATCCTTCTCCCTTCTTTTTTATCCAGTATGACGATTCTTCTGAAAGAAAACTGGATGTGTCATGGGCAAATTATACAAAAATATTACGATAATAGCATCATTCAAAACTGTATTTATATGTATCAATCCTGATTTCAATATCGATTTGTGTATAAATGGCAACAATCCAGTTGAAAAATTGGCTATTATTTCAAACGGAAAGAAAACGGGATTTCACTAAGAATTGAAGTAATGAGTGGCTTACCGACAGAAGAAAAATCTCCTCTGAAATCCTGCACAGGTACTCCTTAAATGTAATACTAAGGGAGTACCCTTTTATAAGGAAATTAAACGAACATATCCCTTAGCACCCATGAATTTTACATCACATTGTTCTATCTGTCAAGACACGCAATAAAAATCACCTGATTTTCACTATCTTTTCATACCTTTTCTGCAAGTATATAAATTGCAAATGAACATATCGATTAAAAGAACTTTCCTCATTCGTGGTCAAATTAGTGGTCAGAATTTGGCCTTTTTTTATGCGTACTAAAGCAAATTAGAAACAGCACCCTTTTCATTTGCAATCGCCTTTTTATGCGCAGATTATGTCAACAATAATATCTTTTAAAAAATGACCACGAATCCTGACTTAGAGGGGCATTTTAAAATACGGTTAAACTTCCTCTTTAGTGGTCAGATTCGTGGTCAGAAATCACAGCAGAAATGTGCAAGTACTGAAAAATCAAGGGTTTCCGAATGGTACTCCCTTAGTATTACACTAAAAGTTTTATTTTAGCATGTATGGATAAAAATTCCAGTTACCTGCAGCATGTCGCTTCGCCGCTGCTGTCTGTGCTGGATGTCATTGTAGGACTATTGTCTGCGCAAAAAGCTGCGCGGGATGGCGAAGCTATGCCTGAGACAGAAGAATGAATGGTGGTGGGACGGATGGAAGTCCTTCTATATGAGCACAATATGGCTGCTTATGAAGCTGCCGTAGATATGATGGAGAAGACAGGAAAGGCTGCGGTCATCCATCCGACTGGTACGGGCAAGTCTTTTATCGGCTTCCGTCTTTGTGCGGATAACCCGGGAAAACGTATGCTCTGGCTTTCTCCATCCGAATATATTTTTAAAACACAGCTGGAAAATCTGCAAGAGGCAACCGGCGGCGAAGTGCCGGGGAATATTACATTCTGCACTTACGCAAAGCTGATGCTAATGGATGATGCGCAGATAGCTGGTATCTGTGGTAGCAGCAGTAAGTCTATGCCGCCTTCCGGGGAGACCGCTGGTGCGGGTGATATAGGGGATACAGCAAGTGTTGTAGATGATATAGAAGCTCCTGGATACATTATTCTGGATGAATTTCACCGCTGCGGCGCGCGGTGTTGGGGGCAGGGAGTACAAAGGCTATTGGCCGTGTTTCCGGATACGCCGATCCTTGGTTTATCGGCCACCAATATTCGCTATCTGGATAACCAGAGGGACATGGCGGATGAACTGTTTGATGGGAATATTGCCTCTGAAATGACACTTGGCGAAGCGCTCGTCCGGGGTATTTTAAATCCACCGAAATATGTGCTTTCTGTCTATTCTTGGCGGGATGGAATAAAAAAATATGAGGAACGCGTCCGGCAAACCAGAAACAGGAAAGTCCGAGATGAGTGTGAGTGCTATCTGCAGGAATTACGCCGTGCTTTGGATATGGCAGATGGGCTGGATGTCATTTTTGACAAACACATGACAGAACGGACGGGGAAATACATCGTGTTCTGTTCCAATAAGGAGCACATGGATGAGATGATGAGACACACGGAATGGTTTGCGAAAGTAGATCAGCATCCGCATGTTTATTCCATCTATACGAGTGATCCGGGAGCAAGCCGTGCATTTGACGATTTCCGGAATGATAAGGATGACACGCATCTGCGGCTTTTATATTGTATCGACGCCTTAAATGAGGGGGTTCATATCGAAGGCATCAGCGGTGTCATTTTGCTGCGGCCGACGGTTTCTCCGATCATCTATAAACAGCAGATTGGCCGGGCATTATCCGCCAGCAGGAAAGAGACTTCTATAATTTTCGATATTGTGTCGAACTTAGAATCTATTTGGAATATAGGGGCAGTCGAGGAAGAAATGCAGCTGGTCACATCCTACTATCGTGATCTTGGCAAAAGCGACTCGATTGTTAACGAACACTTTCGGATTATCGATGAAGTACACGATTGCCGGGAATTGTTTGAAAAACTGAACGAGAAGCTGACTGCTTCCTGGGACAGGATGTACAGTCTGGCAAAACAATTTTATCAGGAAAACGGAAATCTGGAGGTGCCGGCAAAATATTTTACAGAGGACGGTTATGCTCTCGGAAACTGGATTGTCAACCAAAGGGCAATTCGCAAAGGAAGTATGAATGGCAGTTTGTCAGACGAACGCATCCGAAAACTCGATTCGATTGGAATGATCTGGGAGACAGCGACGGATTTGACCTGGGCTAAAAACTATGCGGCAGCAAAACGCTACCGGGAGAACCATGGGGATCTGAATGTACCTGTGAGGTATGTAGATCAGGAAGGCGTTGCACTGGGAACATGGCTTTCGAACATCCGTGCCTGGGAAAATGCAGGGGCGCATCAGAAATATCTAACTCCGGATCGAATTCAGAAGCTAAACGACCTTGGCATGGTCTGGGATGTTCTGGATTATTATTGGGAAAAAAACTACCATGCTGCTTATGATTATTACCTGGAGCATCGGAATCTGGACGTGCCCATCGGATATGTGACAGAGGATGGCATACGCATTGGCTACTGGATCTGTCGGCAGCGATCTCTGCGGGCGGGAACTGTAAAAGGAACTGTGCCCAACGAAGACCAGATCAGGCGCCTGGACGCCATTGGCATGATTTGGACAAACCGGGTGGAGAATAAATGGACGAAAGCGTTTCAGGCAGCGGAAGCATATGCAAAATCAAATGGGAATCTGCTTGTCCCAGCGAACTACGTTACAGAAGATGGTTTTCATCTGGGCACATGGATACAGCGCCAGCGCACCCAGTACAAAAGAGGCACACTGCCGAAAGAACGGCAGGAACGACTGGAAGCGATTGGCATGTCCTGGGAAGTGGCTTCCTGGCAAACGAGGTTTGAGCTAGTTCAAAACTGGTATCTGAAAAAAGGCACATTAAACATCCCGCAGGACACGGTAGTAGATGGTTTCTGGATCGGCAAATGGATAGCAATGCAAAAAAAATACCTGAAAGCAGGGAAATTATCGCAAAAACAGATAGAGCTGTTGGCTGAATTGCCCCTGGAGTAGGTTTTAGGTAGGATAGCATTCCTGACTAAATTGGATAATAAAACTTTTTGATTTCGCATCCGTATTGCTTTGCGGGAAAGGGAAGTTTCACAAATAAAAAAATTCTGGAGAAGTTCTAACGTATGTATCAGAAAAATCCAAGCAGCATCATCAAGCATATTGACTTCATGATACTTGATCTTGTGTGCTTTTTGCTTTCCCTATGGCTGGCTTACTGCCTGCGGCTGAATGATTTAGAAATATGGGAATCACAGACATACAGAAGCTTACTGATTATAATCGCGCTCGTACATATTTGTGCGTCAATCTTTGATAGTGCCTATAAAAATATTTTACGGCGAGGATACTTAAAAGAACTGATTGCCGTGATCCGGCATATTGCCATTGTGTTGGCTGTAATGGTGGTTCTGATGTTCTTTTTAAAAACATTGGATGCCCTGTCCAGAATGGTGGTTGCCTATACAGCAGTCATATCCTTAATGATGATTTGGCTGGAGCGAACAATATGGAAGAAATTTATCCATCATCGTCTTGCGAAAAATCCAAGATATCTTTTGCTTGTAACCGATCAGCCAGGAGCCGAACGTATATTGAATCAATTCCAGGGACAGATGCTGGACTTTCAGGTAAAAGGAATTGTTTTGGTAGGAGCAAATAATGAAACAATTGATTCAGTCCAAGGCATTCCGATAGTAACCAGCGTAGAAACATTAACTCAATATTTGTTGAAGACTGTGGTGGATGAAATTCTGTTCAGCGTGCCACGAAAAGAAGACATACCGCAGGATCTGATCCGAGAATGCAGTCTGATGGGGATCACAATCCATCTTGAGATTATGTCGTCAGATGAATTGGCTGGGGCAAGGTATGAAGAAGATATCGCAGGCCTGAGCGTTATGACAAGTTATTTAAAGTTAATCACAGCGGGACAGGCTTTTGTTAAGCGGTTCATAGATATTATTGGAAGTATCGTTGGACTGGTAATTACCGGAATTTTATTTATCTTTGTGGCTCCTGCTATTTACATATCAGACCCAGGCCCCGTGTTCTTTAGTCAGGAGAGAGTAGGAAAGAATGGAAGAATCTTTAAACTGTATAAATTTCGGAGCATGTATCAGGATGCAGAAGAACGGAAAGCAGAACTGATGGAAAAAAATCAGATGAAAGGCCAGATGTTCAAGATGGAAAATGATCCGAGAATTATTGGTAGCGGTCCAGACGGAACAAAGAAAGGAATCGGGGCATTCATTCGTTCAACCAGTATAGATGAGTTCCCACAGTTTTGGAATGTGCTGAAAGGAGACATGTCTCTGGTAGGTACCAGACCGCCAACGGTTGGGGAAGTGTCTGAGTACAATACCTATCACAAGGCAAGGCTTGCGATAAAACCGGGAATAACAGGCCTTTGGCAGGTAAGTGGGAGAAGTGATATTGAGGACTTTGAGGAAGTCGTGAGGCTGGATACGAAGTATATACAGGAGTGGAGTATTAGCTTGGATATTAAGATATTATTTAAGACAATATTTGTTATGTTTCAACGTAAAGGGTCGAGATAGTATAGATAAAGAAGTACGAGAAGAAAGGAAGGCAATTGTTTGCTAAAGAGAACGTTTACGTTAATAGGAGAAAAATGAAAAAGGAGTTAACTACAGGTATTACAGGGCAAGGTGGTTTATATTTGGCTGAATTTCTGTTAGAAAAAGGATACGATGTACACGGGATAATTAGAAGGTCATCAGTTAATTATAGAGTGAATTGCTTACTTAGAAGGGAGAAAACACTTTCACCTACACTATGGAGACTTGACTAAACCAAATGAATGGAGTACTAAGAAAGTTGCTTGACGTAAGCAAAGCTACCATATTGGGTTGGAGATATAAAACTGAGCTTGAGGACGGTATTCGTCTCTCCTGTGATGATTTTTTGAGTAATCCTATGAGATCTGAAAGATAAGATATCTGATTTGATATATGAGGTGCAAATATAATGAATATTGTTTTACTTTCGGGCGGTTCTGGAAAACGGCTCTGGCCATTGTCTAATGACATCCGTTCGAAACAATTTATAAAATTTTTTAAAACAGAGAATAGCGAATATGAGTCTATGGTTCAGCGTGTTTATCGTCAAATAAAAATGGTAGATACAGATGCAAATGTGATCATAGCAACCTCAAAGACACAAGTTTCTGCAATCCATAACCAGCTTGGTGAGAAGGTTGGAATTTCTGTTGAACCTTGTAGAAAGGATACTTTTCCGGCAATTGCCTTGGCAACGGCATATCTTCATGATGTTCGGAAAATTGGATTAGAGGAATCTGTAGTAATCTGTCCAGTCGATCCTTATGTGGAGAACGATTATTTTGAAGCACTCAAGGATTTAGGAAAACAGGCAGAAAAAGGGGAAGCAAACCTTGTTCTTATGGGTATTGAACCGACCTATCCTAGCGAAAAATATGGCTATATTATACCAGCAACAAAGAATCAGACAAGCATAGTGGATACGTTTAAGGAAAAGCCAGATGAGGAGACTGCTAAATCTTATATCGCTCGAGGTGCGCTCTGGAATGGTGGAGTTTTCGCTTATAAGCTGAAGTATGTAATGGATAAAGCGCATGAACTGATAGATTTCACTGACTATGCCGATCTATTTGATAAATACGAGACTCTGGAAAAAATCAGCTTTGATTATGCCGTTGTTGAGAGAGAGCCGAAGATTCAGGTCATGCGGTTCGCAGGCGATTGGAAGGATCTCGGTACATGGAATACGCTGACAGAGGCAATGGACGAACCGACCATAGGGGAAGCTGTGCTAGATGACGCTTGTAACAATGTAAATGTTGTAAATGAGCTGAACGTTCCAATTGTCTGTATGGGAATGAAGAATGTGATAGTTTCTGCAAGTCCGGAAGGAATTCTTGTTTCTGATCGAGAGCAATCCAGTTATATTAAACCTATAGTAGACAAGATTAAGCAGCAGATTATGTTTGCAGAAAAGTCTTGGGGCAGTTTCCATGTGATTGATGTGGATGAGACTAGTCTTACTATTAAAGTAACTTTAAACCCTGGGCACAGAATGAACTATCACAGCCATCAGAGGCGTGACGAAATATGGAATGTGATATCTGGTGAGGGAACGGTTATTGTGGATGGTATGGAGCAACCAGTGAAAGCGGGAGACGTGATTACCATGCAGGCAGGCTGTCGCCACACAATATCCGCTGTAACTGAACTAAAATTGATTGAAGTTCAGTTGGGAGATGAGATTAGTGTACACGACAAACAGAAATTCGTGCTTAACGTTTGAGATAAAACCGGAATTGAATAATCGACCCTTTATGCTGTTACCAGCTGCTAAGGATTATCTGTGGGGAGGAAATCGTCTGAATGAGGATTTTGCAAAGGGGATTAATATGTCGCCTTTGGCAGAAACTTGGGAATGCTCTACGCATCCAGATGGTTCCAGTATGGTTGCTACAGGTGAATTTAAAGATCAGAAACTTGCGGATGTAATAAAAGCTCATCCGGAGTTTCTTGGTACACATCCAAAGACAGAAGATGAACTTCCTATCCTGATTAAATTTATCGATGCCAAAAAAGATTTATCTGTGCAGGTACATCCAGATGATGATTACGCTAGAGAGCATGAAAACGGTTCTCTTGGAAAAACGGAAATGTGGTATGTCTTGGATGCCGCAAAGGATGCAAAGCTAATATATGGGTTTTACCGTGACATAGATGAAGAAACAATAAGAAAAAGCCTTGCGAATGGTACTGTGGAAAAATATCTCCAAAAGGTACCAATTCAAAAAGATGATGTTTTTTTTGTTCCGGCGGGGCAAGTACACGCCATTTGTGCTGGAGCATTGATTGCTGAGATTCAGGAAAATTCTAACATAACTTATAGGTTATATGACTATAACCGAGTTGATAAAATGGGGAAAACTAGGGAGCTTCACATAGATAAGGCATTAAAAGTTGCAAACTTAAAAGGAAGTTTAACACCAAGGCAGCCTATGCGTGTGTTAAAGTTTCGCCCTGGTGTGGCGGACGAGTTGTTATGCCGGTGTAAGTATTTTGAAGTTTTTCGTGTGTTGTTGAATACGGAAAGCGTCCGAAAAATGGTGCAAATACAAGTAGGTGCAAACTCTTTTCAGGTTTTGCTTTGCACAGAAGGATGTGGCATTTTCTTTTGGGAAGATACATCTTTGCCGTTTTACAAGGGGGATTGTCTTTTTATTCCAGCAAATTCAGTATCTATGCGGATACACGGAAAAGCACAGATGCTAAAAGTGAGTTGCTAGAGATGATAAACGATACAAATACAGAAAAGAATAAAATAAGCGTAATCATGAACAGAATGAATATAAGCAGGAGATTTTAAGTGCCACTGATAGGAACGGGAGAACTTCCGAATATGCTGGTGAAACACCAACAAAAATGGAATAATCACCCGCGAAAATTGGAGCCCCTTTTTTTCCTCCTATAGATATTGAGTATATGAAGCATAATAATAATTTTGAGGAGAAAATATAACGATGAATATTATTCTTCTTGGAGCGGCTGGATTTATAGGAACTAATTTGGCAATTGCTCTTGCAAAAGATAAAACTGATAGCATCACTCTCGTTGACACAAAGAAAGAATATTTTCAACCCATTGAAAAGCTTCAAATGAACAATGTGGAAATTAGAGAATCATCCTTAGAAATAGATACTGATTACGATAAATTGTTGGAAGGACAAGATGTACTTTATCATTTGGTAAGTACAACTATTCCTACGACCTCGAATCAGCATATTTCTCAAGAACTAGAGGCAAATGTTGTTTTAACGGCGAATATATTGGAGGCATGTATAAGACAAGGGGTTTCCGAAGTGGTATTTATGTCTTCTGGCGGAACAGTATATGGTAAAGAAGAAAGAAGTCCGTTAAAAGAGGATAGCCAAACGTATCCAATATCGTCGTATGGGGTTCAAAAAATAACTATTGAAAAACTTCTATACCTATATGAATATATGTATGGTTTGGATTATAGAGTGATTCGCCTTGCAAATCCATATGGACCATACCAAAGACCAAATGGAAGGTTAGGTGCTGTCACAACGTTTACATATAAGGCTCTCAAAAAAGAGACAATTAATGTGTACGGGGATGGGACCATTGTCCGTGACTATATTTATATATCTGATGCAGTGAATGCAATAATCAAAATTGCAAACAATAAGACATTATATCGAACATTTAATCTTGGAAGCGGATATGGAACGAGTATCAATGAGTTGTTAAGTATTATACAATGCACATTAGGCGTTGAGTTGATGATAAATTATCTTCCAGAACGTAATGTAGATGTACATATTAATTTTTTAGATATAAGCCGTTATGAAAATACATTCGGAAAATTAAATCCGGTGGGATTGGATGAGGGAATTATGAGAACAGCTAAATTTATGAAAACGGAGTATTGTATATGATTAACAGATACAAAGCTTGATTAAGGAGATTATTCTAACCGTGGATTTCAAGTGCCTACATTTACTAACAAACTTATATCAAAGCAATAGTATCCAACAAAAGGATAAACTTATGGGCTATTACCCAGTACCAGATCTTACGAATGTTAGTATTAATGATATCCTTATCTCCTTAACGATTTAAGATAACCAGTCTCTTCGTCTAGCAGTGAGAATAATAATATGGTTTTTGAGATAATTGAGAAAGATAAGGCATCACTTAGTAAGATGTTCATGGAGAATGTTTTCCCATTATCGTTTACTATTTATCCATGTGAATTCACAATTAATCGAGATGTGAGGTGGTGAGCAGTATTTGACTGTTTTGTAAGTGATCTGGAGTGATTTAACGTCTGGTTATAAAAATATTGAAAATTTTGTAATAGTAGCGCGCAGAAGTATCGATACAGGTTAGATGTGCAGGATAGAGCGGAATTCTTATTTGATGGTGATTTAAATAATTAGAGAGTGTTCGTGGATGAGAGAAGCGAAAAGAAACAGGATAATTTTCGTATCATATTGTGATTGCAAAGAAAGGAATGATCATCTATGAAAATGAGAAAAAAGCACTTTACATTATAAAGGAAGACAATTCTGTAGTATATATATAATCTGAGTGTTGGGAGAGCATCGTGAACGGAGAATATCTAAAAATATTAAATATATTTGAATTGATGGTAGAAAGAAAGGATATGACTAATGGAACGTGTTGCAGTAATTATGGGTAAAATGCATTCTGGTGGGAAAAAAAATCTTGTTATGGAGTATTATCGCCATATAGATAGAAGCCAGATACAGTTTGATTTTATCTGTGATGCTGATTCAAATGCTATACCGAAAGAAGAAATTGAATCTTTGGGAGGCCACGTTTATATTGTACCTCCGTATCGTTAAATTTTCAAAAACATGAATGCGATTAAAGATATATGCAAGAAGAACAGGTACACAATCATGCATGCATATAATGGGACTGTAAATGTATTTTCAATGTTTGTTGGTTGGCAAGCAGGAGTACCAATCAGAATAAATGAAAGTATTTCAATGGCTCATGATGCAGATAAAAAGACAATAATAAAAAAAATATTAAAACCGTTTTCAAAAGCTTTAACTACACATTATATGGCAAATGGTGTAG
>JAJPWX010000017.1:3976-14534 GCA_021205755.1 Lachnospiraceae bacterium | reverse complement strand
GTTTGCTGCCGTCAGGGGCTTCGTAGTTGACCAAAAGCATATCCTTTTTTCTGCAGCGGACACAGGTTTCCATGATCACCTGTCGGTTTTCCTGCCGGACACGCCAATGAATTTCGTTTTCTGTCTCTTTACAGGAAAATTTCGTTTTACAGCCGGTCCAGAATTTGGAAAAATTAAACTCATAGGATGTCCCTTCATAATAAAATGCGCCGAGCAGAATCCGATTAAGCGGTACAAAGTAGATTTTTGGCCTGCCGCCGCCAATATCGAAGACGCTGTTTGTCAGCTGTTGCCCGGAAATATTGCTGATCAGGTGATTGGATGACAGCCATACCCATGGAGAGGTAAAGTTTCGTCCCCAGTTTTTGTCAGCGTAGCCGTAGCTTTTTTCCGGGAAAACCCGATAGACAACGCCGTTTAGTGTAACAGTCCCCTGATAGGTGCTTTTCATACCTTCCGCATGCCAGTACATTTCAAACGCTTTGAGAAAACGGAACAGTTTGCTGGTGCCGTATCCGACATTAAAAGCAATCTGCTTATCTATTTCAAGATTCCAGGACATTTCTCCGCTGTCACACATCCATTCCGGATGCGCAGCAGCGTCCTCCCTGCTTACCGATATGCTGCCGGAAAGTCTCGTATCTGACGCATAACAGTCCACGGCTTTTACAGAATAGGGTGCTTTCCCATGAATGCTCACATCTTTCCATGTGAAGAATCGATGAAGCTGGCAGGGCTTTTGAAGCTCGGTGCTATTTGACGCAAAGTCTGGTGTTCCCCAGCTTCCTGCTTTGACCATCAGATAGGAAGGCCGCACGTTATCAGCTTTGTTTTCCGGGAGTTGGCCGAATACTGGTTTTTCCTGGGCTAAGCCAGGGTTTATAGCAAAAAATTCAATGAAAAAGGCTTTTTCTTCACCAGTGACTTCATTTATGGCAGTAAACGAGTGCCACCACCAATCGTAGCCTTTCTTTTTGAAGCTGCCTGTCAGCATATATTCATTTTTCGCTGCGTCTTTCTTCTCAAATCCCATTTTAAATGCCTCGATTCTGAACTATTACACAGATTATAATCGGAACGAGATGGAAAAACAACGGGTGATTTTATGAACGGGAAAAATTCATGAATCTACAGAGATAATCATCTGGAACACACAAGGGTTCGTGTAGTTCCCCATTTTGTTTCACACTGCCGGTAAAGGGCGCCCAATACCAATACTTTGCGAACCGTCCAAATTTGGGATTACACATGAAACCGAGTGAAATTTTTGTAAACAACGTGAAACTTTTTGCAACCAGATGCAACTCGGTGCAACCGAATGAAACTTCATGCAACCCGCTGCAACTGATTCTGTGGTAATATGTATGATGCCAGCAGTGGGGAGGGCGTGTAGCCAAGGCAAAAATATGACAGCTACACAGGATTCCGCGACAAATCCTGGCAGGCGTAGAGGCGGGACTGTAAAGACAGTCCTTCTTTTTATGTACACGAGCCGAAGAAGGCTTATCACATGTGAAGCGTGGGATGCCCGCGCCCCTCAATCGGAGATTGGGGGGCATAACCCGGCGAGGAGCATAACTCAGCGAGTGAGTTTTAGCTATTCCGCAAAGTTGCAAAGTCTGAACTGATGTATGATAATTGCATGTGAAACAAAGATGTAGCTGCAGTGAAACAGAATTTACGGCGAAATGAAGGAGGAACGCTATCATGACAATGACAAAAGCAATATTTGACGGAAAGGTTTACCCGGCAGAACAGGTTGTATCAGATGATCCGGAGTATAAGGAGGCATTAAAGCATACTGACCAGACGATGAGGGAACTGGAGAAAGTCCTGGATAAAAGTGAATATGGTATGGTGGAACAAGTATTGGACGATCAGGCTATTATGTCAGACTGCCAGAACTTAGAATATTTTAAGTGTGGGCTTGCCATCGGGATGGCGTTAAGGGAGGAATCTGAAGAGATGCTGAAGCGGCTTTATGGCGTGGGATGTAATTGCGGAAAAGCTACAGAAGAGAATCCGGTTTAGAAAAATCGAATTCAAAATCGGCAGAAACGGAGGAAATGGAGCATGAATACACATAAGCTGCAAATGGTTTCCAGTATCAGAAAAATCCTGTTTGCCCTGATGTTTGTTGTTTTGTTCACTGCGGGTTTGAGTACATCTGTCTCTGCTGCATCGTCTTCTGTAAAGGCGGTCACTTCCGGGAAGTCTTTTAAGGTCACCGGCTATACAAAGGTGAAATCATCTAAAACAGGAGTTGCGAAGGTATCTAAATCTGCGACAAACCAGTATAAGGTGACCGCCAGAAAAAAGGGGACGGCTACACTGACTTGCTATAAGAATGGGAAAGCGGTTAAAAAGATTTATGTTATCGTGACGACTTCCGGGTCTTTCCAGTATAACACAAGTCAAATTTCCATGACCGAAGGCAAATCAAAGACAGTGAAGGCAACGGTGCAGAGCAAATGCACCGTGAAGTACAGCTCGTCAAATAAAAAGGTTGCGAAGGTCAGCAGCAAAGGGAAGATTACCGCTGTAAAGGCTGGAACTGCTGTGATCCGGGCGAAGGTCTATTATAAAGGAAAAGTAATTAAGACCTTTAAGAAAACGGTAGTGGTAAAAAAGAAATCGACTACAGCGACTGTCACGTCCGGGAATACGTCTTCTGCCGATGGAAACACTTCAGAGAAGTCCTCACAGACGGGGACGGTGAACAGTGAGATTACATCACAGAATGAAAATACGGCAAGTGAATCCGCTTCGCAGAGCACGTCGGCATCGCAAGGTGAAACAGCACAGACGGAATCGGACTCTATGGCATCAGGTACGACCACCACTGGCTTTGCTTATCATTATGATACGGACAGCGTTACAATCAGCGGAGGCAGAACGTATTCCGTCGCCGGATACACCGATTCATATGCTGATAATTATGATTTTATCATTACCGGCGGGAATTACGTAGAGATTACCAATATTATCGAAGGAAGCTGTTATGATGATTTGAACCGAACCACGGCGCGGTATGTAAGAGTGTCTTTTGCCGGAAGGATTGCCGGAAGCTGTAAACTTAACATCTACCGAAATGGTACGCTGGAAGAGGTCGTTACGATAACCGTGACATCGACAGATACGAATTACTATACTTTCCAGACATGGAAGAAGAAATTGGAGACGGAACTCTGGACTTCGGATATGACTGCACTGGAAAAGCTGGTTGCTTTTGGTGATTACGTATTTTCGAGGTATGATTATACGAGCGGGTCGTCAAACAAATATTGTTATGCACTCGGTTACGGCGGGGACTGCTGGGCATCCTCATATCTGCTCCTTGATCTTGCGACGGACCTGGGCCTGGAATGTGAACCATATTTTGTGAATGGTTCCACCTATGGGCATATGCGAGCGAGAATATGGATTAATGGTATACAGTATGACCTGGAAGCGAGCAACAATACAGCAGAGCCAAGAGGCTGTACGGTGGTTTACCAGTCAGGTTCATAAAAACAAATAAAAAAATACAAAGATGTATCGAAACGGATGAAAGGATTGTCTCAGGGCAGTCCTTTTTCTTTACCCCAAATTAGAAGAAATCCTTTGGAGAGCGAGGTGATGTTGATGAATATGAGGGGGCCGCCGCTTATAGCAGTGGGGCATGAGCAAAACTTATGTACTGTTTAGGACAGTACTTCGCACTCGCTGCGAAGTACGTATAAAAACGTATATTTAGCGGGGAAAAGTCCCATCGCGAAGCGATTTTAAATGGGCTTTTCCCTATAACTGTGAAGGAACTGAACAGTTATGAACTTATTTATTTTTCAGGAGGAAAGCGAATGCGAATTAAAAAAATAAAAAAGGCCATCTCTATGATGATGGCGGTCACGATGACGGCATCCGGAGTGATGTCGTTTTTTCCGTCTTATAGTTATGCGGAAAGTGAAACGGTTGCTGAAACAGAAATGACAACAGAAGCTACAACTGAGGCGGGAACGGAAACAGCGGCGACAGAATCCGAAGCTGCTGAAACGGTAACCACAGATACTGAAGCAGCGGAAACGGAAAAGGAAGCAGTGAAATCCTCTTCGGAAGCAGAGACAGAGGCAACGGACTCAAATAAGGAGGAGACAGAAAACTCTTCTGAAAATCCGGTGGAGTATGAACTGCTGCTGCCTTATTACGAAGACTGCACTTACACCTATGATACGGGAAAACTGAAAGAAGCGAAAGCAGACGGCAGCCTGGTCCTGTCATATGAAGCTGGAGAACAGGTAGCGTTTTCGCTGGCTTATCCGGAAGGGGTATCCCTAGATGAGATCCACGTATATGACAGCAGCAACGCCGGATATGATTTTGACTGGGATGAGGTAGATCAGACCATGACCATATCATTTGTGATGCCTGCAGCGGATACGCGACTGGAGCTGGCATTTTCGGAGATAACGGAAGAGAGTGATCCAGAAACCGAGGCAGAAACTGAGGAAGCTTACAACTTCATTGCTTTTGAGGTGTCAGAAGGCGGACAGATGGTGATCGGCTTTTCAGATGGTACTTCTGAGACGGTAACTTCTGATATGTTGAGCGATGACTGGGATTACGAGATCAATTTCCCGGTATATGAGGAAGTCACGATCTCAGGCACAGCGAACGATGGTTATGTATTAGACAGCGTGGTTGTGATAAATGAAAATGGGGAGACGATCGCCACATCGGATGTACTTCCGATTACCGTGGTAGCGAATGCGGACTATAAGATTACCGTCCGCCTGAATTTTGTGTCAGCTGATACGGAGGCAGAAGCAGCGGAAGAATCTGGAACAGAAGATGAAGCTGAAAATGTGCAGGATAGTTCTGAAACAGAGTCCGGCACAGACAGTGAAAATTCTGCTGAATCCGAGACAGATACCGGTTCTGGCATCGAGACAGAAACAGAGGCGGATACAGAAAATGCTGATGAAGCAGAAACTGAATCCGGGGACGAGACGGAACTGGAATCTGAATCTGCTGCGGAATCGGAGACAGAGGCAGAATCTGAAAACGAAACCGAGGAAGTGGATGATGATTCGGATGAAGATGATGAATTCACTACAGACAGCGTCTATTACCTGTCGGATGATGAAATGCTCTCCTATATCCGTCCGGAGATCGGTGAAACGGTCGTCCTGAGCGCACAGTATGTGTATTACGAGGATACGGATTTTGATTATAAATCCTACATCCCGGAATCAGATACCCTGACGGGTGCGACGGTTACCTGGGAGAGTGGCGAGATCACCTGGACACCGAGCAGCAATGTCTGCTATACGATCACCTACAAGGCTGTTCTGGATGACGATGATACGTATTACTGGTACATCGAGGTGCCATTCTATGTGATCAGCTCGGCATCTGTGGCAACGGTGTGGTCGGACAGCTTTGAAGGCACGATCTATCTGAAAAATGAGCAATCATCCGATTACAGCGGAGTGATCCCGGAGAAGGTCGGCACGGTGCTGGAAGGCGAAGCCCTTACGGTAGTTGCTGGGGAAGGGTTTGTGCTGAACGATGTCAACCTTGGCTATGACGCGGACCTGTTTCTGCAGACCGTATATGATGATGGTGGGTTTGACGCGGATACCGTTGGTGTATATACAGTAGTTTACGAGATCGTATCTTATGAAAATCCGGAATATTACTGGTATGTATCCTGCACGGTGACAGTTACGGAAGCTATTTCTGCTGAAAATGCGGTTACGGTGCATATTGCGAGTGGCGAGCTGGCAGCAACTGTAACAGACCGCGAAGGAAACAGTTACTCCGCCACTTATGGAAATGACTATCTGGCAGATGGAAGCATTGCCAGCATTACGGTATATCCGGCATGGCCTGGATATGATGATGTCGAGCCGGAACTCTCTGTTTATAAGAATGGAGAGCTGATCAGCGCGGATGAAGTAATCGCTTCGGAGACTGTGGATGGCAGCAATACGGTTTATACACTGGCGGATGGCTTTGAGGCTGGGGAGGATACCTGGGTCTTCTATATTGACTTCCCAACGTATTCTTCGAATGCGATCAAGTCAGATGAACGCCGGACGGAAGACTACGCCGGATACGAAGAGCTGGCTGGGGTTTATACGGATGCGGATTCGGAGAATGGTAGCACGGATTCCGGAATTATGACGGTTGCGACTACCACAACAAGTAAAACCTGGACCGGTTACAGCTATACGCTCTCAAACGCAAGCAGCAAGGTGACGAACTATGGCTGGGTAAGCAATTTCACCGGCTACCGCTACTGGCGTTTTAACTTCTCCAGTGACTTCTTGTCTGACCTGGATGATTATCTGGCGGATTATGGCGTAGAGCTTGCCGAGAGCCTTTCCTATGTCACGATCGGGTGCAACCAGCAGGACGGTTCCCATATGGCGTACAGCAGCGCAAGCTGTATTTCGTCTGTGACTGTGACGACTACGCTGTATAAAAACAGCAGCGGTGATTATTATAAGGTGAAGATTGCGGTATCTACAACCGGTAAATCCGGCACATCGCAGGGCAATTACCAGAATTATTATGGCAGTACAGAAAAGACCCTCGATACTTCAACAGGCAACCTGAAAATCATTAAAAAGTCAACCTCCAGTAATTTTGTCAAAGAATTTGTAAATGTGACACTGGATACAAATTTCCAGATTTATACGGACAGCTCTCTGGATTCGGAGTACCTGATCGATACAGTAAAAATTCGGGATGATGCAGACGAGGATGAAGAATCTTCCACAAAGCTGACAGAGACGGTTGCGCTGGAAGAGGGAATCTACTGGGTTGTGGAGAGCAAACGTGCCGCAGGCCATGCATGGGATTCCGATGGAACCAGCACGAATGTGTATAAGGTAACAATCACTGCCGGCGAAACGACTTCGCTGACTGTGACAAACACAGCCTTCTATTTCAACGGGAATTTTGTCTATAAGACAGATGAAGCAACCGGGGAGCCTCTGGCAGATGCTGTATTCAGAGTAGTAGGCACTTATGACAACGAAGAGGTAGCGACCTGGTATTTTAAGACAGATGAAAACGGCTATATCTCGTATGATGAAAACCATTACCTGAGTTCCTGGAACGGGAATGACAGTGATGCGCTTTATAAATACAGCAGCAGCGTGGGCTATGCTCTGCCAAACGCTATGACACTTACTGTTACGGAAGTGGAAGCGCCGGATGGATATCTTTTGTCGGAAAATTCCCAGTCTATGAAGATAAAAGCATCCAGTGACAGCGACAGCACTTATCTGAAAGCGGATCTGTCTGATTTTAATACGCCGCTGAACTTTACGAACGAACGGGACAGCGGATACCTGTATCTTGTAAAGGTATCCGATAATACTTCCGTGACGGAAGGAAATGCCCTGTATTCTGTGGGTAACGCAGTATATGCGGTGAAGGATACTTCCGGGACAGTCGTTGCGACGCTGACAACCGACGATTCCGGAACATCAAATACGGTGGAACTGGAGTCAGGGCTCTATACGGTATCAGAGACAACTGCTTCACCGGGCTTTGAAAAAGACACCACGATCTATACGGTAAGTATCGAAGCAGGACAGACGACCGTAGTAAACGCTTCCGGAGGCGGAACCGTGCCGGAGACACCAATCACGTATACTCTGGATTTACTGGTGGTTAAGGCGAAGGAATACGCTACAGACATGTCGCTTTCCGGCGCACAGTTTGAAGTGAAGTTTTATGCGGGGGCATCTTCTGCAGCCAGCACTGCAACAAGAACCTGGGTGCTGCAGAGCGACAGCGACGGCAATGTCATGCTTGATGCGTCACATCTGGTATCCGGGGACAGCTTTTATTATGATAGCAGCAATCATGTTGCGTTCCCGCTTGGCTATCTGACTATTGAGGAAATTAAAGCTCCGGAAGGATACCAGGTTTCTGATGAGATTATCACCTACACGATGACTGCGGACAATATTTCTCATACCGGCAACACGACGGTAGAAAATGTGCCAAAGGTCGTTGATGAACCAGTCTGGGGCGGTATTGCGATCACGAAAGCGGACAGTGAGACTGCGGATGGAAAACAGCAGGGTGATGTGGAATCCCTGGAAGGAGCTGTTTATGCGATCATTAATAAAAATTCCTACGCAGTTTCGGTGAAAGGAGATACGGAGAAAACTTATGCGAGCGGCGAGGAAGTCATGCGGATCACGACGAACGCGGACGGATATGCGGAAACCGGCGCAGTTCTGCAGTATGGCACCTATGAAGTCGTAGAAGTGACAGCACCGACCGGATACACCGCAAACGGTACGAATACGGATTTTGAGTTTACGATTCCAGATGATGGCGGAATCCTGACTTATACGGTATCGAACGAAGTGATCCGAGGCGGCTTTAAAATCCAGAAGTCCGATTCAGAGCTGAATGGCACTTATGGTACCTCTGGCCTGGATGTATCGGATGGCGACACGCTTTATGTTGGCACACAGGGTGACGCGACCCTGGCAGGCACAACGTTTGTTTTGACAAATATGTCTGAAAATGCGGTGGTCGTGGACGGTGTGATTTATCAGCCGGGCGAGACGATCGCAACATTTGTGACAGATGAAAGCGGCTATATTGAGACCGCGAGCAACTATCTGCCGTATGGCACGTACAACATTAAGGAGACGGAACCGCCGACAGGCTATACTTCGGAGGGCGTGTACCTGAATACCACCTTCACCATCCGTGAAGACGGGCAGATGGTTGACCTGACAACCAAAGACACGGCAACGCAGAACCGTGTTATCCGGTTTGATATTGAGATCATTAAGTTCCGCGATACCTTATCTTCAGAAGACGCAACGGACGATGTGGAGCCGATCGAGGGCGTTGTGTTCGGCATTTACCTGGAATCTACCGGGGAACTGGTGATGACAATCACGACGGACGAGGAAGGCGTGGCAACGACCGCAGACCCGGAGAATTATCCGTATGGTCGTCTGCCTTATGGCACGTATGTCATTAAGGAACTGGAGTATCCGGATGATGTGACGCCGGTGGAAGATTTCACTGTGACCGGCACGATTGACGGGAAGACTTATTCGGGTATTTATAAGAACGATAAGCCGATTGAGTCCGGCATCACGGTGGTAAAAGTAGATGCGGAGACTGGAAACACGATCCCGGTAGCAGGAACGGAATTCCAGATTCTGGATGCGGATAAGAACGTGATCACGTTCAGCAATTATTATCCGCACTACGAAGAGATCACGAACTTCGTGACGGATGAGAGCGGTTCCGTTACGCTGCCGTCAAAGCTGGCAAAGGGAATCTACTACATCCGCGAGGTCAATGCCCCGGAGGGTTATGTCCTTTCGGAAGACATTGAATTTGAAGTAACGGAGTATAATGCGTGGCCGGATACGATCACGGTCGAGCTGACGGACACACCGGAAAAAGGACAGATTGTCGTGAGCAAATACGATGCGGATACCGGCGAGGCGCTTGCGGGTGCCGTGTTTGCGGTATTTGCGAATGAGGATGTTGTCACACCGGATGGGACAACCCGCTATGTGAAGAACCAGTATATTGAGACTTTTACGATAGGTGAGGACGGAACCGGCACGACCAGTGAGCTGTATCTTGGCAGTTATTATGTGCAGGAAATTCAGGCTCCGGAAGGGTACTGCCTGGATGATACGCGCATGGAAGTGACGCTGGAATATGCGGACCAGAATACTCCTGTTGTGTACGCTTACGTGGATAGTTATAATAACCCGACGACATTGAAGCTTTATAAGACAGATATTGATTGGCTGGAATTGGAAGGTGTGACATTCACGATTACCAGAATCGGTGATGTAGAAAGTACTGGCATAGAGAGCAGCCACGCTACAGACGGCGGAACCTATGTGACTGATGCGGAAGGGCTGATTACGGCATGCTATCTGGTGTCTGGAATTTATGAGATCAGAGAGACAGAGACGTTGACCGGCTACGTGCTGGATGAAACGCCGCGCTACGTGACCGTAGACACGAATGGATTTATTTATGAATCTGATGAATCCGGGAACAACCTGAACGAAGACGGTGCGAAGTCTGACACGGCAACTCTTTCCTGGGTGAATGATTACACGAAGTGGGATTTCTCGAAGGTCGATGTGACTGGGGAAAATGAAGTTCCGGGTGCAACACTGCAGGTGGTCGATTCGGAAGAAACTGTAGTGGAGGAATGGGTATCCACAGAAGAAGTACATCGGATCAACAAACTTCCTGCAGGGGAGTACACGCTTGTAGAGACACAGGCTCCGGACGGTTATGTCATTGCCTCCTCTGTTTCGTTTACTGTGACGGAAACCGGGGAAGTACAGACAGCGCAGATGACTGATAAGCAGGTGTTTGCCCATAAGGTTGATGTGACCGGTGAAAATGAGATACCGGGAGCGAGTATGAAGGTGACGGACTCCGAAGGTAACATTGTTGATGAGTGGATTTCTACAGAGGAAGCACATGCGATCAGCGGCCTTACAGTAGGGGAGACCTATACCCTGACGGAAGTTACCGCTCCGGAAGGCTATGT
>JAJPWX010000017.1:0-3876 GCA_021205755.1 Lachnospiraceae bacterium | reverse complement strand
ACCGCTCCGGAAGGCTATGTTATCGCAACAGATATTGAGTTTACTGTGGAAGATGACGGCACGATCCAGACTGTCACGATGGTCGATAAGCAGCTTTTTGTTGTAAAGGTGGACAGCTACGTGACCGAGCTTGCGGGAGCCGAACTGGAAGTGCGCGATGCGGATGGGAATGTGGTGGATTCCTGGATATCCGATGGCACTGCCCATGCGGTGAGCGGCCTTGTGATTGGTCAGACTTATACGCTGGTCGAGACGAAAGCTCCGGAAGGCTACGCGATTGCATCTGAAACAACGTTTACTGTTTCAGAAGACGCTGAGAGCGACACTATCAGTCTGATCAATAAACAGGTACTTGTCCATAAGGTGGATGTTACCGGAGAAAGCGAGGTTCCGGGAGCGAGCATGACGGTAACGGATTTCGAGGGCAATATCGTGGACGAATGGACTTCCACGGAAGAAGCGCACGCGATCTGCAACATCCGGGTAGGTGAAACCTACACGCTGACAGAGATTGCCGCGCCGGATGGATATGTGAAGGCTTCGAGCATTTCCTTTACAGTGACCGATGATGGGACGGATCAGGAGCTTACTATGGTTGATAAGCAGGTGTATGTGAGCAAGAAGTCTGTCACTGGCGAGGAAGAACTGGAAGGGGCAACCCTGACGGTAACTGATTCAGAAGAAAATGTTGTGGATACCTGGGTATCAACGACCGAAGCGCATCCGGTGAGCGGCCTGACCGTGGGTGAAACCTATACCCTTACGGAAGAAATCGCCCCTGCCGGATATGTGAAAGCATCCAGCATCGAATTTACAGTAGAGGATGATTACACTATCCAGACTGTAACGATGTACGACGAACTGATTGAGTTTACAATCAGCAAAAAAGACATCACGGACGAGGAAGAACTGCCGGGTGCGCAGCTTGTTATTACGGATTCTGAGGGAAATGTTGTAGATGAATGGACATCGACGGATGAACCGCACATGATCAACATCGCGGCTGGAACCTATACCCTGACAGAGACGATTGCTCCGGATGGCTATGCGACAGCCGAGAGCATTGAGTTTACGATTGATGATACACAGGTACAGCAGATCCTGACCATGTATGATGCCCCGATTACGGTGGAAATCAGCAAGAAGGACATCACCAATGATGAAGAGCTGCCGGGTGCGCATCTGATTGTAAAAGATGAAGACGGGAATGTGATTGATGAATGGACTTCGACTGATGAGGTGCATACGATTACTAATCTATCGGTTGGAACTTATACACTGACGGAGGTAACAGCGCCGGACGGATATGAAGTCGCAGAGACAATTACGTTTGAGGTGACAGATACAGCGGAGGTTCAGCATGTCACGATGTATGACTCCCCGAAAGAAGAAACCGTAGACCTGACCGGGAAGAATACGACGAGCACCAGCTCTGGGACAGTGACGGCATCCTCAGTGAAAACAGGGGATATGTTCCGCTATCTGCCGGCACTTCTGGCAATTGCTGCAGGAGCGGCACTGCTTGTGGTGCTTGCGCTGAAAAGAAGGAAGAGAGCCTGAGAAAGGTTTGAAAAACAGACAGTTATTGTAATACGTGAATGAAACGACGGGCAGGGAGAGAAGGGCTTTTCCTGCCCGCCTGGAATGAGGGGATTTTTATTATGAACTTTGGAAAAGGAATACAGAAGATTCAAGAGGCAGTAAAAAAGAACCGTGCGAGGGCTCCGGTTGCGGCTCTGCTGGCTGCGCTGACAATCCGTTCAACGGCCTGTGCGAGCGATGTAGTGACGCAGATCAACAGCCTGAGTTCCTTTGTGCTGTCGATTATCCAGGCGGCAGGCGTGATTGTCACGGCGTGGGGCGTGTTTGAGTTTGCGAATGGCTATCAGTCCCACGATGGTACGCAGCAAACCTCCGCGTTGAAAAGGATCATTGCCGGACTGATCATGGTCGGTGCTGGCACACTGATGTCTATGCTGGGAGTTTCCTGATGGTCATTCGATATTCCGGTAAGAGGGGAGGTTGGAGGATATGGGACTGATAAGCAATGCCATTGACTCTGCTTTTGAGAGCTTTGGAAGCTCCATGATGAATGTCGGGGAATGGATGTTAAGTGCCGGGTACAATGTCTGGAAAGGCAGCGGAAGCATTGCCGTCCAGTATGCGCAGAAAGACCCGATGAGCGTTACGAACGCCTGGAGTACGGTGACCGGGAGCATCTACAACATTATGCTTTCAGTCGCTGCCGCTTTGGCTGTCCTGTTTTTTGTGCTGGGCTGGCTGAACGAGAGTATTGATATCCGGACGAATTTTACATTGGAAAGCATGTTCCGGTTTTTTGTCCGATATGTGATAACTGCGTCGTTGATTGTCAATTCCCTGACGCTCGCGTCAGGGATTACACGGTGCGCGACTGCCCTGGCAACATCAGTCACAGCGGAAGTAGAGGCAAATGAGGCAGACGGTCTTTTCGATGAGATGAAAGAGGAACTGGACAGTGACGATGCGGACGGCGGCACATGGTTAGCCTATGGGCTTGTGGCGATGTTCGGCGGTGTGATTGGCGGCCTGGTGATTACTGTGTGCGCAATTCAGTTGATTTTATCGGTCATGTCACGGCTTTTTAAAATGCTGTTATGTATTCCATTTGCCCCTGTTGCGTTTGCCGGATTTGCGGGTGGACGGGAGTTTTCACAATCTGGCATAGCATGGCTGAAAACTTATACTGGTTATTGCCTGGAGGCACTGGTGATTATCCTTGCAATTGACATCAGCTATGGACTGTTTCAGGATACCTCGGCTTTTGGAAGTGTTGACGGCGTAGTTGGGGTTGTGCTTGGTATTTGTGAATACTGCCTGCCGATGATAACCGCCTGCGCCTGTGTGAAAGGAGCGGATACAGTAGTGCGGCGATGCTTGGGGCTGGGGTGACCGCATATAAGAATTTCAGATAAATAACAGTTGCAGCCTGATATGAAAAATGATATTATTTTTGATGCGTGGTGAAAGCTGCGTGGAAAGTACCCATGACAGGGTGTGGTAGCCTCCCGAGCCAATGATTACATAGGAAGGGAGGTGGCGTGAATGACAGCTTATGAGATCGTAATGGTCGTACTTGGGATACTAGGTTTATTGGTATCCTTCGGAGGCTTGTTAATAGCGTTGCTTGTCTTTCTCGATAAGAGGAGCAAGAGAAAAAAATAATGCCCATCCCGTCTGCCAACGGAATGGGCGCCTCTCTATGAGAGGTTCGTAAAACCAATTTCGGGGGCATCCACCTTGGAGTGGGTGCTTTTCCTTACACATAATATACCATTTGGCAGCAGATAATTCAATAGAAATTTTTGATTTGAGAGAAAATCAGGCAGAGAAAGCGGTGAGAATCGTTGTCCCTGCTTTTTTTATGCCCTGCAGCGAAGGGAGAGAAAGAATATGCAGATTCCAGTAAACAAGGACATAGATGATTACAAAGACGATTTTTTCAAAGGGATGACATTGAGGCAGACGACGATGTGTGTGCTGACGCTGGCAGTCGGTATAGGCTGCTATTTTCTCTGTAACAGTGTACTGGGATTGCCGCAGACAGTTTCGCTGTACCTGGTGTTCCCGGTTGCATTGCCTTTTGCAGCAGCCGGATTTCTGAAAATTGACGGAATGCCGCCGCTCGAGTATCTGAAAAGACGGCGGGAGGTAACGCAGACACCATTATATCGTTACCGCCCTATGGTTTTTGAACGTGCAGAATCAGGGACGGGTGACTGGGTGGAGAACTATATGACAGACGGAGAATGTCCGGGGCAGGGACAGCAGGATATAGATATAAAGGAAGCAACTGCGGAAGAACAGGGGAGTTTTACTTATGGAGAGCAGGCGCAC
>JAJPWX010000008.1 GCA_021205755.1 Lachnospiraceae bacterium | reverse complement strand
GATATCCGTGACATTACTTATGTGGAAACTTCGCTTCATAAAACGGTTATTCATACGCGTACGCGTGAAATTCCGTCTGGCGAAACGATGAATGCCCTGGAGCACAAGCTGGCGGAGTTTCCTTTTTTCCGCTGTCATACCGCCTATCTGGTCAACCTGAACTATGTGGACCGGTTTCAGGGATGTGATGTCTGGGTCGCCGGAACGCAGCTGGCAATCAGCCGCCACCGGAGAAAGGAATTTCTGGAAGCACTGGCGGAATATGTAGGAGGATTGTCGTAATGAATCAGATTTTCACTTGGATCGAAGCTCTTTTTCCATCCTTTCTGATGGCGCTGACGGATCAGCTGGGCTGTGTTTTTTTCTGAGTTCTTCCTCACTGAAGCGGCCTTCTGCCGGATCGCACAGCCATCTCCCTCGGAATCAAAAATCCAGTTCGAAAGCACCGATACACGGATCTTTCTCACTCCAGAACTGCCAGGGCAGTCTCCTTTTGATTCTCAGCGTTTTCCTGGCTGTTCCATTCCAGCGCGGTGGTTACTGGGATCCCGGCACATATGGCACTGTCGCTGTCAAAATGGTCTTTTTCTTTGCTTTCATCTGGCTGTGGACACAGGACAATATCCTTGTCTGCCTGTATGAGATGATGGTATATTTTCTGATCAGTGACTGTCTGCGCTCTTTGTCCGCTTTTATTTCTCAGAGCCTGCTGCACTATGATCTGTTTCTGGAAGGTTCGCTTGCAAAGCTGATTGGCGCCAATCTGACAGAAGCCGCCGTTCTGCTTCTGACCGTGTGGATCATACGGCAGTTTATGGAAAAAAGCGGCCGTCCGGTGCTTCGCCCTGGGCATATCCCGGTGCTGGCGATTTCTCTGTTGCCGTATCTGTTTATCCGCGGCATCACGATCTGGCTGCCGGTAGCAAATGAGGAACTCACCGCTGAAATTCCGATTATGATGCTGATCACGCTTCTGGGGGGCCTGCTGCTTCTGATTGGAAATGTGACCGCGGTTTCCTCTGAGCGTCATACCGCCGAGCTGCACCAGCTGGAGCAGATGCTTTTTGTCCAGCACGCACAGTATTCGCAGTCAAAGGAAGTGGCTGACCGGGTCAACCGCCAGTATCATGACCTGAAAAATACACTTCTTTACATACAAAACTGTACGGATCAGGAGCAGATTCGCCAGGAGCTTGGAAAGATGCTGACGCAGATCCGCCCATATGAAACAGAACTGAATACCGGCAATCAGGCTGTGGATGTGATTTTGAATCAGAAGCTCGCCCTCTGCCAGGAAAATCACATTTGCTGTGTGCCTTATATTGATGGCAGCTTGCTGGATTTCATGGATCCTCTGGATATCTGCACGATCCTCGGAAACGCCCTGGACAACGCCATTGAAGCCTGTATGAAAATTGCGGATGAGCAAAAAAGACAGATACGCATCCGGATATCCCTGAAGAATCAGATGCTGAGCCTGCACGTTGAAAACAGCTGTGAAGCACTCCCCAAAGAAAAAGACGGTCAGCTGCTGACAGATAAGCCTGACGCCTCCGCACATGGGTTTGGCATACGCAGTATCCGGCATACGGCGGAAAAATACGGCGGACAGCTCTCCTATCGGGTCACAGAGGGACAGTTTGTGCTGGATCTGCTGCTGCCGGTTTCTGATGCGAAAGCAACCGCTGTATGATTCCCGGAAGTGCTTTCGTCAAAGTGCAGATCGTCGGCTGCGTAAGCCGCTCATTTTCTTTCGCTTCGACTGCGCATATATTGTTTGCGACCAGTTAGTCGTGATTTTGTACCAGTTGGTCATGAAATCTCTTTTTTATCTTTCTGTCTGTTATAATATTCACACAATTGATCAGAGATTTTTCCTGCTATTCTAAAAAAACAGCTGGAAAAATCCGATTTATTTTCCAGACAGGAGGATTTTTACCATGAAAAACGAAAAAAGCAAGCTTTCCCGCCGCGACTTTATCCGCAGCGCAGGCGCAGGTGCAGCGACACTGGCCGCTTCAGGACTTTTGGGAGGCATCGCTCATGCGGAAGAAAGCGCTGTAGCAGCTTCCGGTGAGGCAATTTACACACCAGGTACTTATACTGCAAGTGCAACCGGTATGGGCACTGTCACGGTTACCATAACCTTTGATGAAACCAGTATCACAGATGTAGTGGTTGACGTTTCCAATGAGACCGAAACCATCGGCCAGTTGTATGGCGAGACACTCCAGGAGGCGCTCCTTGCGGCACAGTCTGCCGATATTGATGGCGTCAGCGGCGCAACCGTAACCTCAGACGCTGTCAAGGAAGCAGCTGCGAACTGTATCGCACAGGCGATGGGTGTAGCGGTAGAGTCAACCGACGAAGCGGATACCACCGACAGCAGTGATCCGTACACAGGAACCGATGAGGAAGGAAATACTGTTTATTATTCCATGCGCCGCAGTTGGGTCGGCGAGGCTCCGACCTTCAGTGAAAGCGAAATCGCAGGCGAATATTCCGCAGATGTCATCATTATCGGTGCAAACTATTCTGGCGCAAACTGCTTCCGTATGGCATGCGAACAGGGCGCGACCTGTATCGTGCTCGATTCCCAGTCGCAGGATTCTTTTGAAGCCTACGGCGGTCAGCTCGGCCATTTCAATTCCCAATGGCAGGAAGACGTTCTGGGGGTTCCGAAGGATTACTTTGACCCGGTTGATTTCATCGAGAGCTACCAGCTGCAAAGTGCGGGACGTGCACAGCCGGATCTGATCAGCAAGTGGGCAAAGAGAAATGGTGAAATCGTAGACTGGATGACGGAACTCTATGACGACATCACCGAAATCACCGGTGAAGACACCATTGAACCGGATAGTGATTACAGCTATAAAAAAGGCTTCTTCATGACCTACCCTGCTGTTATCAATCTTGGTTCCGGCAGTATGTCAAGCTCTGGAGAGTTCTGCACAAAGACCGTACAGGCCGGTCTGGACGCAAGCCCGGATTCGCAGGCATTTTATAACATGACTGCCAAGGTGCTGATCAAGGATGGCGACACCGTCTGCGGCGTAATCGCACAGAGCCTGGAGGATGACCAGTATTACCGTTTCATGGCCAAGAAAGGCGTCGTGCTGGCGACCGGCGATTTTAGTGCGAACTCTGATATGTACCGTTCTCTGTGCACTGAGGTGCAGGAGTGTAATCCTTACACGGAACTGACCGGTTCCGGACGTGACGGCTACGGACACCGCATGGGTATTTGGGCAGGCGGCGTCATGGAGATCGGTCCGAGAGCCGCAATGGGCGGCGCAACCTCTGCGCTTCCGATGGGCTTCTTCGGCGCGGCCAGCGGTCTGTGGATCAACAAATATGGTAAACGCTACTGCAACGAAGCATTCGGTGTTCCGTTCGTAGCAGGCTGCCAGAGTGCGCGTCAGCCAATCGACAGCTCTATCATTCAGGTATGGGATGAAGGACACTGGAGAGAATTCGCGCAGAATCAGGCGCTCGGTCATTTCAATGCTTCTGATATCTCTGACGCGAAGATGGACGAGTACGCGGCTTCCCTGGAAGAAGTAAAAGCAGCTGGCGCAGAAGGCCTCAATAATGTTTACTGCGCGGATACACTGGAGGAGCTGGCTTCCTATCTTGGCTTTGAGGGCGAATACGCGGAGAACTTTGTGAACGCAGTCGAGACCTATGATGCCTACGCAGAAGCAGGCAAAGATGAAGATTACGCAAAACCGGCTGATATGATGTTCCGCATCAACGAGGGACCGTTCTACGCAGAAAAGCTTGACCGCAACGCGAACATCGTTCTCGTTACCCTGGCCGGTCTCTTCGTAGACGGCAACCAGCAGGTACTGAATCAGAAGTTCGAGCCGATTCCCGGCCTGTTCGCGACCGGCAATGCCTCCGGCGGCCGTTTCCCGCTGCAGTATACCGCTCCGATGAATGGCATCAGCATCGGCTTCGCCACCGTATTCGGCGCACTGCTCGGCGAATATCTGGGACAGAGCGCACCGGAAGTATCCACCGGCGATTCTGCTACCTCCGCGACGGGAACTGTAGATTAATATTATAGTTACCATATGGGAAAAGATTGATGGATAAGCGAAATTTATTACTATACATAGACATTCCATTCTGCCCGGTTCACTGCAAACACTGTGGGAAAATCGCCTGTGCGCCAAGCTCCGATCTGCGGTATGCGTACGCACTGGCGCTTCGAAAGGAAATCGCTGCCTCCGCAGGCAGTCTCCCGGATTATGAGATTTCCGCCGTCTACATCGGCGGCGGAATCCCCGGGCATATGATGGACGAAGATCTGGGTGAACTGCTGAAAGACCTTTCTTCGTGGTACAATATTGCTCCAGATGCGGAAATCACATTGAAGGTGCATCCCGGCATGGTCAGTGTCGAGACACTAAATGCCTGCCGCCGCGGCCACGTCACCAGGCTCAGCATGGAATACGTGACGCATAATTCCTTCGAACATGAAATGCTCGGACGTTTTTTAAGCCCATCCGCCATGGATATTACCCATATGATTCTTGGGGGAAGCAGGCTTGACCTGAGCTTTGACATCATCGCCGGGCTTCCCGGACAGACACGGACTTCCCTGCTGGAGAGCATAAAAAAGGCGCTCTCCTATGGAGCGTCTCACCTTTCCTTCTACCCGTTCGTGCTGACACCCGGAACAGAACTTGCAGAGGAATATACCGCAAAACAGGGTTCTGCAGCCGTGAAAAAACTGGAAACTGATGATACACAGGCAAAAGACGCAGCAGATCATTCAGGCCATTCCTTGTCTCGGGAAAATCCGCGCAAACGCATTCCGGATCCGGAAGAAGTGACCGCCTGGCTTGCAGATGTGAAAGATTACCTGACATCTCAGGATTTTACGGAATACCTTCCGGGACGATTCGCCCTTCCCGGAAAAGAATGCCGGTATTTTATGCTTGAATCCGGCGGATGTGAATTGCTCGCCTTCGGTCTTGGCGCGGAAAGCGCTTTCGACGGTGTGCGCTCAAAAAATACGGCCAGTCTGAAAAAATATTTACAATACTCAGACCAACCGGAGAAAATCATTTGCCATATGGAGCCGATCATTTAGCTGGAAAGTCTTAGCTTTCACACTGCGGGAAAATGTATACTCATGAGTAGTATACTTTAGATTCAACAAAAAATACAACTGTAAAATTATGCCCCATGTGCATCCACACATAGGGCATATTACATTGCTTTTTTATAATAAAATTCAAAACTGACATCTACTGCTTCACACTCAGCCTTACCAGCGCCCGCTGCAGCTTCGCAGTGGCATTGGCATATTCCTGATCGGTCAGGCCCTGCCTTGCCAGGCGTTCTTCGGCGCGGCGTTTCGCATCCTCGGCGCGGTTTTTGTCGATATCTTCCTTCCATTCCCAGGTGGTGGCAAGGACACGGCAGGTACCGTTCATGACAGAAAGCATACCGCCAATACAAGCAGCATACCGCGTGGTACCGTCCCCAAAAACAACGTGCGCCTCTCCCATACCGATCGCCGTGCAGTAATTGCAATGGCCCGCGAGGATCGCCAGGTCGCCCGTAATGGTTCTGCATACGACGCGCTCAGCGTCCCCCTCAAAAAGCAGGCCGTCCGGCGTTCCGATTTTTAATGGAAAACTACTCATGGCCTCTGCCTCCTTTTACAGGTTCTTCGCCTTCTCAAACACGTCGTCAATCGTGCCGGCAAACAGGAAACAGCTCTCAGGGATCTCATCGCACTCGCCGTTCAGGATCATACGGAAGCCGCGCAGAGTTTCCTTGAGCGGCACGTACTGACCGGGCAAACCGGTGAACTGCTCCGCCACGGAGAAGCTCTGTGACAGGAAACGCTGTACCTTACGGGCGCGGTTTACCGTCATCTTATCTTCCTCAGAAAGCTCATCCATACCCATGATGGCGATGATATCCTGCAGCTCTTTGTAACGCTGCAGCACCATCTGCACCGCCTTCGCAATCTCATAATGCTCGCTGCCTACCACCTCCGGTGAGAGGATACGGCTTGTGGAATCCAGCGGATCCACGGCCGGATAGATACCCTGGCTTGCAATATCACGGGAAAGTACCGTGGTCGCGTCCAGATGCGTGAATGTCGTCGCCGGTGCCGGGTCTGTCAGGTCATCCGCCGGTACATAAACTGCCTGTACGGATGTGATGGAACCCTTTCTCGTCGATGTGATACGCTCCTGCAGCTCGCCCATCTCTGTCGCCAGCGTCGGCTGATAGCCTACTGCGGACGGCATACGGCCGAGCAGTGCGGACACCTCAGAGCCTGCCTGGGTGAAACGGAAAATATTGTCAATGAAAAGCAGCACGTCCTGGTTCTTGACATCACGGAAATATTCCGCGATGGTCAGACCGGAAAGGCCGACACGCATACGCGCTCCGGGCGGCTCATTCATCTGTCCATAGACCAGCGCAGTCTTATTGATAACGCCGCTCTCCTTCATTTCGTTGTAAAGGTCGTTGCCTTCACGAGTACGCTCGCCTACGCCGGTAAATACAGATAACCCGCCATGAGCCGTAGCCACATTGTGGATCAGCTCCATGATCAGGACGGTCTTACCCACTCCGGCGCCGCCAAACAGACCGATCTTGCCGCCCTTCGCGTACGGGCAGATCAGGTCTACGACCTTAATACCCGTCTCCAGAATCTCCGTCGCCGGAGTCTGTTCCTCATAGGAAGGCGCCGGACGGTGAATCGACCAGCGTTCTTTTGTCTCAACCGGCGGCATCTCATCCACCGGCTCGCCAAGCAGGTTCAGCACTCTGCCCAGACATTCCTCGCCTACCGGCACCGAAATCGGAGCACCAGTGTCAACGGCCTTTGTGCCGCGCACCAGACCATCCGTTGAACTCATCGCGATGCAGCGAACCGTATTATCGCCAATCTCCTGCGCGACCTCCGCGATCAGCTTTTTGCCATTATTATCAATCTCAATCGCGTTCAGCAGTGCGGGCAGTTGATCCTGCGGATAGCGGATATCCAGGACAGGGCCGATTACCTGCACTACTTCGCCAATGTGTTTGTCACTCATTCCTATTCCTCCAAATCCATTGCGCGGCTCTCAACCAACGCCTTCCGCGCCCGCAACAATCTCGGTAATCTCTGTCGTAATGCTGCTCTGACGAGCCCGGTTGTAGCTCAGGTTCAGCTTCTCAATCATTTCCTCCGCATTGCTCGTTGCTGCTTCCATCGCATTGCGCCGCGCCGCCAGCTCACTTGCCACCGCGTCACACACGCCGCCGTAGATAAAGCCGCCCAGATATTCGGGAACAATCGCGTCAAACACCTCCGAGCTGTCCGGCTCATAGAGGATCAGATCACGAACAACTCTCTTCTGTTCACCGCCGGAACCCGCATTCTGTCCCATTCCGTCTGGCGCAGCAGCACCAGAAACATCATTTGGGGTACTCTCCAGATCCGTAAGCGGCAGCATCGGATATACCTCTGGACGCTGCGACAGCATGGAGACAAACTCTGTGTAGCACAGCTCGATATGACCAAATCTTCCTTCCCGATATTCCCGGCAAAGGAGCCTTGCAATCTCAAAACAATCCGCCACGGAAATATTCGCAACGGTCGCAAAATCTTCTGTCAGAATCTCGACCTTTCTGCGCTGAAAATATTCCACAGCCTTTTTCCCAATCGGCAGCACAACATAATCTCTGTTATCTCCAGCAGCCGCTTCCAGCGTCTTGAACAGATTGGAATTGTAGCCGCCCGCAAGCCCGCGGTCGCCCGCAATCACAACATAACAGCAGCGCTCATTCGATGACGGTTTCGCGTAAACAGAAGAAAAATCCGTATTCCCTTCCGCGATGTCAGCCAGCGTCTGGTGCAGCTCACGAAAATAGGGACGGCACTGATCAGAACGCTCCTTCGCCCTGCGCAGCTTGGAGGATGCCACAAGCTCCATCGCCTTGGTAATCTGCATCGTGCTCTGCACACTTTTGATTCGCAGCTTTACCGCTTTCATATTTGCAGCCATCTCAGTTCCTCCTTCCCTGCTCCGTTATTTCGTACTGAGGAACTGATCGGTATAATCCTGCAGCGCCTGTTTCAGGTTTGCTTCGGTATCTTCATCCAGCTTGCCGGTCTCCCGGATGGCCTGCATTGCCGCGGCACCCTGCGCATTTGTATCAAGGAACGGATACAGTCCCGCTTCATAGGTGCGCACATCACCAGCGTCAACACCAGCCAGATAGCCCTTGGTCACTGCGTAAATGATCGCGACCTGCTTTTCCACCGGTATCGGAGAGTTCTGATTCTGCTTCAGAATCTCCACAATACGGGCGCCTTGATCCAGACGGGACTTCGTGTCTGCATCCAGGTCGGAACCAAACTGCGCGAAGCTCTGCAGCTCACGATACTGAGAATAGATCAGCTTCAGCGTACCGGCTACCTTTTTCATTGCCTTAATCTGGGCGTTGCCGCCGACACGGGAAACTGAAATACCCGGGTTTACCGCCGGCATAATGCCAGAGTGGAACATCTCTGTCTCCAGGAAAATCTGGCCGTCTGTAATGGAAATTACATTCGTCGGGATGTAAGCGGATACATCACCCGCCTGTGTCTCGATAATCGGCAGTGCGGTCAGCGAACCGCCGCCATGCGCTTCATCCATCTTTGCGGCACGCTCCAGTAGTCTGGAATGCAAATAAAATACATCGCCGGGATAAGCCTCACGTCCTGGCGGCCTGCGGATCAGCAGAGAGAGTGCACGGTAAGCGACCGCGTGCTTGCTCAGGTCATCGTAAATAATCAGCACGTGTTTCCCCTGCTGCATAAAATATTCGCCCATCGCACATCCCGAATAAGGTGCGATATACTGCAGCGGACTCGCCTCGGATGCAGTCGCCGCCACAATAATGGTATAATCCATCGCTCCATTTCTGGAGAGATTCTCGGATAATGCGGCTACCGTCGACCGCTTCTGGCCAATCGCCACATAAATACAGATAACATCCTTGCCTTTTTGGTTAATAATGGTATCGGTCGCAATCGTCGTCTTACCGGTCTGACGATCGCCGATGATCAGCTCACGCTGCCCGCGGCCGATCGGAATCATGGAGTCAATCGCCTTGATACCGGTCTGCAGCGGCTCAAATACCGGCTGACGGTCACAGATACCAGGCGCTTGGTTCTCAATCGCGCGATATTCGCTGGCCGTAATAGGTCCTGCTCCGTCAATCGGCTGTCCGAGCGCATTGACTACCCGGCCAATCATTGCCTCTCCCACCGGCACAGATACAACCTTGCCAGTGCGTTTTACGGTCTGTCCTTCCTGAATCTTTTCGCCCGAACCAAACAAAACGATTGAGACACTATTCTCCTCGAGATTCTGCGCCATACCGAAGCTGCCGTCCTCAAACTCCAGCAATTCTCCGGCCATGCACTTCGCCAGTCCGCTGGCTCTGGCAATTCCATCCCCGACCAGCAGAACTGTACCTGTCTCGTCCTGATGGATCGCATTCTCGTAATATTTGATCTGGCTTCGGATGACCTTAGTGATTTCTTCAGGTTTTAATTGCATGGTCTTATCCATCCTTACCCGAATGCGGCTACCCCGACTTCTCACGAAAAATGCAGAAGTCCATTCCAAATAACCACACTCAAACTACTAATTAATATGCGTCATTTTACCATAACCGTTCAAAACAGCATCAAACGGAAAAGCTGTACTACAGCCTGCTGTTCTGAACAGCTGCATTTTAACTCGATTTTAGATCACAACATCCGCAAGTTTCCGGGAAATACCGGACATGCGCCCCTGCACCGTACCGTCAAGCTGTTTTCCTTCCAGCTCCACACGCAGCCCAGCCACAACCGCAGGGTCGATTTTCTGCGTCAGCACAACGGTCTTTCCACTCTTCTTCTCCAGCTTTTCTTTTAAAGCCTCCGTCTGCGCGTCCGTCAGCGCAACTGCGCTCGTGACTACCGCTTCGGCAATATTATGATCTGCATTGTAGCGCCGTGTATATTCCTCGCAGCAGCCTGCATACTCCCGCAGGATTCCTTTCTCACACAGCAGCTTCAAAAAGCTTACCAGATACCGCTCCGCCCGATTTCCAAATGCAGTCTCGATCAGCCCAATCCGCTCGTCCTTCGCAATTGAAGGCTCACAGAGCAGCGCCAGGTAATCCGGATTCTCCTGAAACAAATCCTTCACCGCAAGCATCTGTTCACGAATCGTATCCGTAAGCGTCTCCTCGGCAGCAAGCTCATACAGGCTGCCGCCATATACTCTGGCAGTCTGTGTCATGCGCTCTCTCCTACACTTGCTATAAATTCATCAATCAGCTTTGCGTGATCCTCTTCGCTGACCTCCCGCTCGATCACCTTGCCGGCAATCTCCACGGCCATGCTTCCAATCTCATCCTTGATCTCATTGACCGCTTTGCGCTTCTCCTGCGCAATATCACTCTCAGCTTTGGCTTTTATCGAAGCGGCCTGCGCGGAAGCCTCCCGGAGAATCTCTTCACTCTGAACGGTCGCCGTTTTCTGCGCGTTCGTCAGAATATCATTCGCCTTTGTCTTCGCTTCCAGCATATTCTGTTCATACTCCATCTTCATGGCCTGCGCCTCTTCCTTCGCCTTCGTGGCGTCCTGGATTTCGGCGTCAGCCGCGGCTTTGCGCTTCTCAAGAATATTATTGATCGGCTTAAACAGAAAACGCTTGATCAGATACATCTGGATAAACAGGTTGCAAATCTGTGCGATAAAGGTCCACGGTACAAGGCCTACTAAATTCTGTACATCCATGTCGGTAACCTCCATTCATTCCTCACAGTCTGCTTCTTAACATCAGACAAGGAGATTCATGAACATATTCGGCGCTACGAAAATCAGAAGCAGACCGGTAACGAAACCGTAGATACCAGTCGTCTCAGCGATTGCGCAGCCCATCAGCATCGTCGATGTCACATCGCCCTTGCATTCCGGCTGACGGCCGATCGCTTCCAGAGCCTTTGCTACTGCGTTACCTTCACCAATACCAGGGCCGATACCTGCGATCAGCGCCAGACCTGCGCCGATTGCGCAGCCAGCCAATGCGATACCTTTTGCTAAAATTGTGAAATCCATAATATAATCCTCCTTATTTTGTGGCCAGTGACCCTCAGCTGCTGCCATTCATCCACTGCAGACAGCCATCACTCACAGTCAAAAGCCATTTTATACTGATCGTTTTACATTTGATGCTTTCCTTAACCCTCTGCCGCATTTGCGATATAAAGCGTCGTCAGCATACAGAAAATATAAGCCTGCATCACACCAGTAAACCAGTCAAAATACACCGATAGAATTGCCGGTATACCGACATCCAGAATTGGAATCTGCGCAAGCACATCGCCCACCAGTCCCGGAATCAGTCCGAGCAGCGCGGCGCTGGCCACTGCCAGAGCGGCGTAGATCAGGGAATTGATGACAATACCTGACAAAATATTTCCAAAATGACGGCAGGCCATACTGATCGGCGTTGCGATCTCAGACAGAATATTGAACGGTGTCAGAATCGCTATCGGCTGCGTAAAACCTTTGAAATATCCGCCGATGCCGCCTGTCTTAATCTTCTGCCAGGTAATCATGACAAACACGACGACCGCCCAGGCCGCCTCTGTAGAAAGATCCGCTGTAGGACTTCTTAATCCCACCAGACTGATCAGGTTCGAAACCAGGCTCGTCGAAAACAGCGCAGCCACAAATGGAATCAGGTAGCGGAAAGTCTCCCCCATATTTCCAATCACAAACTTATTGGCCGTCTCTACAAGCATCTCCGCCACAGCCTGCCGTTTGGAAATATTTTCCACCTTAAGGTCGTGCGTCAGCCAGATGCAAAGACCTGTAATCAGAATCATAACCAGCCAGCTGACGACTATCGTCTCGCTGATCTGCAAATCTCCCAGTATGGGGATATTCGTGTGTATGGTGAAAAAGACTCTTGCCCCTGAAATATCAACTTCCATAACGTTCTCCACCTCCTTACCGGCTGAATGATTCAGTATAGGTAACTATCAGAACATCAGGCCGCAGACCGCCTGCGATGCTGTTCTGAACTGTTACCAATATAGAAAAGTCCGTGAGTCAGCCGCTTTCACTTAGACTTTTTAAAAATCCCAGTCAGCTTAATACCGAAACTGGGGAGAAACAGAGGTACAATCCCTGCCACAAACTGAAAGCAGGGTGCTACAATCGCGGCAATCACCCAGAGCATCTGTAGCAAAAGCCGCTGAGAATAACTCGCTTTGACTTTCGTCCGGGCCGCTTCCTCATCCGCGGCCGATGCCGCGCTCTGAACCATCAAACCCATCAGAAAGAAATTAAGGACTGCCATCACGCCGCCCATCACACCGCCTAAAATGACGGTATAATCAAACGGAATCGAATCCGGCATCGCCGTATGCAAAACGCCAAACACGATCCACATAATCACGATTCCCACGGCAGTCATAATCGTAACCCGGCGTGTCTCCGTTTTCACCGCCGGCTGAACTTCACCGAACAAACCACTCATTTCCGGCCTCCTCGCAATGGTGCGACCCTCTTACAGATGTTTATTAAATGATATTTTCCTGCTACCAGTTTTGTCCGTTTCATCCTTTTTTATCACAGAGAGATAAAACTTATACGCGAACATCCCGCTGCCGCCCAAGCCGAAAAAGAACCCAACAATATAGATCCATCCGCCGACTCCCGTATGGGTTGTCAGCCACCAGCAGACCGCCAGACAAAGCAGGAGCGGCGTAATGAGAGACAAACTAAACTGACCTAGAAGCGTTATGTTTTTTAAAATATCCGCACCTTTTTTCATCGCGTTCGCTCCATTATATGTCCATGATGCGCAAAGTGAATCATGGACGCAGGCCGCGCCATGCGCGTAAGCACATCTACGTCGCGCGGCTTTCCATTTCGAGAGATATTAACGAAATCTGATTTATTCTACCAATTTTTGTACCCGTTCGCAAGTAGATTCTGATAAATAAATTATTAACATAGTGAACACAATGAAAACAAATCCTGAACAGAAAGCAATCTGTAAATAATGGTCTTGTTTCAAAGCGTGTCACAGTAAAAAGTCAGGTGCGGATTCTCTCTCCCACAAGATTCGTCAGCAATCCCAGCGCAACTCCCGTCACCAGCCCGCCCAGTACATCCGTCGGATAATGAATGCCTACATACAGCCTGGAAAAAGCAATCAGCGCCGCCAGTATCAGCAGCAGCACGCCATAGCGTTTCGGAAGCTGGCGGTAAATAGCAACCGCCGAAGCAAAGCTCGCGCCGGTATGCCCGGACGGAAAGGAAGCATCCTTCGCAGGCGACACCAGACAAACCAGTCCCTCAATCACCTCATAGGGGCGCGTGCGGTTCACCAGGTTTTTCAGAATCAGATTATTGACCAGCAGCGAACCCAGAAGCGCACACGCAGAGTAAGCACCCGCTCTTCTTGTTTTGGGAAAGCAAAGCAGAAAAACCGTAAGGATAATCCAAAAAATGCCGCCGTCTCCCAGATGCGTGATTGCTGTAAATACCGGATCTAAAACCGGATTCCGAATGTTGTTCTGAATAAAAAGCAAAATGCTTTCTTCCATTTCAAATAGTTCCCTTAACCTTTCCGCAGCTATCGTCTCCCAGCAATCTTATTCACCAGCCAGATCACGATACAGGAGCCAATCACACTGACAATAATGCTTCCGATAAAACCGCTGCCATAAATCCCGATCAGGCCAAGCACCGCATTCCCGACAACACCGCCTACAATACCAAGAACGATATTCCGCAGAATCCCGCCCTCGTTGTTCATAATCTTTCCGGCAATCCATCCGGCCAGGCCGCCAATTACCAATCCGATAATTAAACTCATTTTTGTTCTCTCCTCTATATAGTATTCTTCGTAACGGCTGCTCCGCAGCCTATCGTCTTGAGCAACTACCATTTTCCATTCCTGGTTCCTGCCGCAAAACATGAAACAGCAGCATTCTTACAGGCACATCGAATGATAAACCGTCCCATTCAGCTCTTTCCAATATACGTCTTTCCCATCCAATATCATATACCCGCGCACACTCCCCTCTTTCGGAAGAGCGACAGACCCCGGATTCAGATATAAATTATCCTCCCCAAACGATTCCCACGCCGGGATATGTGTATGCCCGTGCAGCAGAATATCCCCTGGCTGCAGTGGTGGCGGCGAAGAAATACTGAACAGGTGTCCATGCGTAACGTAAATCAGCCGATCCTCTACTGTTAATAGCGCATAATCCGCCATAATCGGAAAGCCAAGCACCATCTGATCGACCTCCGCGTCACAGTTGCCCCGGACACAGAAAATCTGCTGCCTGTGCGCATTCAGCATAGCAATGACTTCTTTGGGCGCGTACCCGACTGGCAGGTCATTCCGCGGCCCATGATACAAAAGATCGCCCAGCAAAAGAAGCCGGTCTGCCTGCTCTCTTTCAAAAGCGGCAAGCATCTCTTTGCAATACCAGGCAGAGCCATGAATATCAGACGCAATCATGTATTTCATA
>JAJPWX010000037.1 GCA_021205755.1 Lachnospiraceae bacterium | reverse complement strand
ACTAGGATGTACGAGGACAAGCAGCGGTTTTATGAAGCGCACCCGGAATATAAGCACAGCGTGGTCGAGCAGACCTATCACGATGAGATGTCTTCGCTGGTCGGCATTTTGACAGATTCTTATGAGGTGCTGCTGATTGCGGATCTGGATCGGGACTCTTACCATATTGTCAAGCAGAACGAGACAAGTGTCAGCGTCGGTGAGCCGGTCAGCGGGGTTTATTCCAGACGCAATGACCACTTCTGTGATGATGCGGTCTCGGATGATTTTCGTGAGCTGCGCAGAAAAGTTGGGAGTATCTCGAATCTGAAAAATCAATTGCGCAGAGAAAACCATGTCATTTGCGATTACCGCCTGAAAAACGGTCAGTGGAGAGAATCTGCCTTTTGGAAAACGGCTTCGGATTCCAGGGGTTTTCCGACAAAGATTATTTATTATTCTCAGAACCTCGACCAGTCTATGACGGAGCGTCTGCGGGCGCGCCGCAGGGCAGAGCAGGATATGGAACTGATGGCACGCCTGAATGAGGCTTATCGTTCCATCAGCGTGATCAATGTCCGGACAGAGCGGGCTCATATGTACAGGAATCTGACGTTTCCGGACAGTATGACCTGGTTATTGGACGATGCGCCGTACGAAGAAAACCTGAAACGTTTTGCCAGGGAATTCCTGGCGAAAGAGGATGCAGACGATTTCTTAGAGAAAGCATGTCTGCTCACTGTTCGAAAGGAACTCAATCACAAGAGGGAATATGGCGTCTATTGTCTGATTCGGCCAGAACGGCAGGCAGAGGCCGGAATAAAATATGAGAAATTCAGTTTCAGCTTTTCCGGAAAAGATAACCAGACAATTGTTCTGGCGACCAGGGATATCACAGAGATGATAGAGTGGGGGCAGGGAATGCTGTGAAGTACGTATGAAAACGTATATTATGTTTTTTAAAAAAGGAGACGGTTCCCGTCTCCTTTTGCGCTTCAGGTAATAGATTTTGGTCTGATTTTACAGTTTTTCGAACACTGGCATATACTCGATCGGTGCGTCCGCGGTTACGGTCTGGCAACCCTCGTAAATTTCACCGGTGCTGGTCAGCTTCCACTTGCCATCCGGCAGGTAGACCTCGCGCTCGAACTGATTCAGATGGAGGATCGGCGCTACCAGATATTTGCTGCCGAACATATACTGGTCGGAGAGCTCCCAGCATTTCGTGTCTTCAGGAAACTCGTAGAACATGGTGCGGATTAGCGGGGAACCGTTCTCATGGGCTTCCTCATACAAATCTTTGATGTAGTCATGCATCGAAATCCGCAGGTCGTAGTAGCTGCGCATGATCCGGTAATTGTCCTCCCCATAGCTCCACAGCTCGTTTGGCTGGCCGGTATGCAGATAGCCGCCGCCCCAGTCGCGGTCATCAAGCGGCGGGATGTCGTATGGTCCGCGGTCGCCGTGCATCCGCAGTACGGCTGAGTAGACGGCAAACTGATACCAGCGGATCAGAAGCTGGCGGAAGTCCGGATCGTTCACATCGTCGGTCATGAAGCCGCCGATGTCGGTGGTCCACCAGGGGATGCCCGCCAGGCCCATATTCAGGCCGGCCTGCAGTTGGTCGCGGAAGGCCTCAAAGGTGCTCGGCACATCGCCGGACCAGATGACATTGCCGTACTTCTGGCTGCCGGCCCAGCCGCAGCGGAGCAGGTTTACAACGGTACCGTCGCCGAGCTGGCTCATCTTGTCATAGAAAATGCGGCTGTACATCTGCGGGTACATATTGCTGCACTGCAGGGCAGGTCCGATTGAGTAGCGGTAGTTTTCAAAATCATAGACGCCCAGATCCGGTTCGGAGTTGTCCAGCCAGAATGCGTCAATACCGTAGTCGTAGTAATTCTTTTTGCAGACCTCCCAGACGTATTCGCGGGTTTCCGGGTTGAAAGGATCGATCTCCACGCAGTCCCCCTGATAGTCGTAGGTCTGGATTTCACCGCGCTCGGTGGTGATCAGAAGACCGCGTTCATACATCGGATTGAAGTTCTCACTTCGGCGATCCACGGACGGCCAGACAGAAACGATGACCTTGATCCCCATTGAATGCAGCTCGTCCACCATAGCCTTCGGATCCGGCCAGTAGGTCTTATCGAATTTCCAGTCGCCCTGCACGGTCCAGTGGAAGAAATCGATCACGATCTGGTCAATGTGAATCCCTTCTTCTTTGTATCTGCGGGCAACCTCCAGGACTTCCTCCTGTGTGCGGTAGCGCAGCTTGCACTGCCACAGTCCCATCAGATCCTCCGGGAACATCGGCGCGTGTCCGCTCACTGCGGTATAGGAAGCCAGAATCTCCTTTGGCGTATCCGCCGCTGTGATCCAGTAGTCCATCTGGCGGGTCGCGCGGGCAATCCATTCCGTATAGTTCCGGCCAAAGGTCACGCGGCCGACCGCCGGGTTGTTCCACAGGAAACCGTAGCCGAGCGAGGACACCGCGAACGGTACGGAAATCTGTGAGTTGCGCTGCGCCAGTTCCAGAACGCTTCCCTTGTGATCCATCCAGGGCTGCTGATACTGCCCCATGCCGAAAAGCTTCTCCCCTTCATTGCTCTCAAATTTGAGGTTCAGGCTGAAGCTCTCTCCGCCGATGACGCCTTTCCATTCGCGGTTCGGCACTTTCAGGCAGCGGCTCTCTTTGGAAATGGTGCCGTCGTAGTCGCGGCTGTATTCCCGCAGAATCAGGTCTTCTTCGCTAGTCTGGCAGAGGGCGGCTTTTTCATCGGCTGCCTCAGCTGCAGCTTCTGCCGCGCTCAGCTTATAAAAAGAAATCACACCGATCCAGTTCACAATGGCACGGATGCGCCCATTTGTAATCACGCCGCAGCCTTTTTCACCCAGGGAGGGCATTCCTGTCCATTCACCCGGGGCGAAAATCGCTACTTGTGCCTTTGTTTTTTCCGGTTCTTCAGTCAAAGCCCAGTCCTGGCTGGTAAATTCGGAAAGCTTTGTTGCGCGCACCCGCAGGGAATCTTTTCCCCAGGGCTCGATTCGAAGCGTTTCTCCCCGCCGTTTTGCGATGAGTGCGCCATTTTCATTCAAAAAAATCATTCTTGTCCTCCTGTTTTCTCCATCCTGAAGTTGTAGTAACGATTCAGAAACGAAGCGTAGATTTGTGGTTGTTGCTGTGAATCGTTATAAATTACTGCCCGTACAAAGAAAATTACTCGATTGTAACTGTTCAGTACCTTCACAGTTACGAGGGAAAAGCCCATTTAAAATCGCTGCGCGATGGGGCTTTTCCCCACATAATATATGTTTTCATACGTACTTCGCAGCAAGTGCGAAGTACTGTCCTGAATAATTACACCCGATTACTATAGCATAGTTTTTTAACAGACTCAATTAGAAAATGAGAAAATCGCCGAAAGAGCAATGGCTATCCAGACGCATCGTGCAGCATTTTAATTAGGCACCTTGACATTTCTACTGTTCCGTTTTATAATCGTACACGCTTTATAAGGGACAACGGTTTTGAACAGCAAAATATAGACAGGGATCAGCTGTTCGGAACGGATTTTTTATTAAACAGGAAGTGAGAAGATGAAAAAGGAAAGAGAAGCATGCGGCCGTCCAGAGCCGAAAACGACGGCGGAGAAGCTGGATCTGCGGCTGCACCAGTGCGGGCATTATCTGTACCACCACACGGCGGGACCGCGGCAGATGACAGTCCTGCAGCTTTTACAGAAAAATGGGCCGATGAGCCAGCAGGAGATTCAGGAGATGCTGGATATCCAGGCAGGCTCTGTGAGTGAATTGATTTCCAAACTTGAGAGCAAAGGATTTCTTATGCGGCAGAGGGATGAGACGGATCGACGCAAAGTCGTGATTTCCCTGACAAACCGGGGGCAGGCTCTGGAGATAAAGTCGCAGGAGGAAATCCTTTCGCGGCGATATTCTTCGCTGGATGAAACGCAGCAGGAGCAGTTTCTGGAGTTGCTGGATCGATTGCTGAATGACTGGGAAATGGGAGGACACGACTGATGAAGTTTATGCTTTCTTATCTCAAACGCTACCGCTGGCTGGTCGCCGCCTGTATGAGCCTGAAGCTGCTGGGCACGATTCTGGAGCTGCTGATTCCATATGTGCTGGAATATATGATTGACGAGGTGGCTCCGAAAAAGCGCATGAGCCTGGTGCTGCTCTGGGGAGCCGTGATGTTGGCCCTGGCTGCGCTGACGCGCCTGACGAATGTCACTGCCAATCGCCTCAGTGTGAAGAGTGCCAAAAGCGCTACCTATGAAATTCGCCGCGACTTGTTCTGGCATTCACTGAACTTGTCCGGGAATCAGACGGACAAGTTTGGACTGCCGTCCCTGACCAGCCGTATGACTTCGGATTCCTATAATGTACAGAACTTTCTTCAATCCGGGCAGGCGCTCGGCGTGCGCGCGCCGATTATGCTGGTCGGCGGCATTGTAATTACCATGACGATGGATGTGGGGCTTTCCGCGATTCTTTGTGTGATGGCGCCGATTATGCTGGTGGTCACGGTTTCCGTTTCTCTGTGGGGGATTCCTCTGTATGATAAGGTGCAGCAGAGCGTGGATGAGATTGTGCGGATTATGCGGGAAAATATCACCGGCATCCGGGTGGTAAAAGCTCTGTCAAAGGAAGACTATGAGCGCCGCCGTTTTGGCGCCGCCAATGAGACGATGACCCGGCGGGAGCGAAAAGCCGGAGTGGTCATGGCTCTGCCGGGTCCTCTGATGACGCTGGCTCTGAACATTGGCCTGACTCTGGTGGTGGTCATCGGAGCGATCCGTGTCAATAATGGCGTCACAAAGCCGGGCGTGATTCTGGCATTCCTGACATATTTTAATATGATCCTGATGGGCGTTATGGGACTGAACCGGGTGTTTATGATGCTCTCAAAGGCTACCGCGTCCGCCAAAAGAATTGAAGCAGTCATTTCCCAGCCGGAAGGACTGGCGGCGATTCCGGAGGAGCAGGCGGCGCATACCGACCGGGAGGAGTTTATTGTATTTGACCATGTGTCGTTCCGTTATGGGGAAGCGTCCGGGAAGCCGGGCGACATAACGCAGATTTCTGCGGCTGAAACAGAGGATTCCATGAAAAGGAAGCAAACGGAACGCTTGTCGCCGATGGGAACATCGGCAGGGCGGGCGGAAAACACATCGTCCGGGGAGGCGCCGACCGTACACGAAGGAATTCAGATGTCCATCTCAGAGCTTTCCTTTGCGATGAAAAAAGGCGGATCTCTGGGAATCATCGGCGCTACGGGCTGCGGAAAAACTACGGTGATTAACCTGCTGATGCGGTTTTATGATCCGACAGAAGGACATATTTTTGTGGATGGAAAAGACGTGCGCACCTATGAAAAGGACGAACTGCGCCGGAAATTCGGTGTGGTCTTCCAGAATGATGTGATTTTTGCTGAGTCTCTGGCGGAGAATATTGACTTTGGCCGCAGTGTGGACGAAGAGGGAATCCGCACGGCCGCCGCGAACGCGCGTGCGCAGGAGTTTATCGAAGCCTATGATGATACTTATCAGCACCAGGCTGCCATCCACGGCGCGAATCTTTCCGGCGGACAGCGCCAGCGCGTCCTGATTGCGCGCGCACTGGCGGCACATCCGGAGATTCTGGTACTGGACGACGCGTCGAGTGCGCTGGATTATAAGACGGATGCGGCTCTGCGAAAGGTCATCCGGGAGGAATACCGCGATACGACCACGATCGTGGTAGCACAGCGAATCAGTTCGATCATGAGCCTGGATGATATCATCATGCTGGATGAGGGTGATGTGATCGGCCACGGCACGCATGAGGAGCTGATGGCGTCCTGTCCGAAATACCGCGAAATTTATCATACACAGATGGGGGAGGGGAGATAAGCGATGGCACAATCGGTTTCAAATGCAAAAAAGCCCAAAGATACCAGCGGCACGTTCCTCCGCCTGATCCGGTATATGGCAGTCTATAAATGGATTCTGCTGCTTGTTCTGGTTCTTTGTCTGGTATCCAATGTTCTCTCTCTGCTTGGGCCGAGTCTGGCGGGTTCCGCCATCAACGAGGCCGCCGCCGGAGCAGGGAAAGTGAATTTTGAGCGAGTTTATTACTATGCCAGGCGAATGATGATCTGTTATGTGTGCTCTTCTTTGCTGACAATTGCCATCAATGTGATTATGATGTATGTCAGCAAGTGGATTGCCCGGAAAATGCGGAAGGATGTCTTTGACAAGCTGATGCGGATTCCGGTGGGTTATTTTGACCGCAATCAGGCAGGAGATATCATCAGCCGCGTGAGCTATGATATTGATGTCGTCTGCACCTGTATTTCCACGGATGTGGTTTCGATCATGACTTCGCTTGTGACGGTCATCGGCTCTTTTGCCATGATGGTTTATATCTCGCCGCTGCTGTCGGTGGTAGTTGTGGTGACCATTCCGGTTTCCGTGTGCTATACCGTGTATATGCGGGGAAAGACGCGGCCGCGCTACAGCCGCCGTTCCGCCAGCTATGGCGCGATGAATGGTTTTGTGGAAGAGATGTTCTCCGGGCAGAAAACGATTCAGGCATATGCCTATGAGGGTCAGGTAAGAGATCGGTTTGCCGAGGTCAACGAGGATGCCGCGGACGCATATTATCAGGCGGATTACTACGGTACGACCATCGGCCCGACGATGGGCTCCATCAATAATCTGAGTCTGTCGCTGATTGCGATTCTGGGCTCCATCCTGTATATGATGGGAAGCGTCTCGCTCGGGCAGATTTCCTCTTTTGTGCTCTATTCCCGGAAATTTTCCGGCCCGATCAATGAGATCGCCAATATTATCAACGAACTGTTTTCCGCTCTTTCCACCGCAGAGCGCGTCTTCCGTCTGCTGGATGAGTCGGAGGAGATCGCGGACCGAGCGAGTGCGCGTGCGCTTACGGATGTAAAGGGTGATGTAAAGCTGAGCCATGTCAGCTTTGGCTATGATCCGGGAAAGACGATTCTGCATGATCTGAGTCTGACGGCGGACGCCGGTAAGCTCATCGCCATCGTCGGCCCTACAGGGGCGGGCAAAACGACGATCATCAATCTGCTGATGCGGTTTTACGATGTGAACAGCGGTTCCATCACGGTGGATGGTACGGACATCCGGGATTATACCCGCTCCAGCCTCCGCGGCGCTTACGCGATGGTTCTGCAGGATACCTGGGTATTCCAGGGAACAATTTTCGAGAACATTGCCTACGGAAAAGAAGGCGCAACGTTAGAAGAGGTTGAAGCAGTCGCGAGGGCTGCGCACATTCATCCCTTTATCATGCGCCTGCCGCAGGGCTACCAGACCGTCATCAGTGAGGACGGCGGCAACATTTCCAAAGGGCAGAAGCAGCTGCTCACCATCGCGCGCGCAATGCTTTTTGACTGTAAGATGCTGATTCTGGATGAAGCTACTTCAAACGTGGATACGAGCACCGAGCGGGAGATTCAGGCTGCCATGCGTCAGCTGATGAACGACAAAACCTGCTTCGTGATCGCCCATCGTCTTTCTACCATTCAGCACGCCGACCGGATTCTGGTTGTCGACCACGGGGATGTGGTCGAGCAGGGAACGCATGAGAGCCTGATGAAAAAAGGCGGATTCTATTATAAGCTGTACACGGCGCAGTTTGAGTGATTGTAGTATCATATCCTTAATCATTTGTGTAGAAAAGTTCAAAAAAGATAAGTGCCCCGGAGAGGGATCGTGGAAACAGCGATTCCCTTTCCGGGGTTTTTCTTGCGGGATAAGAGTCTGGATGTTATACTAGAAAATGAGAATGAAGATCTGAATCGTCTGATCACCAGAGGCGAGGCGGCCGAACTGTGTCGGAGGATGAAAGTCTGAAAGGGGAGAGAAGATGAGAAAAACAGGATTTGTTTTGCTATGTGTGTTAGTATTGATGTTTACGAAGACTGTGCAGGCTGGAGAAAACAGCTCTCTTATGACTGAAAAGGATGTTTCTTCCTACACGATAAAGATTTCGCGTAACGATCTTTCGGTTTTTGACGGCCCCGGATACGACTACAGCTATTGCACCGCAATCTGGGACAGTGGCACCTATACGATTGTTCAGGAAGAACAGGATGAGGAAGGAAATCTGTGGGGAAAACTGAAATCCGGAATCGGCTGGATTGATCTTGCGGAAGCGGTGTCAGAAGCTGCTGATCAGGCACCGGTCACAGCCGTTTACGCGGAGGAGCAGAAGCTGGAAGAATATAAATGCGTGGAATATCTCGCAACCGATTCCGAACAGATGGTAAAGCTGGCATTTCGTCCAAATGAAACGCTCGAGGATGTGAAGCTTTTCCTGTTGGGATATGACGAGGAAAGCGCATGGGAACCAGAGGAAGAGCTGTATACCCTCTCGGAGCTGCTTCCGGGGATGGTTTTTGTGGCAGGCGTGGAATTTTACGGTGATATGACAGCTTACGGAATTTCATTTACGGATGCGGATGGTTTCGAGCGCAGCTTTGCAGTGCATGTCAGCGGCCGGAATGGCGAACTGCTTCTGGATGAGTATGAATAGGGATGGCGAAAGAACGGAATAGGATTGTTGCAGGCACTCCGGTGAGGGTTGCCTGCAACTGGCAGCAGCAAAGGCGGCGAAAAGGGCTTGCAATATCGTGCTTGCTTTAGGCAAGTCCCAGCTGTTTTTTCAATTCGAGTAGCTCTTCTTGTGCTTTTCGAGCTTCCATTTCAGCTTTTTCCGCGCGTTACCGCTCCCGCTCCGTGTTTTCTTGCTCTTCCTTGCGTCCTTCTTTCCGTCCGTCTTCAAACAGTAACTGTCCCAGATATGTCATTTTAAGACCTCCTTTGATTTGCTCTAATTCATTATGATTTAGAAATTTGGTTGCCATAGCGTAAATGGCTGCTTCGATTTTTTCAACGTCTTCTTTTGAAACCTGATCTGCTTTTGTGGTAAGTTCAAAAGCGGTTTGGATGCGCTCCAGTTGGGAACTTTTTCCACCAAAGATTGGAAGCAGTGGTAACCGGACGAGATCTTCGCGGAAAACAGTACGTAGATGGTTATTTGTTCATTCATTTTATCTCATTCCAGCTGAAAATGCTATGAAAAAGATAGTTTTTTCCTTGTGAACAGAGAATCCGGATGCTATTATGCATAGTAAATAGAGAGAATGAAACGGAGGAAAAATATGACAGAACAGATTTTTTCGCTCAGCACGGCAGATACCATTACGCTGTACTGGGAGAAAGCAAAGGAAGAAGCTTCTTATACGATTGTACAAAACAGCCAGGTGGCTGGAACGACAGATAAGACTCATTTTACGCTTACCGGACTGGAGCCGGATACGGAATATCAGCTGAAGGTTCAGCCGATCGGAGAGGTTTTTGTCCGCACGGCGAAATGCCTGCGCCGCCTGGATGTGACTGCGCTTGGCGCGGTTGGCGACGGGGTAACGATGAATACGGAGGTTTTGCAGAAAGCGTTTGACGCCTGTAAGGAGGATGAGGAGGTCTACTTTCCGGCGGGAGTTTATCGGACGGGAGCGCTGCGCCTGCACAGCAATATGGCGCTCTATCTGGAGGACGGTGCTCTGCTGCAGGGAACGGATGATCCGGAGGATTATCTTCCTTATATACATAGCCGCTTTGAAGGAACGGAAATGGAATGCTACAGCAGCCTCCTGAATCTGGGGACGCTGGATCATACCTCAGATTTCAACTGTGAGAATGTCCTGATTTACGGAAACGGCCGGATTGCGAGCGGCGGCCAGACGCTGGGACTGCGCGTGATCGAGCGGGAGAGGGAGCGGATGAAGGAATATCTGGCTGCCAATCAGGAGCTGATTGCGACCTGTGAGAACGACCACACGATTCCGGGACGCCTCCGCCCGCGCCTGATCAACCTCAGCAATTGCAGAAATGTTCGCATTTCCGGACTAACTCTGGAGAACGGCGCGAGCTGGAATGTCCATATGATCTACAGCGACTCGATTGTGACGGATCATTGTATCTTCCGCTCGGAGGGTGTCTGGAACGGGGACGGCTGGGATCCGGATTCATCAACGAACTGTACGCTCTTTGCCAGTGAATTCTTTACCGGGGATGACGCTGTGGCGATCAAGTCCGGAAAAAACCCGGAGGGATATCAGATTGCGCGGCCATGCGCGCATATCCGGGTTTTTGACTGTGTGTCGCACCAGGGACATGGGATCTGCATGGGGAGCGAGATGAGCGGCGGCATTGAGGATGTCCGCATCTGGGACTGTGACCTGGAGCAATCCATGTCCGGCCTGGAGATAAAGGCAACCAAAAAGCGCGGCGGCTATGTGCGTGACATTGTTGTGCGGGACTGTGTGATTCCGCGCGTGATGATGCACAGCGTCAGCTATAACGACGACGGCGAACCTGCACCGGTGCCGCCGGTGTTTGAAAACTGCACCTTTGAGCGGCTTACCCTCACGGGAAAATATCTGGACACACATGGGGACGGGCGGCTCCATGACTGTGATGCGATCGAACTGATCGGATTTGATGTCCCGGGGCATGAGATTCGGAATATCCGCTTTGATGGCATCCGGCTGGGAGCCGGAGCGCAGACGCTGAAGCTGGCGTACTGCAAGGGGCTGAGTTTTTGCAATATCAGCTGCGGGTGATGAAAATGAATTTCAGGAGAAATGATGAAAAAGGAATGCATCAAAGAAATGATAGGTAAAACTCCGATACTGAAAAAAATGCAGGCAGCGGAGGAAGTGATCTGGCTGAATCCGGACAAAATTTCTTTTGCAGATGCCAAGAATTCCTGCGAGCTTGCTATGGCGGATATCGAAGACGCGGAGGCAAGACTGCAGCGGTTTGCTCCGTTTATTATGAAATGTTTTCCGGAGACGGAAGCGCGTGGCGGCATCATCGAGTCAGTTTTAACAGAGATTCCGAATATGCGGAATCGTATCAATGAAAAGTACAACAGTCATTTGCAGGGGCGTCTTCTTTTGAAACAGGACAGCCATCTGGCGATCGCGGGTTCTGTGAAAGCCAGAGGCGGTATTTATGAGGTGCTGAAGCACACGGAGGAGCTGGCGGTTGCGAATGGAATTCTGAAAGTGACCGATGATTACGCGAAACTGGCGGAGCCGGAATGCCGGAAATTTTTTGCGCAGTACACAATACAGGTTGGTTCTACCGGGAATCTTGGTATGAGCATCGGAATCATGAGCGCAGCAGTGGGATATCAGGTGATTGTTCATATGTCCGCGGACGCAAAGCAATGGAAGAAGGATTTACTCCGGAGTCATGGCGTGACTGTGATTGAGTATCAGGCAGATTATAGTGAGGCAGTAAAGAACGGAAGAAAACAATCCGATGAAAACCCGATGAGCTATTTTGTGGATGATGAGAATTCCAGAAACCTCTTCCTCGGTTATGCTGTGGCGGCGAAGCGCCTGATTGGCCAGCTTGAGGAAAAGCAGGTTCAGGTAGACGCAGAGCATCCATTGTTTGTCTATATTCCCTGCGGAGTCGGCGGAGCGCCGGGCGGCATTACCTTTGGATTGAAACAGGTATTTGGGGATGCGGTACATTGCTTTTTCGTGGAGCCTGTGCAGGCTCCCTGTATGCTGGTGGGTATGAGTACCGGACTTCACAATGCGATCTCCGTGCAGGACATTGGCCTGACTGGTCTCACTCATGCGGATGGACTTGCCGTTGGCAGACCTTCCGGATTTGTGGGAGGTGTAATGAAACCGCTCCTTAGCGGTGAGTTTACCGTGCAGGATGGGAAGCTTTATGACTATATGCGGGATGTGCTGGAGACGGAGGATATTTTTCTGGAACCCAGTGCATGCGCTGCTTTCCAGGGACCAGTAAAGCTGGAAAACAGTCCCCGGACGCAGGAATATATCGCCCAAAATGCTCTGGAAGAGAAAATAAGGCAGGCAACCCATATCGTATGGGCAACGGGAGGAAGCCTCGTACCGGAAGAAATCCGGGAAGAATACAGAAATACTTATCTCCCTGAGGAGTGAGGAATTCAATAGACAAGTCTCATGCAGGAGAAAACAATGGACAAAATCAGAAATATGGATCGTAATTGGAAGTTTTACCGTGGTGATCTGGAGCCTCACACCAGGACGTCTGACTGGGGCGGCGCAAAGGCCAGAGGCTTTCAGACGGGCGCTGCTGCGAGGAGCCTCGATGATTCTGGGTGGAGAAGTGTCGATCTCCCTCACGATTTTGTCGTGGAAGGAGCTTATACGAACCTGACGCATCATGAGAAGCAGATGACTAATATTCCGGAGATGGAGAGCATTGATAGCCGGCATTTTGCCGGCGGATGTCTGGAAGGCGGGATCGCCTGGTATCGCAAAAAATTTGATCTGAACCTGGAGGATAAGGACAGCCGCGTTTATCTGTTTTTTGACGGCGTATACCGGGACTGTCAGGTCTATCTGAACGAATATTATATAGGAAGCCATTCTTCCGGTTATACAAGCTTCTGGTTCGACATTACGGATTTTGTGGATGAGGAGCAGGAGAATGTGCTCGCTGTGAAGGTGGACTCTACCGGAAGAGAAGGCTGGTGGTATGAGGGCGGAGGAATCTACCGCCACGTCCGCATGGAAATCTGCAATCCGGTTCATTTTGCCCCTTCCGGGATATTTGTTTCTTCCCAGGTGAATCTGGAGGAAAAAAGTGCGGTCGTGACGGTAAAATCAGAAATTTGGAATAAATTGCTGACATCAGCGGATATCAGAATCTCGTTGGAAGTGGGGGCAGAGAGCGCAAATGGAACCTTTGAACCGCTGGGGATTTGTCAGGACTGTCCGATGACGCTTCCAGCGTGGGCAAATGGGCTGACAGAGCAAACTGTGTCAATGAAGAATGTGGCATTCTGGTCCATCGATCATCCAAGCTTATATCAGGTAAGAATGCGCATTCTCCAGGATGGCGCGGTTCTGGATGAGGAATATGTGATTTTCGGTATCCGGGAATTCTGTTTTGACGCGGACACGGGCTTTTATCTGAATGGAGAATTGGTCAAAATAAAGGGCGTCTGCTGTCATCAGGATCATGCGGGCGTTGGCATTGGAATGCCGGATGCGGTGATTGAGTACCGGATGAGAAAAATCAAAGAGATGGGTGCAAATGCCTATCGCTGCGCCCATCATCAGCAGAGCCGGGAGCTGCTGGATATCTGTGACCGGCTGGGGCTTCTAGTGATGTGCGAGACGAGGCGCATGTCCAGTGCGCAAGAGGATCTGGAAGAACTGCGGACTCTGGTCAGACGGGATCGCAACCATCCGTCTGTTTTCCTGTGGGGCATCGGGAATGAAGAAATTTTTTCACAGGACAGACCGGAGACGGCAAAGACGACCCGGACGATGAAAGCGGAGATACAGAAACTGGATCCGACGCGCTGCGTTACCTCGGCGGTGGTCTGCTGGAATGGAAAAGAGCGCTTTGATACTGCGGAGAAATACATTCCGGTGACCAGATATCTGGACATCATGGGTTTTAATTATTGCCGGACAGCTTGGGATGACTATCATGCCCGCATGCCGAAGCAGCCCATCCTGGTGACAGAGATTGATTCCAACAGCTGGACCAGGGGATGCTATGCGACCGATGAAAGCGTGGGACAGTATTATCTTCTGGATCCGGATAATCGCAGGAAATGTAAGAATGGGAATAAAGCGGTCAAAAAGGATGTCGCGGAGACAGCCTGGGCTATGATTGACGTGAGGAATTTTATCGCCGGAGCTTTTATCTGGACAGGCTTCGATTACCGCGGGGAGCCTACACCGATGGCGTATCCGGCAGTCTATACGCAGTTTGGCGTTTTTGACTATTGCGGGTTTGAAAAGGACAATTATTACTATTATAAGAGCTGGTGGTCGCCAGGAGAACCGGTTTTGCATATTTTTCCGCACTGGAATCACAGAGGATGTGAGGGCGAAGCATTTTCTGTTTACTGCTATAGCAACCTGGATGAGGTGGAGCTGTTTGTAAATGACAGAAGCTATGGGAAAAAGGCTGTCCCGCGAAACGGATATCTGGGGTGGGATGATGTTGTCTATGTTCCCGGGAAATTAAGCACATTCGGGTATAAAGACGGAAGGCTGGTTATGACCGATACCCGGGAGACGACAGGCGCAGCGGCAAGCCTTTCTGCGGAAGTTTACCGAAGCTCTGTAAAAAAGGATGATATTGCAATTCTGAATATTGAACTGCTGGATGCGTATTCCAGACCGGTGCCGGATGCCGATACAGAATTGCACTTTGAAATCAGCGGCGGCAGGCTGGTTGGTACGGGAAATGGCAATCCTGGAAGCCATGAGTCGGAAAAGCTGCCGGTGCGGCGGGCCTTTCACGGGAAATGCCAACTCATCATTGATACACAGGGAAAGAAAACGACTGTAAAACTGTATGCTCAGGGTCTGAAAGACCTTACATTATCCGTGTGACAGGGAAAGAACGCCACTTACGAAGTCAGGTTATACGAACATAAAATGGCAAATGCCGCCCAGAATAATCATTGTCGAAATCACCGAAAAAATAAAAATAGAAAAAAATAATTATGCAAAATGGACAAAATTTTTATTGCGTTTTTTGAAAAGATACGGTACAATGACAAATAGATGGTTCGGCTTCCTGGTTTGTCCGGGACAATTCATTTCGCAAGGGGTGAGCCAGTGAAAAGTACCTGCTGACAGATCAGATGATTCGGGCGGCAAAGGGAACAGGATACTATGGCAGGCGTTCCATTTCGGACTGCTCCTCCCTTCTATCTTCAGATTGTGCAATTATTTCCTAACTAATCATTGATAATGAAAAAT
>JAJPWX010000135.1 GCA_021205755.1 Lachnospiraceae bacterium | reverse complement strand
TAATATACCTTGCCATAAAGTTTTCTCCTTTTTGATAAGGCAACGGCGATTTCGCCGCTGCCCCAGGAACTCACGGGCTGCAGGGAGGCGCAGCCCGTGAGGAAGTTTATCTTATTTTTCTCCAGATCCGTATTAACTACGTATCGGCGTTGTTTACTGCCCTTCGTAGGTTGATCCGCCCGGAACATAATTCAGATTGTTATCGTAGCAGACCTCTACCAGCGTATTGCTGTAGATTGTCGTATTCACCGGAACCGCGATCGGGCATACATATCCATTATCGATCCACTGGGCACGCAGAGCATCCATGTTTTCTGTCGTGTTTCCTTCCATGGTATTGCACAGCTCATACAGCTCCTGCAGTGTCGCGTCATCAACATTATTGATGGTCAGACCATCATCATTGATCGTATTGTCCAGAATTACCTGAGACAGGCTGATGCAGAATCCACCGGATGCACAATAGGTCAGCATCAGATCCCAAGCATCGTTGTCATACTGAGTTGTCTGAAGAGTCGTGTTATCCACCGCCTGCATACTGACTGTTACACCCAGCTGGCCAAGCAGAGCTGTAATAATAGTAGCCATATTCTTAAAGTCTTCATCACTGCTGGTATAGAGGCGCAGAGTCTCTCCGTTATAGCTGGAAGCCGCAAGATATTCTTTGGCCAGATCCAGATCATAGGTTGTGATATAATTTTCTTCACTCTCCCATTTCTCCTCATAATCCGCGAAAATGCTGGTACCCAGATCATAAGCCGGATTAAAGCCAGTGACTGCCGCACAGATCTGTGTGTTGTCCAGCGCATAGTAAATTGCCAGACGCAGGTTCACATCATCCATAACTCCGCCCGCGACGCAGTTTGACTCCAGGTAATAAACCATGTTGCTGTCCGAATAGGAAACGGTAAAGTCATCCGCGTACTGTCCGCCTTCTTCAAATTCAGAGAGACTGGAGGAGTCAAAATAATCGGAATACTGAATCGCACCGGTTGTCAGAGCCACCGTCTGGGAAGCCGCCTCCGCGATGATATCATATTCGATCGTCTGTACATTTCTCTTATGACTCTGTCTGGTCAGGTCGTCAGTCTGCCAGTAATTGTCATTTGCCTCAAGAATCACCTTGGAACCGGACTGATACTGGCTGATCACATACGGACCGGTCGCAACCGGTTCTGTTGCAAAGTTGTGTGACTCATAAGAAGCCTGAGAGAAAATCGCCGTGCCGGCCCAGATGAATTCGAGTGATCCAATCGCTACCATTGGGTCGGTGCTGAACGTAAAGCGAACTGTGTAATCATCTACTTTCTCAATGCCCTCAAAAATATCATATTTCAGACCATATCCAGAATCAATCAATACCTGATAGGAATAAATGATATCGTCCGCTGTAATTGCGTTTCCATCTGCGTCTACGATATAATCATAAATCTCCACATCATAGGTCGTCTCATCTACCGCCGTATAGCCTTTCGCCAGAACCGGCACATACTCTGCGCCGTCCATATCGAACAGACACTCATAAACCTGATGCCATACCAGGTTCTTGCCGGACTGATTCGGGTTCCACGGAGAAAACTCCTGCGGATCAGAGCTCATGCCAATCACAATACTGTCCAGACGTCCATTATCCAGGATCTCCGCATTCGCTGTCATAGGTATTCCCATGGTCAGTCCCAATGCTCCGGCAAGGATTCCCGCTGAGGAGCCTTTCAGAAAATCTCTTCTTGTTATTTCTCTCATTATCGTATCCTCCTGTTTGTTTTTTACCGATGGTACTGCTCTTATCTTCACAGCTACCAATTAACAATATTCCGCAAACGTTACTTACAGGCCCGTAGTAAAATCGTTGATAAAATACTAATTTAGTTTTTTATTTTTGTCAATATGCTGGGCATTTCGTCTTATTAAACGCAAATTTCCATTTCAGAAACGACAAATTGCACAAAAAGAAGTCTGAGCTTTTTCACCTCAGACTTCTTCTCTTTCTAATCTTCTGTTTTCTTTATTTTCCGGTATTTTCGTTTCCGTTTTCTTCTATCTTCTGCCGTACAAAGCGGATAAAATCCTGCACCGCCATAGAGCGCCTCCGGTTCTTCCGGACCCAGAGGTCTACGTGTACTTCAATTTCCGGCTCCAATGGGACAATCGCGATCTTCCCCTCATTCTGCCGCATCGTCAGCTTCTTCATCATAATTGAACAGCCGCCGCTGTCTACAATATTCTGTACCACCGCATCTCCCCGGGCGCAAATCATAGAAATCCGCGGCGTGAAATGCGCATCAGCAAAGGCACGCCGACAATAATCAAAATGCCGACTCTCCGTGGGCAGCATAATAAAGTTCTCGTTCTTAAGCTGCTCCAGACGAATCGAAGTCTCCCCTGCCAGCGGATGGCGCACCGGCAGCACAATCGCCATAGTATCCACAGCAAACGGAATTCGGTCAAACAGCTCCGGATCCAGTTCCTCATCGCAAAGAAGAGCCGCGTCAATCTCCCCTTTGGCAAGCATCTGAATTGACTGATTCCGGTTCTCTTTCTCCAGATTATGAATGATATAATGCGGATATTTCCGGTGAAACTGCGTCACCATATCCACAATCCGATAATCAGCCGTGAAAGTAATGCTCTCATTCAAGTCTGCTTTCCATTTGGCCAGATCTCCCAGGCACCAGTCCTCGTCCTCAATCAGCCTTCTGGCGTGAGGCAGGAACTCCTGGCCAAATTCGCTCAGGGAAATCGAATGTCCTTCTCTTTCAAATAAACTGCCTCCGATATCGTCCTCCAGTGCTTTGATATGTTTAAACAGGCTGGAATGAGAAGTATAAAGCCTTTTCGCCGCCTCCGCATAATTGAGCGTATCCGCTACCACCAGAAATTCCCGTACATAGGTTGTCTGCATTTTACTATCACCTCCGGCTTTTCTACCTTTTTATTATTTTAACATGATATTTAGCAAAATGCATTCATTTTTATTTCTCCTTATCACCTTATCGCTTGACATTTTTTATAAGCTCATTATAATAAACTCATAATATACCAACTCATGAGTTGGTAATTATTCTGTCCCCCCCCGTTTTTCGACACAGCATTCGCCGTCAGAAGATTTCTCTGCCGCCTGCGTATCGTCGCGAACGCTATCCACACGGATAGTTTATACAAAAAGGAGTCCCAGATGTTTTATTGCCGTGAGAAAGAGCTGCTCTCAATGGAACAGCGATACAAAAAAAGGCATTTCGAATGTATTATCATTTACGGAAGACGGCGTGTTGGCAAGACTTCGCTGATCAACGAGTTTTGCAAAGACAAGCCTGTGGTCTATTTTTCTGCGCTGAACGCATCATCCCGCGAAAATCTGGAAGCCTTATCAAAGGCTATTTACACCTGTCAGAATCCGGGCGCCGTGAATGCACCCACTTACCACAGCTATGCTGACGCGCTGGACGCTATCGGTGAACTGGCCGTCAATCAAAGGCTGGTATTTGTCATCGATGAATATCCGTACCTCGCCAAAGCGGAAGAATCCATCTCCTCACGCCTTCAGCACGAAATCGACCATAAGTGGCAAAACAGCCAGCTGTTTCTGATTTTATGCGGCTCTTCTATGAGTTTTATGGAATATCAGGTGCTGGGGTATGAAAGTCCATTGTATGGACGGCGCACTGCTCAATATAAGATTTCTGCGTTAAATTACAGAGAAATGACCGTATTTCATCCGGAACTGTCTGCGGAAGATCAGGCACTTTTGTATGGAATCACGGGCGGTATCCCGCATTATATAAACAAACTGGAAGTAGAAGATGACCTGGAGGAGGCGCTTCTGGAAAACCTGTTCGATCCATCCGCCTACCTGTTTGAAGAGCCGGAAAATCTCCTGAAACAGGAGCTCCGGGAACCGGCTATTTACAATTCTGTGATATCCTCGATTGCCGACGGTGCAAGCCGTGCAAATGAAATTGCCACAAAATCCGGACTGGAGTCCGGAGTCTGCGCAAAATATTTAAAAGTTCTCCTGGATCTGGGAATTCTCAGAAAAGAATTTCCGATCGGGGAAAAGCCGGGAAAGAAGACAATTTACCAAATCGATGATAATTTCTTTCGGTTCTGGTATCGGTTCGTCCCTCACAATATGTCGATTATCAATGCTGGAAGGCTCCACTCCGTTTACAAGCAGGCGGTACAGTGCAATCTTTCTGATTATATGGGCATCATTTTTGAAAAAATGTGCCGGGACTACCTGCTTCTTTATGAACAGAATCTGCCCATTGTCCTGAATGATGTCGGACAATGGTGGGGAACCGACTCGGAAAGCCGGAAAGAAATCCAGATCGATCTTGTGGGAATTCCGCTCGAAGGAAACGAGTATTTGATCGGTTCCTGCAAATACCGCAATGAAAAGATCGGCGTGGACGAACTGGAGCTGCTTCGCAGATATGCATCTGTTTTTCGAAAAAACGGAGTGTTTCATTATTATATTTTTTCCAAAGGCGGGTTTACGCAATCTCTGCTTGATCTGGCGGAAAACGGCGAAGTAACGCTGCTGACGCTGGAGGATATTTATACTCGCGGCACGGGCTGAGGGTAAAGAGAGGCAAATGCCTCGCCTCTCCCTCATCTGCCGGAAGCTGTACAAGGACATATTTACAGGAACAAATTCGCACACAGCACCAGCAGCGGTATCGCGATCAGTGTCCTCTCCAGGAAAACGATAAACAGCTTGCCGATGTTCAGCGGAATTTCACTCTTAATGATGATCGTGCCTACCTCGGTCAGGTAAATAATCTGCACCAGAGAAAGCGCGCCGATCACAAACCGGGTCTTGACCGACTCCACATTGGTATAAAAGCCTTTCATATACTGCTCTCTGGTCAGAATCGCAGCGGCGTTGGACGCGCCGAACCAGGAAGCAATCAGATCCACCGACGCCCGCCCCGGCACCCGGAAGAGCGGATGAACCACCGGCCGGAGAATCACGCCGAAGAATTCCATAATCCCGCAGTCCGTCAGAAACGGCAGCAGGAAGCTAAAGCTGATCACGATGCAGACCAAGGTACAGGAGAGATCAACCATCGACGCGCCCGTGTCTGCGGAGAGAATCCACTCCGGTCCGAAGCCGAGCACCACCATAATGGAGACAAGCATACCGACCTCTTTGGAAATCAGATAAAAAGGCGAGGCAGAGAAGCCTTTCCTCAGATAATTGTTTTTCTGAATCCACTCTGGTTTGCAGATAAAATTGTACAACGTCAGCACACCGGACACAATCATTAAAATCATCAGTATGTAAGGCAGCGACACGCCGAACAGATTTTTCAAAAAAGTTTTGATATAGTCCAAAAGCGTCGTAAACGAATCGCCCTGAGGAACCGGCACCAGAAACATCAGAATGCCGAACGCTGAGCCGAAAATGAATTTCAGCAGATTCTTCATGTTGAGATTGCTCACATTTATATTTGTATTTTCATTTTTCATTTTTGTTCTCCCATCCTGCACAGCCTGCGGATCACTTCTGCGAGCGTGGACTCCTCCCGCGCAAAATGCATCCGGATATAGTTGTTAATCGGTTCCCGGAAAAAGCTGGAGCCCGGCACCGCGGCAACGCCAATCTCCCGAATCATCCATTCGCAGAACTGCAGATCGGAATAACCAGAAAACTGAGGCAGATCCAGAAATTCCTGAATATCGATCATGACAAAATACGTGCCCTGCGGGACATTATGCTTTAACCCGGCCTGATCCAGTCCGGCAAGGAAGAAATCGCGTTTTTTCGTATATTTTTCTCTTAACTCCTCATAATAGCTCTCGTCAAACCGCAGTCCCACTGCGGCAGCTTCCTGTAATGGGGCAGCCGCACCCACAGTCAGAAAATCATGTATCTTTTTGGCGTTCTCAATCACCTCAGCCGGTCCGATCAGATATCCAAGCCTCCACCCGGTGATCGAATAGGTCTTTGACAGCGAGTTGCAGGTAATCGTGTTCTCATACATTCCCGGCAGAGAAGCCATGCAGATGTGCTGATTGGGTGCGTATACCATGTGTTCGTACACCTCATCCGTAACAACAAATGCGTCGTATTTCACCGCCAGCTTCCCGATCATGGTCAGTTCCTCGCGGGTAAACACCTTTCCGCAGGGATTCGACGGATTGCAGACAATAATCGCCTTTGCCCCCTGGCGGAAGCCGTCCTCGATCAGCGCGGGATCAAACTGATATTCTGGCGGAACGAGCGGAATATAGATCGGCTCCGCCCCAGACAGGATCGCGTCTGCTCCGTAATTCTCGTAAAACGGTGAAAAGACCATTACCTTATCGCCGGGATTGCAGATCGTCATCATCGCGCACATCATTGCCTCTGTCCCGCCGCAGGTAACGACAATCTCCGTCTCCGGGTCAATGGTGCGTCCGATCGCCCTGCCTTGTTTTTCGGCCAGAGCCTCACGAAAATTCTGAGCTCCAAAAGTGATCGAATACTGGTGCGGTCCCTCGTAAGCCGCCCTGGCCAGGGCATCCATGATCGGCTTTGGCGGATCAAAATCCGGAAAGCCCTGCGACAGATTGATCGCCCCATAATGATCGCTGATCCGTGTCATCCGCCGGATCACGGAATCCGTAAAAGTTCCTACTCGCTTGCTTAATTGTGGCATTTCTCTTTCCTTTCTCTGAACTTTGCTCCCATGCAGCACTTTCACCAGCCATAATCCTTCTCTGCAACCTGAGTCCGCTGCATGACATGGGTATAAAACCATAGTCAGTTTTTGAACAGTTACACTTGACTTCACTCTTGCTTCCGTTATAATAAAGTGTAACGTAACGTTCATGTCAAGGAGAAAATGAATAATTATGCAGAAATTTTCAAAACCATGCATCAAGACAAGTGATTTCGCGAAGATCTGCGGCACCAGCAGGCGAACCCTGATCCACTATGACGAGATCGGCCTCTTCCACCCGGCTTTCACAGATGAAAACGGGTATCGCTATTACTCCGAAAGCCAATGCGATGTCTTTTTTACCATCCGCTGCCTCAAGGATCTTGGAATGCCGCTTGGCGAAATCCGCTCATTCATCGAAAACCGGACGCCCGACGAGCTGGATCATCTGCTGGAAAATCAGATGAGGGAAGTAGAAAGGATGCTTACGCACTTTACACGCATCCGCCAAGTCATAGAGGCTAAACGCAGCCTGATCCGCACCGGAGAGAACATTGTTTTCCATGACCGCGTCAGTGACATCACCATAGAGAACCAGCCCACCGAATACTATCTGGCTACCGAACGCCTGAATACGTCGGATCACGACATCCTCTTTCCGGCTCTGACAGACCACATTGCCTCTTCCTATTCCCTGCAGCTGAATTTCGGCCATCCCTTCGGCGCAGTTCTGGCGATGCAGGATATCCGTGAAGAACGCTTTGACCGCTACGCCTACTTTATCACAAAGACGGATCGTCTCTACCCTGAATACCATTGCCTGAAAAAACCTGCCGGAGCGTATCTCACTGTCTATCTGAAAGGCGATTATTACGATGCGGATGACGCCCTGCGCTCTTTTGCGGCTTATACGGATGAGCATCACCTGCAAACCGGTGAATTTGTCTACAAGGAAGCCATCTGGGATGAACTGACGGTAATGGATAAAAAGGATTATATTACAAAGATTTCGGTGAAATGTGAGTCCTGATACCGGCAGAAATCTGGTCTCTTTCCGCACCTCCACGTTGCAAAACCAACTCTCCTGAACATGAGGTGCAGAAACGATTTGCTATCTGGCAAGAAGCGAAAAAGTCAATATCGCCTTAAAACAGGTCAATAAATCACCTGTTTTTTCTTTTTCATTACTCCTATAATGCAGACGAGTGAAGAAAAAGTCACTCAGAAAGTGAGGAGTATGATTATGAATATTATGTCAAAATTGAACGCACTTGTTCAGAAGCATCGGGATGCAGCGACTCTGTCTGTATATGAAACGCGTGCCCTCACCAACCTTTATGAGGCATGCCACGGCGATTTTGCTAACCTTCCGGAACAGTACACGAACTCCGTGGAAGAATATGCGGAAGCTTCTTATCCAATGAATAACAGAATGTGGAGAGTAGCAGTAGCACGATAGTTTTTAGCACCAAACCGATATGCCCGGCTTCACGACAGTAAAACCGGATCGAGATCATAAAGTGAATGCCTTCTTTCCGATACTGTCTGATCTTCTCCGGACTTAAACCTTTCCATCTGGGATGCCATTTATATTTGCTCTGCATAAACCCGAGCGCCCACAAAGGGATAAGTCCGGTCAATCTGCAGGATCAGGGAAGCGGTACGGATGCTGATCCGATCTCCCTGCTCCGCTATCTGAACCTCCGGCCTTTGTTCCTGTTTCTCCTGGATCGTATACGATTTTTCTTCTTTCTTTCCATCCAGATAAAAGGAAATCGCAAAGGTCTCCTCATTTACGACAGCCACCCTCATTCTCAGGCTGCTGTCGGTCGTCATTTCACATATCGAACCATCCTTTTTATGTCCCGAATTGATATTTGATCGAATTTATGTATATTGCCCCATAAAAAAACTTCAAAACGTCACTTCTTCGCGCACAATTTAAACATCCGCACCGGGTTATAAAACTCATCAATCTCTCTATATACCCGGTCGCTCACCTGAAAGTCTACCGTGACAGTGGAGAACCCTGCCAGCTTCAGCAGTTCCACATCTGTCCCCGGCCGCTTCAGATAGCTGTTCGGAAGCGCAGCCATGATCTGGTCGTGTTTTCGCATCAGTTCTGAAGCAATCCCTTTATGCGCGTGGTTTTCCGGAAGCTCTACAGACGACTCCTCCTCTTCCCCGTAATCCGCGTCAAAGTTCAGCAAAAGCCCGCCCATTTTCAGCAGCCGATACCACTCGCGGTACGCCAGATCCGGGTGCGGCAGCGTCCAGGTCAGGTTTCTCGTCAGGATCACATCAAAAGCTTCCTTTTCAAAATCCGGCTTTTCCGCGTCCATGACAAAAAAGGAAGGCGCCGGCACAAGTCCCTGGGACAAGTCTTTCGCCCTCTCAATCATTTCCGGCGTCAGATCGATACCGGTTACCTTCTCATATCCTTCCTCCGCCAGCAAAATCGGGAAAAAACCGCTTCCGGTGCCAACGTCAAGAATCCTCGTTTCTTTGCGGTCTTTCGGAAGAAAAGGCAGAATCTCTTTTTTCCACCGCCCGGCCTTACTGCTTTCCAGTTCTCTTTTTCGCTGTGCCGCAAAGTCCTGCGATCTCGCACCCCAATAAGAAACCACGTCTTCTTTTATGCTCTTTGCCTTATCCATCCAAATTCGTCCATCCTTTTTTATGCACAGAGCAGCATATGACTTTTCCAGCTATCGTCGGGCGCTGCTGCCGCTGCACTTGTTTCGGTCGATTATAACAGGCATCTGCCCATTTGATAAGCCTCCCCGGGGGTTATTGAAACCATTTTTCCGCCGCCGCGTTTTCATTTTCCCGTATACGCGGATCCAGAACATCATAAGAAATATCCACAATCAGATTTATCGCCATATAAATCAACGCGATCCAGAGGACATACCCCTGAATCATCGGATAATCTCTGGCGCTGATAGAAGTCACCGCCAGATTGCCCAGCCCCGGATAGGAAAAAATCACTTCCACCACAGCGGTTCCCCCGAGCAGGGAGCCCAGGGAAAGCCCAAGCATGGTCACCAGCGGCAGCAGCGCATTTGGAAACACGTGTCTCCACAATATGGTGCTTTCTTTGATGCCTCGCGCCCGCGCGCCGATGACGTAATCCTGATTCAGCTCTTCCAGTACGGCAGTGCGCACCTGCCTGGTATATTTTCCCACCATGGCAAACGCCAGCGTCAGAGCCGGAAGAATGATTTGTTTCCATCCCCCTCCGGAGGATACAACCGGCAGAATTTTCAGCTGAATAGCAAAAAAATACAGCAAAAGCATGCCCACCCAGAAATTCGGCATGGACACGCCCAAAAAGGTAAACAGCCGCACCAGGTAATCAATCGCTTTGCCATGGTATACAGCGGAAAGCATTCCAAACGGCACCGCTATCGCCAGCATGATCACCAGGGAAGTAAGCGCAAGCTTCAGCGTCGGCCAGAGCCGCGAGGACAGCAGCTGCAGAACAGGCTTGTGCATGGAGTAGGAAGTACCAAAATCCCCTTGCAGGCATCCGGTCAGCCAGTTCCAGTACTGGACGAGAAATGGCTCGTTCAGCCCCAGCTCTTCCCTTGTCGCCTCCAGCACCGCTTCACTGGGCATAGAGCCGCTCGCGGAATACATCGCGGTAACCGGATCGCCCGGCGACAGATAGGTCAAAATAAATGTAAAGAAACTGATCCCAAACAGAACGATTCCCATCTGAAGGAGCCGTTTCCCGATTTGCCTCGCATTCATAGATACCTCCCTGGTCTGTGAATCAGACCAAATTCCATTTTAGACAAATAAGATATGGAAACCGCTTTACAGGCATAGCATCAAAATATGACATATAGCAGGACGGAGAAGCAAGTATCTCCATGCCTGCCTCTCCATGTCTGAAAATACATATTTAGATACTCATTTTCGTACATGCTTCTCTACAAATGTAAAGTACTGTCCTAAGTAGTTACCATATTTCTGCGTACCTGCCGTCAGGCAATTCACTGCATACAACTTTCCATATAGTGGTGCAGTAAAAAATCGCCGCCTGAAGATTTATTCCGCAATCGCCACATCCGCCGTAACCCAGTAGTAATCCGCCGGAGTGCATTCCAGGCCGCTTACTGTATTTTTCGCAGCTATGTAAATCGTCGGGTAGCTGTAGAACGCGCAGCAGGCGTCATCCATCAGTATCTGGGAAATCTCCCGCTCGATTTCCACACGTTCTTCCGTATCAAATACGTTCTCAAGGGACGTGATCAACGCGTCCACTTCCTCGTTTGCATAACCATACGCATTGTAAACCGCGTCGCTTTTGAAATACTGCTGAAGGAATACTGCTGCGTCGCCGGAATGAAATCCGCTGCTGTTGAAAATGCAGATGTCATAGCTGCCGTTCTGAATGGTATCTGCCCAGAGATCCTGCACATAATTGATGTTGATCTGGATACCAAGCGTGCTTGCAGAATACTGGAGCGCTTCACAGATAATCGGCAGTTCCGCTCTTGTCGTGTAGGAGTAAACCTCCAGGACAACCGGCGTGCCATCTGCCGTCTCAATAATCCCGTCTCCGTCTGTGTCCGCGTATCCCGCCTCCGCAAGAACCGCGGCCGCATCTTCCATGTCATAAGAATACGGATTTTCCAGATCGTTTACACCAAGCGCTTCCGAAGCAAACGGCGTATTGCCTGCCTGGAACATTCCATTCAGCTGTACCTCGCAGATCGTCTCCATATCCAGACATTCCAGCAAGGCGACACGCAGCGACTTATCACTAAGCAAACCGTTCTGGTTCATCAGCCCCCAGTCCGTGCGAAGTCCGTTGCTCATTTCCAGAATGTAATTGTCATCCTCCATATAAGCGGCCGCATCCGATGTGCTAAGGCCATAGCAGGCGTCCAGTTCTCCCGCCTGGAAGGAAAGATTCATAACGGATGGATCCTGGAACTGCAGGAACTCAATGGAATCCAGCTGCGGCTCTCCGTCCCAGTAATTCTCGTTTTTCACTACATTCAGTGTCATAGAAATCTGGTCATTGCTCTCGATCACATACGGACCAGTGCAGATCGGGCCTTCATCCGCCAGATTGGTCAGATCCACCGTCGTATCAAAGATCACAAAAAACGGATCCGCGAGCATTCCCGGAAGCGTCGGTGCCGGCTCGGTCGTCGTGATCGTCAGTGTCTGTCCGTCCGCCGTCATGGAATCCAGTGAGAAAAAATCCGCTGCACGCGCGGAATTGTCAAAATCATACTGGATCGACGCCATTGCCATCTCCGCCGTCAGCTTTGTTCCATTTGAAAAGCAGACCTCATCCTTAATCGTGAAGGTCCACGTCAGGCCATCCTCTGAAACAGAATAATCATCCTCTGCCAGCCAGCCGACGGTATTCATAGAGGAATCCAGTTTCGTCAGCGTCTCGCCAACGCCCGCGCGTTCGATCATCCAGCCGTCATATTCATTACTCGGGTCGAGGGAGCTGTATGTCTGGGTCTGTCCGAATACCATATGCCCGGACGCCTGTGATACCAGTGTCGCTCCCGCAGTAAGCGCTGTAATCAGCGCGCCCGTTATAAGCAGCTTAGTAAACAATCTCTTTTTCATTCTTGCCTCCTGAAGGGTTTATACTGTTCATTTATTCTTACTAAACTTCATGCTCTCAGCCGTGCAGACAAGGCATGAGCCCAAACGACTGATGACACTTTTATAGTAAATGATTATAAACCCCATTTTCTTTGAAGCAAGCCCCACCCGGGGTTATCTGGCTATTCGTATTTGATATAGAGATCTATGTTTTGTAGGAATAGAAAAACCAGCCCGTCTCAGACTGGTTTTTCTATTCCCGCATCCAAAATCATCTTCACGTAATCCACAAACATTGCCACACCTTCCGGAAGCGCCTCCCCCCGGCGTTTTACAAAACCAAATATAATCTGATCTTCCTTTAACCCCGTCATCCGGCTCGCAGTCAGCTCCGACGGTTTTTCCTGCGTCAGCCAGGCAGCACTGATATTTGACAAATCACTTTGCTGCAATAGCCTTGTCATGATATATTCACTGTTCGTTGTCACTACGGTTTCCGCATTCTCCGTGGAATGTCCGCTTGCATCTATAATATCCCAATAATTGTCCGGAGAAAACTCATCCGGGAACCTCTGGACCAGACGCAAAGCAGACAATCCCGCATCCTGTTTCTGTATATTTTCAGAGTTATTCTTTTCCCCCGAAAAAAGAGCCACGTACGTTTCCGCCAGAGGAGTAAACTCCAGATAATTCCGGCTCAGATAATACTCAAAAACTGCCTTCTGATTTTTGATCACATATACAAACCCCACATCATCTTTTCTGTCTTCCACTCTCTGCACGATTTCGCGTGTTCCCGTCGTATAGATCTGATAATGCAAATCTTCCTCCTGATGTTCTGTGTAAAACGCCAGAAAAACATCCGCAAACCACGAGCTCGGATTGTTGGACATACGAAGTGTTTCTATCGTCTGTTTTGCATGGATATCCTGTATTTTGTCCAGATCCTCCAGTATGTCTTTCGCATAGCGGTAGGCAGACTCTCCTTCCCTCGTCAGGGACATCCCTTTCGCGTATCGGCTAAAAAGCTGTACGCCAAGTGCCTCCTCCATCGTTTTAATCGCTTTGCTTACACTCGGCTGCGACATATGCAATACTTCGGCCGCTTTGGTAACCGAACCAGTCTGTGCGCAGGCCACAAGGCATTCAATCTGTTTTAAATCCACGAATCTTTTATAATCCATTCTATATGATCTCCGGATAATCGTCTCACTTATAACCAAAGGTTCCCATGTTCTATCTGTACTTTTATGAAGCATCATAGCACGGCGGCAGCCGGAAAATACCTCTCGCAGCCCTGCGCATCAAAAAACAGAGGACAGTTCCCTGATACAGTCTGTCCCCTGTTCTTCATAGTGCGTTTACATTTGTTTGATCCGCTCCAGTGCGGCTACACTATTCTCATAGGTGCCGAACGCGGTCAGCCGGAAATACCCTTCTCCGCTTGGTCCAAAGCCGGATCCCGGTGTGCCGACAACGTTTGCCTTCTCCAGCAAATAATCAAAGAACTCCCAGGATGTCATCCCATCCGGCGTCTTGAGCCAGATATACGGCGCGTTGACGCCGCCGGAAACGGTATAGCCAGCCTCCTGAAGGCCTTCCTTAATAACCTTCGCATTATTCATGTAATAAGCCACCTGCTTCGCGAGCTGCACCTTGCCTTCCGGTGAGTAGACGGCCTCACCCGCGCGCTGCTGAATGTAGGGCGCTCCGTTGTATTTCGTGCCGTGGCGGCGTGCCCAGAGGGAATGCAGCATCACATCACCGCACTTCAAATCCTTCGGGATAACGGTATACCCAAGCCGGGTGCCTGTAAAGCCCGCGTTTTTCGAGAAAGATTTCAGCTCAATCGCGCAGGTACGTGCACCCTCGCACTCGAAAATTGTGTGCGGCACATCCTCCTCAGAAATATAAGCCTCATATGCCGCGTCATAGATAATGACCGCACCAACCCGGTTCGCGTAATCCACCCACTCCTGCAGCTGCGCCTTTGTAATGGTCGCGCCGGTCGGGTTGTTCGGGAAACACAGATAGATAATGTCCGGGGTCTCCTTCGGAAGCTCCGGAGAGAAATTGTTTGCCTCGGTACACGGCATATAAATCACATCGCTCCACATCTCCGTTTTCGGATCATAGGTGCCGGTGCGGCCAGCCATTACGTTCGTATCGACATAAACCGGATAGACCGGGTCGCAGACAGCGATTTTATTGTCTACGCTGAAAATCTCCTGAATATTGCCGGAGTCGCACTTCGCTCCGTCGGAAACAAAAATCTCATCCGCCGCAATATCACAGCCGCGGTCCGCGTAATCATTTTTCGCGATCGCCGTACGCAGGAACTCATAGCCGAGATCCGGTGCGTAGCCATGGAAAGTCTCTGCTTTTCCCATCTCATCCACTGCGCCGTGCAGCGCGTCAATGATGGCCGGGGCAAGCGGCTGCGTCACATCGCCGATGCCAAGGCGAATCACCGTTTTATCCGGGTTCGCCGCCTGGAAGGCGCTGACCTTCTTCGCTATTGTCGAGAAAAGATAGCTGCCGGGAAGTTTTAAATAGTTGTCGTTGATCTTGAACATAGTAGCCTCCTAAGTTTTATATTTTTCAGAGAATTATTTCTCCCTCAAATACCGTTGTCGCCGATCCGGTCATATAGACCGTATTCTGCTCCCGATCCCAGGTAATCCGCAGATCTCCTCCGCGAAGCTTCACGGTCACCTCATTGTCCGTCCATTTATTTAAAGTACATGCCACTGCTACCGCGCAGGCGCCTGTGCCGCAGGCCAGGGTCTCGCCGGAGCCGCGCTCCCAGACGCGCATCTGTACTGTATGACGGTCAATCACCTTTATAAATTCTGTATTCACCCGATCCGGAAAAGCCGGATGCGTCTCAAAAAGCGGTCCGATCTTCTCAATTTCCAAACCATCCACATCCTCAATCGGGACGATACAGTGCGGGTTTCCCATGGATACACAGGTGACGGCGTATGTTTTAGAATCAACCAGCATTTCTCTGCTGATAATCGGCCTGACAGCCATCCGTGTATCGTCTTCTGATGAAATAACAGAAAGCGGATGGAAAAACGAACTGTCCACCGGAATCTGCACAGGCTCCAGAATCGGAGCTCCCATATCCACGCGAACCAGGCTGACCTTCCCCCGCGCATTCGCACAATCCGGATCCTGCCGAGACTGCTCTATCGTCAAATCCAGATATTTGATCCCGCTGGCAGTCTCCACGCTGATCCGCGTCTTATCGGTCAGGCCATAATCATAAACATACTTTGCCACGCAGCGGATGCCATTGCCGCACATCGCGCCCAAAGAACCATCCGCATTATACATCTCCATCTGAAAATCCGCTTTGTCAGACGGTTTGATCAGAATCAGGCCGTCTGAACCGATCCCAAAATGGCGGTCACTGACCCGTATCGCCACTTCCGAGGGATGCTCGACGGTTTCCTGAAGGCAGTTGACATACACGTAATCATTTCCAAGGCCATGCATTTTCGTGAATCTCATTTCCATCCTCCTGCACTTGCCTGCGGCTTCTTCAAATAAATCCGCAGCCGCTAAGCCGCCTTTGCATAATCCATAATAAAAATCTTTCTTGCAATCTTTTCCAGGCTTTCCAAAATGTCATCAATCTTTTCCAAAACAGAAGCCGAAAACAGGCTTCCTACCGCATCAGCGCAAACAGCATCTGCGCGGTCTCTACCATATTGGTGCCGCTGTCCATACTGGTCTTTTGCAGGTAATGGTGCGCTTCTTCTTCTGTCATGCCATTGCGCTCCATCAGAAGAGATTTCGCCTCCTCGATCAGCTTTTTTTCTTCCTCACTGCGCTGCGGCGCCATCGAGCGTTTCCGCCGCCTGCGCCGCTCCATCTGGGCGATCACGGTCTCCAGAGAATCCAGCAGGTCATTTACGTGAAACGGCATGGTTACGCAGAGGACGCCATCAGATATTCCCTCACTGACTGCCCGCGCGGACGCGACAAGGAGCATTCCAAAAGAAGACGGCATATCCTCAAAAAGCTCAGAATAGACCATATCCGCAAACTTGTATCCGCAGACAATCACTCCGGAGCCCAGCCGATCCGCCGCCGAGAGCGCCTGCGCGCCGCTCGTACAGACCGCACGAACCCCGTATCCGCTGCGGATCAGCAGATTCCGGACACTTTTCGCGTCTTCGGGTTTGGGAAATACTACCACTATATTTACATTCGTCATGTGTATCCTCCTGCCATACTAGCTCACACCTCGCCGGATGCCTGAGGTCAGGCAAATCCTAAGCGTCATGTGCGTTGAAGCTTCTTTCTTATGACAGGGGCATCAGACTCTTGCAAGATAGCGCTTCAGCTCCCACTCACTCACACTTGCCTGGTATTCTTCCCACTCTTCCTTCTTCGCCTTAATATAACGTTTTGTCACATGCTCGCCGAGAACGCCGCAAATGAATGCGTCTGCCTCCAGCGCCTCCACCGCTTCCAGCAGCGTGACAGGCAGGCGCTCCACACCTTTTGCTTTCAGGTCCTCTGCGGTCAGCGCGTGTAGGTTCTCATCGATGCTCTCCGGCGGGGTAATCTGATTGCGGATGCCGTCCAATCCGGCCGCCATGCAGACCGCAAGCGCCAGATACGGATTGCTCGCGCCATCCGGGCTCCTCAGCTCGATACGCTTCGTACCATTTCCCATAATCGGAATGCGGATCAGCGGAATCCGATTTTTCGCCGACCACGCCACATGCACCGGCGCCTCAAACCCCGGCACCAGTCTCTTATATGAATTGACGATCGGATTCGTCACCGCAGTCACCGCACGGATATGCTTTAACAGACCGCCGATAAACCAGCGCCCCTCCTGACTTAAATGAATCGGATCCGTCTCATCGTAGAAAACATTTTTCCCTTCGTGTGTCAGAGACATATTGATATGCATCCCGGAGCCGTTCACACCCGCAATCGGCTTCGGCATAAAGGATGCGTGCAGACCATGCCGCTTCGCGACGGTCTTCACCGCAAGACGAAAGGTCATAATGCCATCCGCGGAGCGAAGCGCCTCATCGTAGCGCAAATCAATCTCATGCTGCGCCGGGGCCGCCTCGTGGTGAGAAGACTCTACTATATATCCCATCTCCTCCATCGTCAGGATCATATCTCTTCTGGCATTTTCCCCCAGATCAATCGGCGCGATATCAAAATATCCTGCCTGCTCATGCGTCACCGTCGTCGGCCTGCCCTCATCATCCGTGTGGAACAGGAAAAACTCACACTCCGGCCCTACTTCCAGTGTGTAGCCCATCTTTGCCGCTTCGGCAATCACATTTTTCAGAATATAGCGCGGATCCCCGCCAAAAGGGGTTCCATCCGCGTAGCAGATGTCGCAGAGAAAACGCGCCACCTTGCCATTCTGCGGCCTCCACGGAAAGATCAGAAATGTATCCAGATCCGGATGCAGACACAGATCCGACCGTTCAATCCGTGTAAATCCCTCAATCGACGCGCCGTCAAACGTGACCTTATTCGCCAGGACGCGGTCAAGCTGATTCACCGTTACCGCGACATTCTTCAACGTGCCAAACATATCCGTAAACTGCAGCCGGATAAACTGCACATCCTCTTCCTCCACAATTCTGTATATGTCTTCTCTGGTATATTTACTCATATTCGCTTCTCCTTTTATATAAATGGATAATATGATACAAGGGACAAAAGGTCAGGAATGGAACGCTTGCGTTCCTATTCATGACCTTGGGGACCGCAAAAACACGAAGAAGTAGCCATTTTGACCATGATTTTTGGTCAAAATGAGCGGATTCTGAGTGTTTTTAGGATTGCGAGAGTGCGAAGCACGTAGCAATCCGTAGTATCATACCCCTTAAGGATTTTGCCCGCTGGAAAAATCCAAAAAGCTTTTCTGTCAGACAAAGAAAGACGTCCTGCCAAAAGGAAGAACGTCTTTGTTCAACCATACTGAAATGATAGCAGTACGATTTTTTTTTGTCAACCGTTTTTACCCGTTTTCTATCATCTAACCGCCAGCCGGAAACACTATGTTTTCACTCAATTATTTTCCGTCTTGAGCATCCCGCCGAGCACTTCCGGTCCGCTCTCCTCCGCGATATTCACGGAGTGTGCCGCGATACGCCCGAAGCTGTCGAGAATCTCAACAAATGTCAGGCCTTTCTCAAACGAGCACTGCCCATCTTTCAGACGCTCCATGTGGCCTGCCTGCGCTTTGGAAATTTTCTTCGTGATCCGGTGCTCTCTCTTGCGAATCTCGACCCAGTCCTCCGGGGTGATGCTGTGTCGGCTAAACAGTCCCATCGCGATGTCATAAAGCTGCAAATCCAGATCAAAGATCTCTAGCAGCTCCTGCTGTGCCTGCTCGGAATATGGTTCTCCTGCCTCTACATTTGTCTCCGTCTGCCCGGTGATCACCACCGCATGATCGGCAATTCGCTCCAGATCGTTAATCGCATGGAATGCGCTGCTCATGTAGCGGGAAACGCTCGCCGGCATCTCGGCCGCATTGATCGTGGTCAGATATTCCGTGATCTCGGAAGCAAGATAATCGATCACATCCTCCGTATCGCGCAGCTCCTTGATCCCGGCCATGTTCTGATTGGTCACAATGGTTTTTGCCCGAACCAGGTTTTCCCTCGCCAGGCGTCCCATACGCTCTACCTCGCGGCCAACCTGCAGCATCACAACAGCCGGGGAGGCTACCTGCATATTCTTATCTATGTATTCCAGACGGAATGCGTTCTCGTGCGCCTGCTTCGGAATAATCCGGTAAGTCCATTTCACGACCAGATCCGTCAGCGGCAGCAGAATCAGACCCGTCACCACCTTAAACAGAATATGATAAAGGGAAACCTGAAACATCGCGCTTGGTACGACTGCCTCAATCCAGCTGGTAATCGGCAGCAGGAGCGTAAGCGGGACAAAAATGATCGCGCCGACCACATTAAAAATCAGATAAATCATCGCCGCCCGCTTGGCATTGTTTCTCGCATTGATTGCGGAGAGAATCGGCGGCGTGGAAGAGCCAACGTTGATACCGCAGATGATAAAGGCGGCAAAATGAAGCGGCATCAGTCCCTGCATGGCCAGTGCCTGAATGACGCCGACCGCGGCGGAAGAGCTCTGCAGGATGGCGCAGAGAACCACACCGACTACAAATCCGATCACCGGATTCGTAGCATTTGCGATAAAATTCAGAAATGCCGGAGAATCTTTCAGAGGTGACATCGCGGCACTCATGGAGCTGAGTCCCTGGAACAGAAGTCCGAAGCCCAGAATAACCTGCCCCACATAGCCGGTACGTTTCTTTTTGGTATACAGCATCAGTACCGCGCCGAGACAGATACAGACTGGTGCGATACCGGATACATCCAATGCGATCAGAACACTGGTAATCGTGGTACCAATATTGGCGCCGAGGATGACTCCCGTCGCCTGCGCCAGATCCATGATGCCTGCGTTGATAAAGCCCATCACCATTACGGTGGTCGCAGATGATGACTGGATAACAATCGTGACAAGTGCTCCAAGCAGGAAGCCCATCACCCGGTTGCGGGTCAGGGTCTCCAAAAGGTCTTTCATTTTCGGACCTGCCGCAAGTTCAAGGCCGTCTCCCATGTATTTCATGCCGAACAGGAACAGGCCAAGGCTTCCAAATAATGAAATGATATTGCTTATACCCATCTGTCTTCTTCAGGGAAACGCCTTTGTCTCCCTTCCTCCTTGTGTGTGACTCAAATAGTATGATATAACGCGAATTTTTTACAGATATACCATACCACAAGTGAGAAGGAATTGCAAAAGAAATGTAAGGAAAAAGTAAATGTTGTGTAAAACCGCGGGGATATCGTTTTTCTTTGATGGCGGTCTGGCAAAAATGCCCATACTGCGCAGCCGGAAAATACCTTACGCAGCCCTGCGCAAAAAACAAAGAACGCACAGCTTCTGGTTCCGAAGCCATGCGCCTTTGTTTTTCTATGATAGCTGTCCCAAATAGCTATCCTTTTTATTTTTTCTTCGTCCGGCTCATAACCACGCTCTGGATAACCAGAAACAGACAGAGCATTCCTGCAATCGTAATGTCGGTCCACCAGGCGTCGTCCAGACCAATCGAGGATACGATGTTCTGGATCGTGTTCAGGGAGAGCACACCGAACAGGGTACCTATGACATTGCCGACGCCGCCGGTGAGCAGTGTCCCGCCGATGATGGAGGAGGCGATCGCGTTCATCTCCATGCCGTTCGCGTTGGAGGTCGCCGCACTGCCGATATGTACAAAATACACAAACCCGCCAAATCCCGCCAGCAGACTGCAGATCAGATGCGACATGAATTTCGTGCGTTTTACATTAATACCGAGCATCAGAGCACTCTGTTTATTGCCGCCGACCGCATAGAAATTGCGCCCAAATTTCGTATAGCGAAGCATCAGAAACATCAGAATCACCACTACGATAGCAACTACTGACCCCAACTCTATGGTCGTATTGATGTAGGTTCCTTTTTTGTTGTAATAGCCGAGTCCCGGCAGAACAAATTCGATCTTGCGAAGTGCTTTAAACGCCTCGTTCGTCACACTGATTGGATTCGTATGAATAATCGTCGTCAGACCTTTCGCGAAATACATTCCCGCCAGAGACACGATAAACGGCTGAATTTCCAGATATGCCACGAGGAAGCCCTGCACGACACCAAACGCCAGGCCAATTCCCATCGCAATCAGGAATGCGGTAAAAGGAGTGCCGTTCTGCAGCTCCAGATTCACCGCGCAGCTCATGCAGACAAGACGCACGACACCGCCGATGGAGATATCGATTCCCTGCGTGATCATGACCAGGCTCATACCGCAGGCCGTGATCACCAGACCGGCGTTCGCGTCCAGAATGTTAAAAAACATCTGTGCCTTCCGGAATCCGCTCCCCAGAAAGACCACCGCGCTGATATACATTACAAAGAAAACGACAATGGTGATCAGCAAAAGAAGATTCGCGTCAGATAATGTTCTCTTTTTCTTATTCGCTGGCATATCAGCCCACCTCCTTTGCCGGTTTCCGCACCTTTTTTCCGATCTCCGCCATTTTTTCTTTCACAACCGGAGCAGAAAAGACGATCAGAAGAATGACAACAACTGCCTTATAGGCCGGCAGTGCGTCCGACGATACCTTAAATTTATAAAGCGTGGTCGTCAAAAGCTGGATCACATAGGCTGCTACGACCGACGCCCAGATATTGAACTTTCCTCCGCCCAGGCTGTTGCCGCCAAGAGCTACCGCCAGGATCGCGTCCATCTCGATGTTCTGCGCCACAACGGAATAGTTAATCGTCGAAGTACGGCTGCACTTGATCAGTGCCGCTACCGCCACGCACACACCCAGGATCACGAAAGAAAGAATCTTGATAAACGCCGGCTTCAGACCGTTCAGCTTCGCCGCGTTCTCATTGATGCCGACTGCCTGCGTATAGAGGCCAAGGTTTGTAAATTTCATCACCAGCGCCATGATAATAAAGCACAGTACCGCGATCAGAAATGGAGTCGGTATCGGAATTCCCGGAATAAATCCGCCAAAATACGTAAAGGTGCTGCCCGGAACGATTGGAAGCTGGTTGTTGTTGATCCAGGCCGCGATGGAACGGCCGGCCGTATACAGGATCAGGGTGGCAATCATCGGCTGAATCTTAAACGTCGCCACCAGAATGCCATTAAACAGGCCGCAAAGCATACCCACAAGTACTGCCACCAGGAATCCAAGAATGATCGGGGCAGCCAGTGTGGAAGGGCTTGACTCCGTCCCGCACAAAATGCGGAGCATGGCGCTGCCGCTGATCGCAATCGTCGCGCCGACAGAGATATCCTGCCCGCCCGAAGCGGCCGTAACCAGAGTCATGCCGATCGCCAGGATCGCCAGCTCAGAGCCATTGTTAAGCGCAGAAATAAGGTTGCCCGACAAAACCGGATTTCCCGCGCTGTTCGTGCCGAGCGTTATCTTAAAAAACGTAGGATCCATCAGAAGGTTAAAACCCAGAAGCAGAACCAGCGCCACCAGCGGGATCATCATCTGCGAGTGAAGCAGGCGGTTAAAAGGATTCTGTTTTTTTACTGTTGCTTTTTCCATTATGCTTCGTCACCTCCCGCAATTGTACTCATGATTTTGTTCTGATTCAGGTCGTCGCCGGTGAGCTCGCCGACCACTTTACGGTCACGCATCACCACCAGGCGGGAGCAGGTACGCAGCATCTCATCCGTCTCGGAAGAAATAAAGGTAACACTCATTCCCTCTGACGCCAGCTTCAGCACCAGCTTCTGAATCTCGGTCTTCGTACCAATGTCAATGCCTCGCGTCGGCTCGTCCAGAATCAGATATTCCGGATGCGCGAACAGCCAGCGGGCCACGATCACCTTCTGCTGATTTCCACCGGAAAGAGACTTGATCGGCGTCTCCTTTGACGCTGTCTTAATCCCCAGCAGCTTTATATACTCATCCGCTGCTTTCTCCGCCTCCGCCTTCGAGAATGGGCGGAAGAAGCCTTTGAGTACCTGCGCCGCGAGGATCAGATTCTCCCGCACAGAAAGATCACCGATGATACCATCACCCTTGCGGTCCTCCGGCAGGTAAGCGATTCCATTCTTCATCGCCTCCAGCGGATTGGTGATTTTTACCTCTTTCCCATTGATCTTTACTTTTCCGGATGTCACATGATCCGCACCGAAGATCGCACGCACACATTCGCTTCGCCCGGAGCCAAGCAGACCAGTGAAGCCATTGACCTCACCCTTTTTAATGTAGAAATCAAATGGATGAATGCCGGCGTTGCTTTGCAGATTTTCTACTTCATAAAAGACACTTCCTGCACCCTCTCCAGTGTATTCCTCACTCTCACTCTTAATATCTGCCATGTCATCCAGATCTTTGCCAAGCATCTTCGACACCAGCATCACACGCGGAAGATCCTCGATCACATATTCCCCAACCAGCTGCCCGTCGCGCAAGACCGTGATTTTATCGCACACCTCATATACCTGATCCAGGAAATGCGTCACAAAGATGATTCCTACACCCTTCGCGCGGAGGTCGCGCATCAGGCCGAACAGTTTTTCTACCTCCTGCTCGTCCAGAGACGAGGTCGGTTCATCCAGAATCAGCACCTTGCAGTCCATATCAACCGCGCGTGCAATTGCCACCATCTGCTGAATCGCAATCGAGCAGCTCGAAAGCTGCTGTGTCGCCTTTGCCGGAATGCCCAGCGACTCTAGAATCCGGTTCGTATCCGCATTGATCTTCCTCCAGTTCTGCCGCCATCCCTTCTCACGTCCGATGTACATATTCTCCGCAACCGTCAGGTTCGGACAGAGCGTAATTTCCTGATATACGGTACTGATCCCCAGGTTCTGCGCTTCCTGCGGGGAACGGATGGAAACTGCACCGCTCTCTCCTTTCAGGTAGATCTCGCCCTCGTCCTTTCCATAAACGCCGGTCAGGACCTTGATCAGCGTCGATTTCCCGGCGCCATTCTCTCCCATCAGGGCATGAATTTCTCCTTCGCAAAGTTTAAAATCTACATTCTGCAGGGCACGTACCCCGGGGAAGCTTTTCGAGATATTTTTCATTTCCAGTACGACATTTTCACTCACCCGTGTATCACCTCTTTCTTCTTCCTGAAAAAGCGCGGTGCAGGCCGCTGCACCGCGCTTACAATTACTGCTTCTTTCGCACATAAATACGAATGCAGGCATTCGATTTATGTTCTATGGTTCCTTGTATTATCAGATGCCGTAGTTATCTACGTCTTCCTGCGTGATTGTCGTAGCGTCAAAGCCAACTTCTACGGAGTAGATAATCTTCTCTTCCAGCTCTTCGCCAGCTTCCAGCTGCTCGATGATTTCTACGATGGTCTCAGCCTGGAACGGGTTGCACTGTCCGTCATAGTTCCAGTTGCCGGCAAGCAGTTCTTCCAGAGCCCACTCGTTGCAGTCAAAGCCCATGATGATGACATCGCCGTCAACGCCATGTGTAATACCAGCCGCATCGAGAGCCGCTACAGCACCCTTCGCCATGTCGTCGTTCTCAGCATAAATAACATTGAAGGATTCACCGGAGTCGATGACAGACTGAACGATCTCCTGTGCAGTCTCAGCACTCCACTCAGCGGTCTGCTGTACAACATAATTCCAGTTATCGTTCGCCTCTACTGCCTCGTCAAGAGCGGTGGTACGGCCAACCTGTGCGTCAGAACCCATCAGACCCTGAATGTGGATGATGTTGTACTCATCAAGCTCCTGAGACTCCATCCATGATACAGCAGTCACGCCTTCTTCAGACATATCAGAAACAACTGCCGCTGCGTAAAGCTCTTCGTCTGCATCCAGCATACGGTCAAACAGAATCACGGTGATGCCCATCTCCTGTGCGGATTCCAGAACATCATCCCAGCCTGTGGTATCTGCTGCGGAAATCAAAAGATAATCCACCTCATCCTGAATGAATCCCTCTGCCGCCTGGATCTGCTCTTCGTTCTCAAGGCTGTAGAAGAAAGAGGTCTCAAAGCCATACTCATTGTCTTCTCCAAAGTATGTTTCAAAGTCAGCCACATTCGCGGTACGATAACCAGACTCATTCGGGTCATTGTTGATGATGCCGACGGTAATGACATCTTCCTCTGCGGAAGCGATTGTCGCGCCGCCCATCAGGCCCATAACCATTGCAGAAGCACACAGAACTGCCATAAGTTTACGTTTCATGTTTTAAATCCTCGCTTTCTTACAAATTATTTTAATGCTACGTTTACGGCTGCTTCTAATTTAAACAAATTTTTGTGAAAAGTCAACAGTTTTTTATCCTTTTTTAACAGATTCATCTAATCGTACAATACAAATTTTTGTCTTTATTTTATGAATTAAATACAAATTTCTCAGGATGCTTTTGTCAGCGCTAAAAAAGGTGGATTTTATTCGTTTCTTCCGGATTCCGGTTGATTTTTTTCTGATTCTCTCCATGGGCAGCCTCGCAGAGGACGGTTTTTTTTCTGTTAATTCTGTCAAAAAAACTGGATGAGAATTTTTCCATGTGTTTACAGATAAAAATTTTCATTTCATAATTGACTTTTGAGAAATATTCAGGCTTAATAAAATAGTAGATTATTTTCAGAAATGAGGGATAAGCATGGCGCTAAAGTACCTGACACTCGCAACAGCATTAAAAAAAGAGATCGCCCATCGCGGCCCAAAGGGTAACCAAAAACTGCCAACTGAAGCGGAGCTGATGCGTATTTACCAGGTCAGCCGCCAGACTGTGCGGCAGGCGCTGTCCGTCCTGCTCGCGGAAGGACTGATCGAAAAACGTCAGGGAAGCGGTACCTATATTTCTCCATCCGTTTTTCCAAAAGCCATTTCCTCCCGCAGCATCGCACTTCTTGTTCCGGATGCCGCAGGCAGCATGGCATCCCCTGAAATTCAGGATATACACTCGGTTTTCCGCGAAGCCGGGTATTCCGTCTCCGTTTTCAGCACAGAAAACCGTACGGCGAAAGAACGGGAAATCCTGTTAACCCTTCTGGAAAGACCCGTGCGCGGGCTGCTCATTCAGGGGGTGCGCACCGCTTTTCCCAACCCGAATCTTCCGCTCTACCGGAATTTACTAATAAAGGGATGTTCCGTCCTGTTTCTCGATGACGCATATCCAGATTTGAGAAACACACCTGCCCTTTCAGAATATGATTCTCGTACAAACGTCAGCGAACGGTTCCCGAATCCGGATACCTCCATTCTCCAGATTGCTTCTGACGACTTTGGCGGGGGAGAACTGATTGCGCGTCATCTGCTTTCACTCGGGCATAAAAAAATTGCCGGGATCTTTCGTCTCGACAATATCAGCGGACACCGGCGGTACGCGGGCGTCCTGCACGCACTCTGTGAAAAGGATATTTCCTTTGACGACCGCAGCTTTCTATGGTATGACCCCCTCACAACGCCGATGCCGGATGCAAAGCTTTTGCTCTCCTTTATCCGAATTCAGCTGGCTAGCTGTACGGCTGTCGTCTGCCAGGAAGAACGGATCGCCGACTGGCTGCTTCATGAGTTGAACAAACTGGGCGTATCGGTACCGCAGAATATCTCCATTGCTGCGTTTCGCGATGAAAATACGAATAAGTCCGACACAGACCGGATCACCTGCGCCATCCGCCCGGATGGAATCACATGGAAAAACGCCGCCAGACTGCTGCTGTCAAAAATAGAGGGGAAAAAAGTCTCCTCCGTCAGACTGCCGATGGTGCTCCAAAATGGGGAGAGCACCGGACCTGCTCCTTCGCCGGAATGCTCCGGTCACTTCCGGCCTGCTGACCGCCTCACGCAGCAGTGAGGTTTCCGAACAGACACATTTTTCAGTACCCTCTCTCCTCTATCCGTTCTTCCGTGAGCGTATCCGGTGTAAAATATGTCTCCTCCACATAGGTCAGCTTCTGCGGCGTCTCTCCTGCCTCAATCTGTAGGATGATCTGCTCAACGCGGGGACCGTGCAGCGGATTGCATTCCACGTCCAGATTGATCTTGCCCTCCAGACAGGCAGTCAGTCCGACGGTCGTCGCGTCAAAGGAAATCAGAATCACATCGCCGTCCGTTCCATAAGAGATCCCTGCTTCATCCAGCGCCTGGATCGCTCCCAGCGCGGAATTATCGTTTTCACAGTAGATCACATCAATATCTGTTGACCCGGCAAGATACTCTGAGACCACCTCATAAGTCTTCGCCTGGGTGTATTCCCCCTGAAGCTGTGCAGCGATCTCCCAATTATCGTGCGCTGCCACACCCTCCTCCAGCCCTTCAGTTCTGCCAAGCTGTGAGGAAGCGCCCAGCGTCCCCATCACATGAAGAATCTGAATCTCTTCATCAGCTCGTCCCTGCTCCTCTAAATATTTCTCTAGCCACTCTACGGCGATCTCTCCCTCTTCCTTAAAATCAGAGCCTACCCAGGCCGCGTACAGGTCTTCCTCCTCCACGTCCACCATCCGGTCTACGACAATGACCGGAATTCCGGCGTCTTTTGCTTCCTGGAGCACTTCGTCCCAGCCAGTCTCTACGACCGGAGCCAGCACGATATAATCAACCCCCTGCAGGATATAATTGCGCAGGGTCGTGATCTGGTTCTCCTGCTTCCCTTTTGCGTCCTCAAAATAAAACTCGTAGCCGTTCTCTTCCGTAAAAGTGGTACGCATAGACTCTGAATTTGCCACCCGCCAGTCCGACTCCGCGCCGACCTCCGAGAAAGCGACGGAGATCAGCCCGTCCGAGGCTTCTGTCTGGATGTCTACGGTAGCCTGATTTCCACAGCCGGAAAGCAGAACCACTGCCAGCAGGGCAAACGCAGTTGCCACATATATTTTTCCTCCTGTTGCCCTGGTTTTCTTACTCCTCATCCGACGTTCTCCTCTATTCTTACCTGGTTGTCAACCCATTTCTTCTTTCTGAAACCGAATTTGCAAAGTCAGACCCATGCATTCTGCCAGCCGCTGCAAGGTTAAAATAGACGGATTACTCAATCCTCTCTCAATTTTACTAATCTCAGCCTGATACATACCGGCTCGTTCCGCCAATTGTTTTTGGGTAAGCCCTGCTTTTTCCCGTTCCACGGTCAGTTCAAAAGCCACTTCTAATATCGGATCCGGACAATCTTTTCCAATCTGGAAGCCCTCCTCCCATATTGTTTCAGCGTCTAAGTCCAAATCATCACTCCATGATATCCCATACCCACCGACATCAATCTGTACAGCATAAAACAAAGGATTATTCTCCAGTATTTTCAACTGCGGATATGCAGAAAACAAATTCGCTATATTATATTCTTTTATGCTTCCATCAAAGAAAGTCGCTTCAATCATCAGATTTTCTTTTGCTTTGATCGATTTTATCTTATGTGCCATATTGCTCACCCTCCTTTCTGTCTTAAAAACTCTTTATCATTCAATCGGAGACAAATACTGGAATTGCTGTGTTTCCCACATATGAAGCAGTTCTGAACCATATGTATTGATAAATTCTTTCACCATTTTCTGTTTCTTGCTGTCAAGATCGCCTTCGAACATAATCCCATCCGGAAGAGAAAACATTCCGACACTGTCTCCGGAAATCGCGTGGATATGTGGCGGATTATGTTCTTTTTGCCGCAGGTACATTTTAATAACAATCCCCTGAAATCTTGAAATCACAGGCATTTTTTCACCTCATTTGTAGCACCTCGTTTTACTTGCCCTTGAGTATAGTATATATCCTATATTCTGGAATGTCAACCACAAATCAGGAATTCCTTTTCTATTCCACTCTCGGCGGAATACGCACCGTCACACAGGTTCCCAACCCCTGCCGGCTTTCGATCGACAGGCCATATTCTGCTCCGAACATCAGCTGAATCCGTTCATGTACGGTCGCGATTCCAAAGCCAATGCTTTGCTCGTGTTTCAAAGCGGCACGCACCTGTTCCAGGCGTTCCGCATCCATACCCGCGCCATCGTCTTCCACCTTCAGGACAATCATGGCGGCAGAGACGTCCGTATCATCCGCCTTTTCCAGATACCCGCTCACCCGGATATGCCCTAATCCGCGTTTCAGCTTGATTCCATGGTAAAGAGCGTTCTCCACCAGAGGCTGCAGAGTCAGCTTGGGGATACGATAATTCCCTAGCTCCGGCTCAATCGCCACCTCATAGGCGAGGATATCCTTATAACGCACCTGCTGAATCTCCAGATAGCTGCGCACATGCTGTTCTTCTTCCCGCAGGCTGATGATATCCTGCCCATTACTCAGAGAGGAACGGAAAAAGGAAGAGAGACTGGTCACCATCTTCACCGCCTGCTCGTTTTTTTCCATCTCAATCAGCCATACGATCGCGTCAAGGGTATTATAAAGGAAATGTGGGTTGATCTGCGCCTGCAAAAGTGCCAGCTCCGCGCTTCGAAGCCGCGTCTGCTCCATCCGGTTCTGTTCCATCAGCTGGTTCAGACGGCCGACCATGTCCTCAAAGCCATCGCTTAAGGTCTGGATCTCATACTCCTGCGCCTGAATCGGCTCCTGTACGGTCAGATCGCCGCTGCCGATGGATTTGACGCGCGCACACAGATCACTGATGGGTTTTGTGATCGAATTTGCAAAATGCAGAAAACGCCGGATTGATAAAAACATCAGCCCCAACGCCACCACCGCAATCAGGCCAAGCTCCAGCCACAGATTACGCATCATCTCGGTCTGCAGCGTATCCAAAAGAGAAGCTTCATGATACAGGTAATTATACATATATTCCTGAATCAGTTCAGTCAGTACATAAATATTATTTTCCAGCTGCATCTGCCGATCATCATAATTATCTGTCGCCTCGATCAGATATATTTTTTCCTCCAGGTTTTCACAGAGCTGCAGAACGCCATTGATCGCCTTCCAGCTTTCATACTGTGTCGTTGTCTCCAAAAGCCCGCTTGCAAGCTCCTGTGCAGCCTCTACCTCCTCAATCGGAAGGCCATCGGAATAATGGCTGCCAACCACATAATAATACATTTTCAGATCGATGGTCTCTTTGAAATCCTGGTTAAACTCAGAAGCGGTAGTGACATTGTGTAAAATAGAAGTGTATTGACTTACATAAGAAATCATTGCCGCAAAAAGGGCGCAAAACAGAATAAGTACAGGAGAAAAATAAGCAAACAGAAGCGTCCGCATCTGCCGGCCTAGAGTCACAGGCTTCGAAGTCTTTTGTTTTCTCCCCATTTTTCTCTTCCCTCCGCCACACAAAACTCCGCAGTCTGTACCGTAATTCCCGTGCGCATCCCGCATATGGTCTTCCGATACAGTCTACTGGTGCCGCTTCACCCCAGACCCGGACATCGCCCGGTAATCGCGCGGCGCACACCCCTGCGTCTTGCGGAACACAAAACTGAAATAATGCGGATCCCGGTACCCAACCTCAGCAGCCACCTCCGCGGAACGAAGATCCGATGTGCGCAGCAGCTCTTTGGCCCGCTCCATCCGTTTCTGTGTCAGATACTCAACAAAGGTCTGCCGCATTTCCTGGCTGAAAACCGCGCTAAAATAATTCGCGCTGACATTGACGTATCCCGCGACCTCCTTGAGAGACATATTTTCATCCGCGTAATTCTGATCAATATATTCCAGCGCCTGCGAAATGGCGGTTTTATTCTGGCTCCTGTTTTTCCTTTCCCGAAGTTCAAACGTCCGGACCAGAATCTGGCGGACGTACTCTTTCAACTCCGCCCTTGTCAGACTTCTCGCCGCCACCTGTGCGGTTGGAAAATCATCAATAAATTCTTTCTGGTCATATCCAAGCCTCTCCAGAAACGAAATTGCGGTAAACCGGACATTCAGCATCAGATACTGGCAGAAAAGCCTCGAAAGCACGGCGTCGTGTGTCCCGCTGATATATTCGTCCACAAAATTGCCGATCTCCTCCGGCTGGCCATTTTCAAGGAATCTCCGAAGAATCGACGGATCCAGCCTGTCCATATCGACATTTTTCAGGCTCTCCTCATTTTCGCTTTCCATCAGATCAAGCGTATTTTCCTTCGTCAGGACATGGCAATCCCCCAGCAGATGCCGGCAGGAATAAATCCGGCTTACCTCCTCAAAGCAGGCCGGAAGAGCGGAAAGCCGCGTCGTCTCCCGCCCGACTGCCACATGCCATTCGACCTCGTTTTCCACCGGCAGAACATGCATACGGATGGTATCCAGACACTTCTCCGTCCGCTCGTCCATCTGACCCCATTCTGCCTTAATCAGCACCGCATAGGTCTGAAGATTCCACCGAAACACCAGATACTCGGGATACATCAGAAAAAACTGTGCCAACCCGTCGTGGGTATCCTGCAGGCGGGCAGCGGCGTCCTCTTGCAATGCACTCCCGGCCGCCTGATCTGCCCCTGAAAGTTTCCTTCCGGTCTCGTCTTCCCGCCGCAGCTTTGGATATCCGGCGACGGTATCTCCTCCCGGCTGCCTGTGCCGGGCAACAATGCTGTACATCAGAATCCGGTAGCTCTGTGCCTCAATCGCGATGCCGAGCTGATCTGCTTTTTCATAGATTTCTTCCACGGAAAGCTGCCCGGTCACAATCTCTTCAAAAAAACGGCGCCGGGAAAATTGCTCATACTCCTGCACCTCACTGCGGAATCGCTCCTTATAGCTCTCCTGCTCACGCTCACTGCTGATCTTCGCCTGCACTTCATTCAGTGTTTTGATCAGCATCGCCTTGGTCACCGGTTTGAGCAGATACTGCTCCACCCCAATGCGAATGGCCTGACGCGCATATTCAAATTCATCATAGCCGCTGATGATAATGATTTTTGTATTCGGAAATTCTCTGCTGACCAGACTGCTTAAGGCCAGCCCATCCATAAACGGCATCCGGATATCCGTAATCAGGACATCCGGCCGCGTCTCGCGAATCATCGGAAGCGCCTGCTCCCCGTCTCCGGCGTCTCCCACGACGGTAAAACCATACTGCTGCCAGGGGATAATGTCGCGCAGCCCCTCACGGATGATGGTCTCATCCTCTACCAAAAAAACCTTCAGCATTTTCATTCACTGTTTCCTATTGTGCAAGTGTCTCCGACTCCGTCTCATTGCTCACAACCAGCTCCACTTCATTCGAGCTGCGGAAAATCGTACTCGAAGAACCGACCTGGTTTACCACAATCGTATTCGTTCCTTCTGGCACTTTGCTTTTTTTCACACGCAGAAGTCTGGAGGAATAGAAAGTCGTACTGACTTTTTCGCCATTGACGTACACTTTACTCCAATTCGTGAAATTACTCCCTACGATATAATAATAATTGTCCGTCTCCATGATCCGGTCTATCACCACTTCTTCCGTACCCATAATCAAATCGGAAGCCGGGTATGGATCTTCTCCTCCGTACACATAATGCTCGCCATACAGAATGTCATACTGGAGCAGCTCCATAGCATCCGTGTATTCCTCTTCCGTCTCATACGAATCGCGGCTCTGGTGGAAAGAAAACATCGTGCCAACACCTCCCATGCCAAGCGTTTCCAGCGTATCTGCCAGAAGCTGATAGGAAGTCATATCGCTGTCATTTTTCTCCAGGCCAAGATTATTCCAGGTCACATACGGGGTCAGGAACAGACTGCCCGTTGTCATATCCTCTTCAGTCAGATCCATCGTCGGCAGATGATCGCCGAACATCACAACGTAGGTTGGCTCACCGCGCTCTTCCAGCATCTCAATCAGGTCGCCGATAAATTCATCCACCTCGTGCAGCATATTCACATAGTATTCCCAGGCATAAGCCATGCCCTCGTCTTCCACGCCGGAAATTGTAATCTCCGGGTCTTCAAGCACCTCATACTGCGGGTAATCACCATGGCTGCCAACTGTAATAGTATAGACAAAATCCTGCTGATCGGGCGTATAGTCCAGTGATTTTTCAACCTCTCCGACCAGAATTTCATCCGTCGCCCAGGTTCCGAGCGGCGTATACTCCTGAATATTCATCAGTTCCTTGCTGGTAAACGTATCAAACCCCATCTGAGAAAACGCGTTTGCCCGGCTGTAGAAATTGCCGCCGTTGTTGTGCACGACATGCGTGCCATAGCCGAGCGTCGCCAAGTCTGAAGCAATACTCTCACAATTTGTCTCTTTCAGAATCGTCTTATACGGATACTCGCCCAGGCCGAAGAACTGCATACTCATCCCGGTCAGAATCTCAAATTCCGTATTCGCCGTTCCCGCGCCAACCACCGGAACCTCCACATACCCGGATGTATAATTCTCTGTCAGATATTCAAAATTCGGAACTGCCTCTTCGCTGGTCTCCAGAAATGTAATCATATCCGGATTAACAAAAGATTCCAGAAGCACGACAATGATGTTCGGGTACTCCCAGTCATCATAATCCCCCGTCTCCTCTGAAATCTCTGTCTCTTCTGAAGCATCTGTCTCTTCCGATGTATCTTCTGTCTCCTCCGATAGTGCTTCTGCGTCTTCCGCCTCACCAGAAACATCCGAAGCTGCCTCTGACGTCTCTGATGAGTCGCTTTCCTCTATATCTGACGACGAGCATGTCTTCACTGTATCCGTCCGCAGCAGAGAGGCACTGCTCGTATCATCTTCCCCGGACAGTGCCTGCACATCTGCTGACACATTCTCATCCGTATCAACATCTGCCTGAAGGTCTGCCTCAGTCTCCTCCTCCAAAGCATCGCTGATATGCTCCAGCACTGCCTGCACCGCCTCTTCCGAATATCCGGAAGGCGCACTCATTCCCTGATCCAGCGCACTGGAGGAAAAGCTGTATACAAACCCATAATCCTTATATCCCTGCGCGAGGTTTTCAAAATAGGAAGCCAGCACATTGCTGCTCTTCGCCGCGTCGGTCACATTCGGCACAATCAGCGCAACCACCAGCACCACCATAAATGCGCCCGCAAGTCTGTGAATCTTCCCCTGGTACTTCGGTCCCTTTATCCAGAGAATCACCAGCAGGACACAAACCACGGCGACTGCACCGATCACGAGCGCCGCTTCCGTGTCAGTAAAATAGCTGCTCTTCATAGTAAACAGATCGCCTACCATTTTCAGATCCGTCCAGCCAAACGGCGATACCCGCTTTGCCAGCACACAGCCATTGATCGTTCCCAGAAACAGCCAGAACGCGCAGATCAGGACACGCGCCGCTATTCTCCGCTTTACTATGTATACCAGTGTCAGAGTTGTCCAGATCAGAAACGCGTTATACAAAAAAACCAGATTCCGGTCTGTGGCAAACTCACACGCCTCTAAAAACGAGTGTCTGGAAATCCATTCAATCACAAAGCACACACCGCAGGCCAAAAGCATATGGAGTACAATCGAATAACGATTCATCCACGCAATCGTGCGGTCGATCTTTGGATTCCGCGGTCTTTCCCTTTTTGCTTTCTTCTTCATCACTTTTCGTATCTGTTCTTCCGTTTTCGGTGTCTTACATCCCGCCTCTTCTAACGAGTCTGCTGTTTCTGGCACCTTTCTTTGTTCCGCTGTTTCTGTGTTTCCGTTCTTTCTGACAAACAACTGAGAACATCCTCCTCTCTGCGAAATTCACCTGGCTTCTGAAGTATTTTCGTCCATTGCCATCTCGCGTAGTCTCATTGCACTGTTTCGTAAATCTTATGTAAAAATCGGGTGAATTTTCAAAACATATGAAAGATAAGACAATTCACAAAAAAAGTCAACCGTTGAATTTAAAATTTAAGGTTTTGTTCACCTTATTTCCATATTTCTTTTAGATACTTTTCCCTTAAAAAAATCTTAAGTTTATCTGGATTCTTTTTGAATTTTGTGATATTTTAATAAAAAGGAATAAAAGAGGTCCCATTTCTCATGAAAAATTTACTGCTAATTTTACTAATATCGGTTTTACTTTTGACCGGATGTGAAAAAACTGAACAGACCGTCGCGTCAGCCGATGTGTTCACGGTCGAAAATGGCGTCACCCATGACGGGGTCGCCATCGGCGATGGAAAATCTGAGTTTATCGACGCCTACAGCGACTATGTCATTCAGGCCGCCTACACAGACGTCGATTCCAGCTATCTTGTAATGTCCATCAACAAAATCCCCTACGATGAAAATATTTCGACCCTCATCGCGAACTTTTTTATTGATGAAGAACCCATGTCAGAAGAGGATATCTGCGAAAAAAATGAGATTGAAGACGACGAACTGTATTCCCTGCTGAGCTCTTCCACCTATCTGCGTACGCACGAGGTCATCTACCGTTACCTGCGCTTTACCTGGGAGGACAGCGTGATCACCGATATCGACGCAGGCGAGTTCAATTACAATGAAACCTACGAAGTGCCAAAGCTGGACACATGATCTCTTCTTGCCCTTCCAGCCTGAGGTTTGTATCAGCCAGAGGCTTTTCCATATCCATTCGTCAGATCACACATATGAAACATTTTTTAACGCAGACTATCGTTTCTGTGTCTCCCGCGCAACGAAATATACGCGCTCGCTCTCCGGACGCGGCTGATCCAACGTAAACGCGTCATAAACAGCCTCCAGATGAAGCCCCGCCTCCTTGAGCATTTCACTCACGCGGTCAATCGCATATGCCTTTTGGTAATGCACTTCCTCATACCGCTCATAAGAATTTTCACTGCAGTCGCGAAATCCATTACTCTCACTTCTTATATACAAAGTCAGGTCATACTCATTGATCTGTGTCTCGGAATCATACCAGTTTTCCCAGATAAAGCTGCCCTCATCCCGATTCTCCGCGAATACGTTTTCCGCAAGAATCTCTTCATATTTATATAAGGTATTCAGATCAAAAATAAATACCCCGCCCGGATCCAGATAATTATTGACCAGGCGAAAGACCTGCAATAAGTCCGCTTCCTCCGTGATGTAGTTCATCGAATCACAGATGCTCACCACCGCGCGCACCGTGCCGTAAAGTTCAAATTCGCGCATATCCTGCAGCAGATAGAGAATGTCGGGCTCCGGCGCAGAGCCAGAAGGTTCCTCATCGTCCCGTCCGGCGCCGCTTTGCCGCTCCGCCATCTTTTCACGGGCAATCTCCAGCATATCAAGCGAATTGTCCACGCCGATCATATCATAGCCGAGAGAAGCAAGCCGCCCCGTCATCTGCCCGGTGCCGCAGCCAAGCTCCAGCACAAGCCCCTCCGCCACTCCATAGCGCAGCAGCAGGCTGTGCAGATACTCGCACCACTCATCATAAGGAGTGTCCGACATAAAAATATCATAGACCCGGGCAAAGCTTTCGTAAGATGCCATAATTTTCTCCACTCCAAACTTTTCCAAATATCAGTACCTGCGGATGGACCATAATCGCCTTATAATGGAGCCCCCAAAATCAGGCAGCCAACATATATTCAGTAAAGATATCAGTTCTCTCCCAGATACTCTCTCAGGAACGCAAACAACCGCTCCATTTCCTCATCCGTCCCGATTGTGACGCGCAGATAATTATCAATCCGCGGCTTGTTGAAGTAGCGCACATAAATCCCCTGCTCTTTGAGCGCCGCGAACAGTTCTGCCGCCGGAACGCGCTCGTGGGTCACAAACAGGAAATTTGCCATTGAGTCCGCAAAGGAAAATCCCAGTTTTCGCAGTTCCTTTTTGGCCGTCTCACGAGTCGCGATGATTTTCTGCCTGGTCTCTTCAAAATACGCGTGATCCTCCGCCGCTGCCGTTCCCAGCGCGATTGCGGTCTGGTTCATCGTGTAAGAGTTAAACGAATACTTCACATCATTCAGATAGCGGATGAGCTCCTCACTCGCGATGGCGTATCCGATGCGCATACCGGCCATCGAGCGCGACTTGGAAAAGGTCTTCACCACAATCAGATTTTCATACTGCTCCAGCAGCCCTGTGCAGGTTGTCCCCCCAAAGTCGATATAAGCCTCGTCCACTACGACAATCACATCCTGGTTGTGCGCGAGAATATCTTCCACCACATCCAGGCCCAGCAGCGCGCCGGTCGGCGCGTTCGGGTTCGGGAAAATCACACCGCCGTTTTCCGGATAGTAGCTCCCGCTCTCGATCTCAAACGCATCATTCAGCGGCTTCTGCTCATAAGGAATCCGCAGCATATCCGCCCACACATCATAGAAGGAGTATGTAATATCCGGAAAGAAAATTGGTTTCGATGAATTAAAAAAGGTCATAAAAATCATCGCCAGCACATCATCCGAACCGACGCCGACAAACACCTGCTCCGGAGCAACACCCTCTTCCCGGGCAATCGCCTCCACCAGCATCCGCGCCTCCGGATCCGGATATTTACGCATCAGATCTACACTCATCTGCCGCAATGCCTCCTCCACCTTCGGTGAAGGGGGATACGGATTTTCATTTGTATTCAATTTAATCACATCCATGCGCTTCGGCTGCTCACCGGGCACATAGGGCGTGACCTTGCGGATGTTTGATTCCCATATTTTCATAATTGTATATTTTTCCTTTCCAATCAGATAATGTCTTACCGGTTTTCATACAGTTTCGTATACACCCCGTTTTTCGCGAGCAGTTCCTCATGCGTCCCCTGCTCTTCGATACCCTTTGACGTGAGGACGAGGATCTTCTGCGCGTTGCGGATTGTGGAAAGCCGGTGGGCGATGACGAAAGTGGTGCGCCCCTTAGCCAATTTTTCGAGAGACTGCTGCACGATGCGCTCGCTCTCATTGTCAAGCGCAGAGGTAGCCTCGTCGAAGATCAGGATCGGCGGGTTTTTCAGGAATACACGCGCAATGGAGAGGCGCTGCTTCTGCCCGCCGGAGAGCTTCACGCCGCGCTGGCCGATGTTGGTATAATAGCCGTCCGGCAGTTGGGAGATAAATTCGTGCGCGTTCGCCAGCTTCGCGGCCTCGATGACTTCCTCGTCGGTCGCGTCCGGTTTGCCATAGCGGATGTTTTCCATAATATTTTCGGTAAACAGGTACACATCCTGCTGCACAATCCCGATCTGACGGCGCAGGTCAGAGAGCTTAATTTTGCGAATATCCTGCCCGTCGAGCAGAATTGCTCCGCTGTCCACATCATAGAAGCGCGGAATCAGACTGCAGAGAGTCGTCTTGCCGCCGCCCGACGCACCGACAATCGCCAGATAATCTCCGGCTTTCACATCCAGATCAATATGGCTTAAAACGGTATCCTGATTCTCTTCATATTTAAATGAGACATTATTGAAACGAATGTTTCCTTTTGCCACATCGATGCGGACTGCGTCCGGCGCGTCCTGAATATCCGGCTCAATGTCCATCACTTCAAGGAAGCGCTCGTATCCGGAGAAGCCGTTCTGGAATTGCTCCGTCAGCGTGATCAGCTTTTTGATCGGCTCGGTGAAATTGTTGATATACAAAAGGAACGTCACCAGATCCGCGATGGCCATCAGGCCGGTCGTGATCAGACCGGTGCCAACCAGCAGCACAACGATGGTGACCAGGGTCGTCATCATGCCCAGGCCGGAGTTGTACATGGCCATAAACTTGTAGCTGAGCTTTTTCGCCCCTACAAAGCGCTCGTTGCCGGCATGAAACTTTTCTTCTTCAATATGTTCATTGCCGAAGGATTTGACCACGCGGATGCCGGAGAGGCTGTCCTCGATCTGGCCGTTAATGTCCGCCATCCGGCGGCGGTTTTCCTTATACGCGACCTTCATCTTTTTATTCAGAAAAAGCGCGTACCCCGCAATGAACGGAATAAACAGGTAGGTCACCAGAGTCAGCCGCCAGTTGATCTGCACAAGAATCACACAGGAACCAATCAGCTTGATAATCGAGATCACCACATCCTCTGGTCCGTGATGCAGCAGCTCGCTGATGTCAAAAAGATCCGCCGTGATGCGCGAAAGCATCTGTCCGGTCTGGTGATTGTCATAGTACGCAAAGGAGAGCTTCTGATAATGACTGAAAATCTCATCTCGCATATCATGCTCGATCTTCGCGCCCATGACATGTCCGTAATAGCCAATATAAAAATTACAAAAGCACTCCACAGCTGCCATCACGAGCATGGCCGTCCCCAGCTTTACGATGATCGGCACCGCCTCAGACGAGGGCAGCTCGATGACATTGTAGGTGATATAGCGAACAATCAGCGGGATCGCCAGCGTCACAGCGGCTCCCAGGATCGCAAAAAACATATCCGAGAGAAACAGGCCCAGATATGGTTTATAATAACTCAGAAGCCGCTTCCATTTGTGTTCCATTTTTCTCTTCCTCTTTCTTCTCTTCTCTATTCTTTTTCTTCTTCTAATTTCTCATACTATGATGGAGTGCCGCCAAAAGGGTATGGCCTTTTCATCTCCACGCGCGTCTGCGCTTCTCAAATGGTTATGGAACCAGATGAACTGAAATTCTACTCCGTCACCAGCCCCTGCTCTTTCATCACCTCGATAATCGCATTCACATGCTGTGCGCACAGCTCGTCAGTCTGCGCCTCCGCCATCACGCGAATTACCGGCTCGGTGCCGCTTTTCCGCACGAGAATACGTCCATCGTCGCCGAGCGCGGCTTCTGCTGCCGCGATGGCGTCTTTTACCGCCGGATTAGCCAGGGCGGCCGCTTTGTCCGCAACACGCACATTCTTCAAAAGCTGCGGGTAAATCTCTACCTCAGAGGCCAGCGCCGCCAGGCTCATTTTTTTATCCATCATCACTTCCATAACCATGATAGAAGTCAGGATGCCGTCGCCCGTCGTTGCATATTTGGAGAAAATAATATGGCCGGACTGCTCGCCGCCGAGGCAGTGTCCGTTCTCGCACATATTCTCATAGACATATTTGTCGCCGACCGCCGTCCGCTCATAGCGGATGCCCTCACGATCAAAGGCCTTATAAAGACCAATATTAGACATGATGGTCGTGACAACCGTGTTGTTAAACAGCTGGCCGTTTTCCTTAAAATATTTGCCGCAGATATACAGAATCAGGTCGCCATCAATGATTCTTCCATTCCCATCCACCGCGATGCAGCGGTCCGCATCGCCGTCATAGGCAAAGCCGACGTCCAGTCCGTTGTCCAGCACAAACTTCTGCAGTTCTTCGATGTGCGTCGAACCACAGTCCCGGTTGATATTGGTTCCGTCCGGCTCATTGTGAATTACATAGGTTTTCGCCCCCAGCGCATCAAACACACTCTTCGCGATCGCGGAGGAGCTGCCGTTTGAGCAGTCCAGCCCGACCTTCGTATTCTTATAGGAGCGCGTTGCAAGAGAAATCAGATGGCCAATGTAGCGGTTCCGTCCGGCCTGATGGTCTACGGTACGGCCAATCCGTTCCCCGGTCGCGAGCGGAATCTCTCCGATCTCGCCGTCAATGTAAGCTTCTATCTTCTCCTCAACCTCGGCCTCAATCTTCTTTCCGCTGCCGCTGATGATTTTCAGACCATTGTCATAGTAAGGATTGTGACTCGCGGAAATCATAATGCCGCAGTCAAAATCCTCCGTGCGCACCACGTAGGAAACGCTCGGAGTCGTCGTCACGTGAAGCAGAAACGCATCCGCGCCCGACGCGGTCAGGCCTGCCGCCAGCGCGTACTCAAACATATAGCTGGAACGGCGCGTATCCTTGCCAATAACAATCCGCGCTCTACGGTGCGGGGAACCAAAATACCATCCCAGATAGCGTCCGACCTTGAACGCGTGCTCTACCGTCAGCTTCACATTCGCTTCTCCGCGAAAACCATCTGTGCCAAAATATTTTCCCATGATTATCCTTCCTCCTGATCCACATAAATGATCCTCTGCCAGTCATTCCATATCCACAAAGGATGAACCTGCTCCTCCCGGCTTTTTCTGCCGAATAGAGTAAATTTCAAAGTTGCAAGTACTGGTCCTTACAAATATTGATTCCTATAGATACTCTCTCTGCCGCACAATTTCGAATGCCAGAACCCCCGCCGCGACGGACGCATTCAGAGAATCAATATTGCCCTTCATCGGTATCGATACCGTAAAATCACATTTTTCCTGAACAAGACGGCTTACACCGCTGCCCTCCGCGCCAATCACCAGGCCAATCGGTCCGGTCAGGTTTGCGCGGTACATCGGCTCCGCACTCATATCGGCGCAGGCAAACCAGATGCCCTCTTTTTTCAGTTCGTCGATGGTATTCCCCAGGTTCGTCACCCGCGCAACCGGTGTGTAGTTCAATGCCCCGGCGGATGTCCGCGCAACCGCCGCTGTCAGTCCGACTGCGCGGCGCTTCGGAATGATCACACCATGCGCACCCGCCAGGTTCGCGGTACGGATGATTGCGCCCAGATTGTGCGGATCCTCCACGCCGTCCAGCAAAATTAAAAATGGCGCTTCGCCCTTTTCCCGCGCTGCCGCCAGAATATCCGAAACCTCCGCATAATCATAAGAAGCCGCACAGGCAATCACGCCCTGGTGGCGCCCGGTCTCCGACATATGATCCAGCCGTTCCTTTGGCACAAAATCAATAATCGTGTCCGCCTTGCGCGCCTCCCGCTTGATGGTCTGGATCGGACCGTCCTGACAGCCATCCTGAATCAGAAGACGGTCGATCGTCTTCCCGGCGCGGAACGCTTCGAGGACGGCGTTGCGGCCCTCGATGATACTGGTGTCTTTATTATTATCTCTTTCTTCTCTCACAATGTTTCCCGTACTGCCTTTCTTTTCAACTTTATTTCACTTTCAAAGCATCCAGCCCTTTCGCGGCCAGCTCCGTCATCCGTGAAAACTGCCCATCCAGATACAGGTACCCCATCAGTGCTTCAAACCCGGTCGCCTCCAGATACTCGGTCATAGTCGCATTCTTCGCCTTTGTGTAAGGCTTCGAATTCCGGCCGCGTCGGTAAATCGACGCTTCCTCCTCGCTCAAATCCGGTAACAGCGCCGCAATCATCTGCGCCTGCGCTTTTGCGCTGACACAACGAGTCACCCTCTGGTGCAGCTTCTGCGTCTGGGTGTCTTCCCGTTTCACCAGAATCGTCCGAATCAACAGCTCATACGCCGCATCCCCGATATACGCAAGGGTCAGCGGCGCATATTGTTTCCAGTCCTTTGACGGGAGTACGAACGTGGTATCCAGAATCTGTGTCAGGTTCTGCTCTGTCCTTTGTTCCATCTCCACTTCTATTTTCTGCATTCTTATGATACTCCGCTATTTCATCCTTACAGCCAAAATACGTTTCAGGCGCGTTTCCACTTGACACCTTTCCGCGTATCCAGAAGCGTAATTCCCTGCTCGGCCAGCAGATTCCGTATTTCATCCGCGCGCGCAAAATTCTTTGCCTTGCGCGCCGCCTGACGCTCTGCAATCAGCGCTTCAATGTCCGCGTCCAGCAGATCTTCCTTCTCTTCCACGATCAGTCCAAGGATGTCGCTCAGGCTCACAATCTCATCGTATACCGCCTGCAGCAGCGCCCGGGAATTCTCCGAGGTCAGATTGCTGTTCGCAAATTTCACCAGTTCAAAGATCACCGCGATCGCGTCGGCCGTGTTGAAATCGTCGTCCATCGCCTCATCGAACTTTTCTTCGTAGCCTTTCATACCGGCAAGCAATCCCTCTTCCGCAATGGTCATACCGGAAGCCGTATCCTGAGCGGCAGAATCCGAATTTTCCGCAGCTTGTGCGCCGCAATCCATCAGATATTTCAGATTTGAAACCGCGTTGCGGATGCGGTCCAGTCCATTCTTTGCCGCCTCCATCAGATCCGCGCTGAAGTTCAGCGGGCTGCGGTAGTGCGCGCTCAGCATAAAGAAGCGCAGCACCTGCGGATCATATTTTTCCAGAATCTCCCGCACCGTAAAGAAATTCCCCAAAGACTTGGACATCTTGCGGTTGTCGATGTTCAAAAAAGCATTGTGCAGCCAGTATTTTGCGAACTCTTTGCCATTGCAGCACTCGCTCTGTGCGATCTCATTCTCATGGTGTGGGAAAATCAGGTCCTCCCCGCCCGCATGAATGTCAATCTGCTCTCCGAGATATTTCTTCGACATCACTGAGCACTCAATGTGCCAGCCCGGACGCCCGTCACTCCACGGCGACGGCCAGGACGGCTCGCCCTCTTTCTTCGGCTTCCAGAGGACAAAATCTAACGGGTCTTCTTTCTGATCCTCACCGGTCACCAGCAGCGAGCGGTTGCCGGAACGGAGATCATCCAGGTTCTTGTGGGAAAGCTTGCCATATTCCTGAAACTTCCTGGTGCGGAAATAGACCGTGCCATCCACATCATAGGCGTAGCCCTTATCCACCAGCGTCTGGATCATGGCGATCATCCCGTCGATCTCCTGCGTCGCGCGCGGATGCGTCGTCGCCGGGCGCACATTCAGCGCTTCCATATCCTTTTGGCACTCCGCGATATAGCGCTCCGATATCTCCTGTGAGGAAACGCCCTCCTCATTTGCCTTTGCGATAATCTTATCATCCACGTCGGTAAAGTTCGACACATAATTGACTTCATAGCCCTTATGCTCCAGATACCGGCGCACGGTATCAAACACAATCATCGGGCGGGCATTTCCGATGTGGATCAGGTTATAAACCGTCGGTCCGCACACATACATCTTCACCTTGCCCGGCTCCAGTGTGACAAATTCTTCTTTTCGTTTTGACAGTGTATTGTAAACTCTCATATTCACTCCTCATTTTCTGCGCAGGATCAAATCGCTATATCCTGCAAATCATGCAGCTGTTCAGATTCATAGCCAGCCACTGTTTCTGTCCTATTCCTCTGACACAGCATAATCTTCCCTATCAGTTATATCTTAAATGTCTGTCAACAGTCTATGCAAAATCCCTTCGTTTGTCAATTCTTTTTATTCAAGCATCCATTATTATAGATCACACCACAGCCAAATCTACCTTATTACAACCATAATTTTATGACTGCAGATCACAGGTCATTTTCCGTCTTCATCTTATCCATATACGTACCGGCTCTTTCCCGAAACTGTACAAAAAGCGGAACATAGTCATTCACGATCCTGTCAAAAGACCTTCTCACCATACTGCCGTCGTAGTCATGCGCCAGATTATTCCTCAAATCCAGCATTTCCATCCATCTGTCATCCGTAATCAGCCCGACACTGTAAGCCGTCCGCAGCGTTTCCCGCGGCGACCCCGTAGCAAAATTCTGAATTTTATGATACTTCACAATGATATCTTTCATCACTTTCCAGGAGATGTCAAGAGTAAGACTAAATTTCAAAGCAGTGCCGCTAAGCACAAACTCATCCTCCGGATCCCTTTCTCTGGCTCGTTCCAGGCTGCTCAGACTATCGCAGAAGCTATGATATCGGTTAATATATTTTTCTTCCATATTCTCCTCGCTCATACCTATCTGCGCAAGTCGCATCCCTGGCATCCGACGCACCCTGACGCCTCCTCCGCGCGCATCCGGTCGTCCGCAATTCCATCCATCAGAGGCTGCAGCAGACACACCGCCTGCGCGGAGATTCCTTCTCCGCTTCCGGTAAAGCCAAGTCCCTCTTCTGTCGTCGCCTTCACGTTTACCCGCCCCGGCTCAAGCCGCAGTGCCTCCGCGATATTCTGCTTCATCTGCTCCATGTAGGGCAGCAGCTTTGGCCTCTGCGCAATCACCGTAGCGTCAATATTTTCAATTACCATGCACTGCTCATCCAGCATATCGCCGACCTGTTTCAAAAGCGCCACACTCGAAATCCCACGATAGCGCTCATCCGTATCCGGAAAATGCTTTCCAATGTCCCCCAACGCCGCCGCGCCGAGAAGCGCGTCCATCACAGCGTGCAGCAGCACATCCGCGTCTGAATGTCCCAACAATCCCTTTTCATAAGGTATTTCCACACCGCCGAGAATCAGCTTTCGTCCTTCCACGAGACGATGTACATCATATCCCATTCCAATTCGCATGGCAACTCCTCCTGACCTTCTTTTCCTGCATCGTAGCATCAGTCTGGCATTTTTGCAATGAATAATTCATCGAAAATGACACTTTTCCATATCCATTTCGTTTGATTTTGACCTTTTTCCATACGCAGCCGCAAGCATAAAGAAAACAGCGCCATACCTGTTGTGATACGCGCTGTTTTGTTCATCATTACGTTTCTTTCTCTATAATCTTTTCGAGTTGATTATTCAGCGAAGGAAAATATTACCTGCCGCGGCACGCGTCCATCACCCGTCTTGACGAACTTATCCGTTACAGTCCGAGAATTTCCTTCACCACTGCTGCGATCTCCTCATCCTGGCAGTTTGCGAAAAAGTATTCCTGGAATTTCTCTCCGCTCAGAGCCCCCTTTACCAGATCCTGATCCAGCTCCTTTAAAATAGCCGTCAGCGGACGATAGGTGACCGTCTTTACCTGATCAAGAATCTTTTTATTGCGCTGCTCCGGCACCGCGCGCTCCCGCGGATAGCCCTGGCCGCTCTCTTCCACAAACAACTTTTCAAAAATGTACTCCAGATTCAGATCGCCGCCCCAGCCAAAGCCTTTCGCAAACGGAATCGCGATGGCGTTGCCGTCATTGATCTGTGCGAATGTATAAGCATCCAGCGCGTCCTCCACATGTCCGCAGATCACGCCCGGGAAGGAATTGCAGGCCAGCATCGCGCCCTCGCCGGTACCGCAGCCGGTGATCACATAATCCGCCGCTTTCGAATTTAAAAGCACCGCCGCAAGGATGCCGATCTGCACATAAGTCAGCTGGCACTCATCCTCTGCTGTATACATACCATAGTTAAATACTTCAAACCCCATCGGCTCTACGACCTTCTTTAGGGAATTGCAGATCATCGCGTTCTTCGCGCCCTGGCTGTTCTCATTGATTAATGCAATTTTCATTTCACTCTCTCCTTTGTCTAATTGGAAAAGAATCCATGTCGTTCTCTCTCACTTAGGAGCTGTTAAGAATTAACTTAGTTTTTCTTTAAAAGCGCTCCCGACACTGGTTTTCGCTCATCATTTTAGTACATTCCGGATATTCTTGCAATCCTTTTCTGTTTTTTGTTTCTACGCCTTTGGACAGAGCATTGATGAGCGTTTCGACCAACAATTGAATACAAAATTCTTATCGCAATTCTCCATTTATTTCTTCTATAATACATGTATGATGTTTTCTTTTTTTACCTTTCATCTCTTTGTCATAATTCACTCCGACTAAAAGGATTTTTCCGCTAAAAGCTTTCAGTTTCCCATCATACCGATTATCATGAATCTGCCGAATTGCACTGTCGGCAGATTTATTATATTTGAGTTCAATAATCATAGCTGGTTTGCTCGTATCTCTGCGGGGAATAAATGCATAATCCGCAAACCCTTTTCCAGTCGGAAGTTCACGAAAGATTTCATAACTATTCTGAGCAGTATAATAAGCCAGCAGAATCGCACAACTCAGAGAGTTCTCATCATTATACACAAGACTGGATGCGCATGTTTCATGCGCTAATTCCAATGCCTCCGCAACCAGTTCCGCGTCACCATTTATCGTTGCCTGCAAAAGCTTCTCCGACTGGGATAATGATTTGTTTACTTCATCCCATTTTGTACCCTTAACTGCAGTTTTAAAAGCATCCGTAACTTCAAGATTCGGAATATACACTTCTCCTTTCCTCTCATCGTAAGCCAGGTACCCCAGGTGAATCAAAAGAGTTAAAACATCATCTCTGCTGCTGATCGATGTCATGTCATTCTGAAAGGTATCCGTATCAACAGGAATCCGCTGCCCCCCAAGCATAAATACAATCGCATCTTTTAATCCATCATATCCGCTTGTAATATATTCCTTTAAGGATGTAAAACTCTCCGATGACTTCCAATAATTTTTATATTTTTTAAAAATAACAGCATTCATAACCGAGTGTGGACTGTAAACAGACTTTATATCTGAAAATGAATAGCCGTCATACCATTGCTTCATCTTGTCAAAATCCGCATGATATGTGTCACACAATTCCCGGACTTCTCGCTCTGTGAATCCAATATACTCAGACAAAGCTAACGGTTCTATCATCGTATATTCTCTAAAATCTGTCAATGCTGACTCCGTACCATATTTCTTAATTGGAAGGATCCCCGTCATATATGCCCCAACAATTGTCTCATCCGTTGCTGTTCCGCCTTTAAATAGCCCTCTTAAAAATTCCACATACTCTTCCTGAAGTTGCTTATTATTTTTGGCCTCGCGAAAAAGCGCGTCCCACTCATCAATAATCACAAAAAATTTTCTGCCTGTCTGATGGCTGACATGAAAAAGGGCATCTGCCAGTATCTGCTCTGCATCATCCACGCAATCCGGATAAGCGCCTTTTAATTCTTCTATTACCTTAAGTTGAATATCGGTAACCACTTTGCAAATATCAGCACCTGTTGAAATAAACCTGGTTATATCAAGGTAAATCACATCATACTGATTCAAATATTTTTCGAATGAATCCTTCCTGGATATGATCAGTCCCTCAAACAAGGAGTGCGAATCGCAGCTTCTGTCATAATACGCACACAGCATTTTCGCTGCAAATGACTTTCCAAATCTTCTGGGGCGACTAAAGCTTGTCAGCTTCAGGGGCGTATCCAGCGTGCCATTCACATAATCGATCAAACCAGTCTTGTCAACATATAGTCCATTTAAAATAGTTTCAAATCCTTTCTTTCCCGGATTCAGATATAGTCCCATATGCCTCACATCCTTTCAAAGAGCAGCGACCTGGTTTCCGTTTTTCCCAATCTTTCACCGGTTCCACGGCAGCTCCTCATACGAAATCCCGTACGGACTGTGATAGTTCGCGAACAGTTGCTTTTTATCCGTGAACTCCTCTGACGACCCGAACTCATTCGACCAGGTCATATACCAGCACCAGGGAATCTGCTCCTTCACAACCGCATCCACATCTGGCTGCGTGCCGACCTCCGCCAGCGCGCAGATTTTTTCTGTCGGCGTAATCCGGATTAGTTCCCGGTAGCCGTCCGCCTGCGAATGGTGCTCATGCGCCGGCAAATAGGTATCCCGGGAAATAATATCCACCACATCGTCGCCCGGATATCCCTCCGGAAGCACCGAATTCCACACCCAAATCAGATGATTCAGGCCCTTTTTCTCTGTAAAATAATGATACATAAACTGATAAAGCTTCTTCGCCAGCTCCGGTCCCTGGCTGCCCCACCAGAACCACGTCCCATCCGACTCATGGAACGGTCTCCACAGCACCGGAATGTTCTCTTCCTGGAAGCGGCGCAGATGAACCGCCATCAGATCCAGATCCCGCAGCATCGCCCGGTGCTCCCTGGTGCCCTCTATCAGAGCTTTCTCTCCATCAAAGTCAGTATTTTCCGCATAAAAACTCTTATCCCTGCCTCCCACCGGAGAATACCAGTGCCAGGTCAGGGTCACAATTCCTTTTTTTCTTCCCCAGTCCAGCGCGTTCTCAATCGTCCCCAGGTTCTCATAGAGCTCCTTCAGGCAGGCCTCATTGCAAGTATCCCACTGAACATTTCCCGAATAAGCCAGCAGCTCAAATCCGCAGATCGCTGGAAGCTTTCCCGTCACTTCCTTAATATAGTGAAGCTCCTTCGGATCCCTGGTCTGCGTATGCTGTCCAAGAAGGACTCCCTTTCCCGCCACCTCATCCAGGTACTTCATCAGCGCTGCCGCCTCCGGCGTCGCGTTCGCATTACAGGGGGTATTGATTCGACTCATACTTTTCCATTCTCCTTCCATTCCATCCTGTTCCGCCCGAAAAAACGTCACCACACGCATTCCAAACGGTATTAGAACCATCTTAACATAAAAGTGCGGCAAAAGCTATGCTAATTTCGTCCGCAGCAAACTTTCCCACTCTAAATTTACAGATAAATCAACCGTGTGTATTAAGAAAAGGAGCAAAGAAAAACATACTATTTGCTGGTTTCTTACCGGGATCAGACCCTGCGTACACGTGTACGCAAGGTCAAATCCGGGTGCCAGTCCTTTGCTGCAAGCTGCTCATTAAGCTCCGCGATTCTCGCTTTCCTCTTCCCTATTACGCTCTTTTTTTCTGCTATTACCGCTTTTCTCTCTTTAATTCTGCTTTTTATCTCTGCTATTTCAGATAATTTATCAGCAATGCTTTCCTTATCTTCTTCAATTACTTCATTACCCCTTGAAATTAAATCATCCAACTTTGTATTTATACTGTCTTTTTCTATTTTTATATTCTCAGTCTCTTCTTCAATGATCTTTTGGGCTTCAATCACATCATCATATGTTACAAGCATTTCACTATATATTCTATTAATATCCTTCAGTTCTTCCAGCATACACAGCGCAGCTTCCCTGTCCGACTCTCTTAGCATATGAAAATAATCACTCATATTGCTCCTCTTCTGCCATTACTTCAAGTTTTATTGCGATTCTAAACCTGTCTAAAATCCAAAAACCTTCTTTCTGAGTTCCACATTTGCTGCCAGCGCCATGTATCTCCGCAGCGTCACTCTGGCGGCATTTTCGCGTTCTTTCCTATCAGTGATACACCAATCTCGCAACAGCCTGCGGCGAGGCTGCTTTGCTGAAAGGTAATGTAATCCTTCCTTTTCATGGCCGGGACCATCCGGGACGAAAATCACCTTTCCGGCCTCCTCCATTATCGGATCATGCAGCAGTTCGTCATAAAGTTTCCATAAGGCAATGTATTTTTTCTCAGACAAGTGCGCCATGCTTTCCTCGTAGAATTCTGTAAATGCAAAAATATGATAGTATTCTTCCTGAGCATAATTCATCAATTCCAAAATCCATCTCACAGGATTCTCAACCTCAAAAGACTCGTCCATAATCTCGTCAAAACGTTTTTTCAAAGCTGAAAACCATCTCACAAGTTTATCAGAAAAAACAATATCTCCACCTTCTCGCCAGAAATAAATCATGTCATCCGCGCTTCGTCCAAAGAATTCCGCAGTCGAAACCGGTTCTGCAGCAGGAGACTCATACAGCGCAGGAAAAACCCTGCGTGTCCCATAAACCGCATCACTCAGCTCTTCCCACAGCTCCCAGAAGTCCTTCTCGTATTCCTCAGAGATCGCCTTGACTGCGATAACGGGGAGGTTCATCCGAATCAATCCTTTATACAATCCTATCTCAGCCCGATTGATGCCATAAGTTTCTACAAAATCAGGAATCGTCAGCTCCGGCTTCCGATAAAATGTTCTAAAATGATTGCAGAGTGTCTGAAGCTGTTCATCCATAGGTTGATCAGAGCCCACTCGATAGGAGCGAACTGCATTTACGATATCCCGCGCAGTGATGGAAAAAAATGATTCCGCACCAGAACCCCGCACCGAACCAGCGGCACCTTTTTGCAGACCATCATACAAATGCAGCATAGCGTCAATCCCATTTCGAACCGCGTAAATCTCTGTGTATCCTACCATCCATTCAATGCCTGCCACAGACCTGGGTCGATAATAGTCGGTGTCCCGCAGGTACTCATCCGGATCCGTCTCCGTTTCGATCGCATCAAACAGTTTCCATGGGTCCCGATTTTTCTCACAAAATTTTTCATTAAAAAGATAGTTAATCCATCCTATGTAGGCTTCTTCCTCTACCAGCTCTCCATTCACAAACACGCCGCCTGTACCCTCACGGTAAAGATGCTCCAGAACATAGGCTGAAACCACTGCAATGTTGAATTCCAGCCAGCCAATTTTACGGCTCCAGACACGATTTTCTTCAAGATAAAAACCTGCGTTCTCCCAGGAATCCTCTTCAAAATAATTGTAGTAAAAATTCATTCCATATTCATGCATCTGTGCTTTCCGCAGAGTAAACACCTCAATGCCAAACATGGAAATCCGGTCTACATCCATCATTCCTCCGGCCTGATACAGTTTTTCCACTCGTTCCCGGAATTCCTGCTCTTTTTCCTCTGGTATATGTGCTCCTCTGGCATAAAAACTATTGGCAAATGTTCCCATATGCTGCCTCCTCCAATTCCCAGTGCCTGTCTGGTAAAATCCTGATCTAATCCACTCTGCTTCCTCTATAAGTCCGAAATCTAAAGTTCAGAAAATTTTGCACAAATATATCGTGCACCATCCGCACAGATATCAGTTTTCCGTATGCTATCCCTTGTCCTTCCTGATAGCAAATATTCTCGTGAAGCTTTAGATCTACGTCTTCTTATTTAATACCACAAATCAGTATATATTTTTAATATATATTATATGCTAACAGTATATAATATTCAAGCATTTTTTGAAGGAATTATTTGCATCGTAAGCGATGAATAATCCGGCGTATATCCGCATATCATCAATAAAGCATCTTCTACCCGTCTCTTAGGTTCCTGCAAAACTGGAAACACCATTCCAAGCCACTTTCTTCTTCCTCTTATGTGTTTTTCACTTTCAGTAGTAAAATCTGCGCAACCGTCAGACTTAATCTCTTTCTACGTAGAGCCCTTATATAACGTCCGGAATTGTCTACAGCGGCGGAGCGACGTGCTTCCAATATGCTTCCCTTGTTCTGACTGTTTCTTTCTTTATTTTACTAGTCACAGCCTCAAAGATTCTATTGACAGGAATTTGGAATGAACATAAAATGGATCTGTCACATATCAAACAGACAGTGATAGAAAGCAGGCTGCTCTCATGGAATCTTTACGTGAAAAGTTTGACGCGCTGCGCGATATGCGCCTTTCCCGGACGCTCTCCCGAACCCGGCTGATTATGGGCGGTTTCCTGATTATTATTCTGATCGGCGCATGTCTTCTGATGCTGCCGCTTGCTACGAAGAGCGGAGAACATACTACGTTTCTTGGCGCTCTCTTTACGGCGACCTCTTCCACCTGTGTGACCGGTCTGGTCGTGTACGACACCTGGTCGCACTGGACGATCTTCGGTCAGCTGGTTCTGCTTATCCTGATCCAGATCGGCGGACTGGGCTTTATTACAATCGGTACATTTGCCATGATTGTTCTCGGGAAAAAAATCGGTCTGGCCGGGCGCGAGCTGATCCATGAGAGCCTGAATACGCTGCAGCTGCGCGGCAGTGTACATCTGGTGCGTCGGATTGTCTGCGGAACACTGATTTTCGAAGGGACAGGCGCCATCCTCCTCTCCATCCGTTTTGTGCCGCAGATGGGAGTGATAAAAGGAATTTATTACGGGATTTTTCATTCCGTTTCCGCCTTCTGCAACGCAGGCTTTGACCTGATGGGCTATCAGGAGCCTTATTCCTCGTTCTGCGCATATGCCTCGGATCCGCTGGTTAATATTGTACTGTGTGCTCTGATTCTGATTGGCGGAATTGGTTTCATCGTCTGGGAGGATCTGCTGCTCAATCGCTGGCATTGGAAAAAATACAGTCTTCAGACAAAGATTGTCCTCACCGCCACAGTTGCCCTGACAGTCGGCGGTACGATACTGTTCCTCATCTCCGAGCGGAACAATCTGTTTGCCGGAATGAGTGCCGGAGAACGCTTCTGGCGCGCACTGTTTTCGGCTGTCACACCAAGGACAGCAGGCTTCAACACCGTCGACACGGCGGCGCTGACCAACGGCAGCAAAATCCTGACCATGTGCCTGATGTTTATCGGCGGCAGTCCCGGATCGACGGCCGGCGGCGCCAAAACCACCACGATAGTTGTAATTCTGCTTCACATTCGCGCCTATCTGCTGCATAATCAGGATCTCACCGTCTTTGGGCGGCGCCTGACTCCGGACGCGGTCAAGCGTGCCTGTGTGGTCGTGTTTATCAATTATTTCCTGGCGCTCGGCGCGATTCTGATTCTTCTGATCGGACAGGATCTGCCCCTCGCGGACGTCCTTTTTGAAGCCTTTTCCGCGATTGGCACCGTCGGGATGTCCACTGGCGTCACGCGTGAGCTGAACACGCTTTCGCGCATTGTCATCATGATATTGATGTTCCTCGGAAGGGTCGGCAGCCTGTCATTTGCCATGTCCTTTACTGAGAAAAAACGCCCCGGAAAGATTCGTTATCCGGAGGCGGAGATTATTGTAGGGTAAAACGAGAATACAGAACATGCCTTTGACTAACTATAAAGCATTGAGAAAGTAGAGGGAAAACAATTATGAAATCCATCTTAATCATCGGACTGGGAGATTTTGGACATTACCTCTGCCGCGACCTGGCAGGGCTGAAAAATGATATTATGGTGGTCGACCAGGACGAGACAGCCATTGAGGATCTGCTGGATCTGGTGTCCGACAGCCTGATCGCGGACTGCACCCGCGAAAATGTTCTGAAAAAAATCGGTGTCTCTGATTTTGACATCTGTTTCGTCTGCATCAGCGGCAATTTCCAGAGCAGCCTGGAGATCACCAGCCTGTTAAAAGACCTGGGCGCAAAGTACGTCGTCAGCATGGTGCGCAGCGAGGTGCACGCAAAGTTCCTGCTGCGCAACGGGGCGGACGAGGTCATCCACCCCAACCGCGGCGCGGCGATGCGGGCGGCGGTCAAGTACAACAATGACCACATTTTTGATTACATTGATCTGAAAGACGGTTATTCCATCTACGAAATCACGCCCTTGAAAGAATGGGTCGGTCGAACGATTCTCTCCTCCGATATCCGCGCGAAGCATGATATGTATATCATCGGAATCATCAGCGCGAGCGGGCAGACGAACTTCATGCCGGATCCCCAGACTCTCATCCACGAGGGAGACCACCTCATGGTACTCGCGCACCGTGACACCATTGAACGGATGATGCGGAAGCTGCGGTAAAAATCAACCGATTGAAATATTCCTTTCGCGACCATGCGCATAGAGGAACACCCCAGAGAATCACAGACTCTGGGGTGTGTTTCGTTTATATCCGGAATTTCTTCCTCATCTCCTGCATGGTCGCCCTCTTCTGGAAGAGAAACAGCCCCACCAGAGTCAGGAAACTGATACCGACGCAGAGAATCGATGCATACGGAATCTGTACAATCCCGGCCAGCATGAGAACCAGCGGGATGAAGCCGAAAGCACAGGCCTGCACCAGATAAAACAGGTATTCCTGCTTCTCCAGGTGCTGGACTTTGGCGATCACGGGTACGGAGCCAAGCACGACCAGCGCCGCCACCGGAATCAGGAAATCGACCGACCAGCCCCGCCATCGGGTGAAGCGATCCCAGAGGACGCCGATCACAGAGATCAGAACCAGCAGCCACATCTCATTTTTCAACAGATTGCGCCGTTTCCGGTAGGCGACGACGACCACCAGCCAGGCGGAGAAAACGCCTGCTGTCACAAACCAGCTCCAGCCGAACTGCCGGCTCATCATCGCGTCGATCATGCCGCAGATCACCACCACGGCTATACACAGAAAGGTAAAGACGGAAAAAAGCGTTTTGCTCTCTTTGGGGCGCTCTTTTTTGTAACCCGGAAAATCGTTCTCAAGCTCCTGGTAGGGCACCCCGTCTTCTTTGAGGAGCCGCATAAAGTTCCTCTGGATGCTGTCCGCAGGAAGCTTGGAAGAAATCCCGATCTCCAGCTTTTCTCCATAGGTGCAGGAACAGATCTGCATGGTATCCGTGCTGCAGAACAGCCGGAAAGTGTCGATGTAGGGCGCGTATTCCTCCGGCATACGGATGATGCCGACATTGGAGCAGACTGCGGTAACGTTTCTCGACCCCACAGTGGCTCCCGCTGCCAGGGCAAACTGCTTGATGCCCAGCGGCACTGCCCGCAGGACGGGGTGCTTCTCCAGGCCAACCCAGGCATTCATACGCGCAGCCAGCCGATTTTTATCCAGTTCCCGCTCAAACTGTCCCTTTACGTGGGCGAGTACATCCGTAAGAGTCGTGTCCTCGCGGAACTCATACCCCACTTCGATCCATCCCCAGAAATTCGCCATTGACTGGGATGGAAAATAATTGCGCAGATTTACCGGCACCATCAGAACGATGGGACGATGCTGCCTCCGGTTCACCGGCACTTCTTCATGAATCGCAAAAAGAAGCATCGAAGCAATCAGAACGGTAAGCGACACGCCATAGCTCCGCGCTTTCGCAAGCATCTCCCGCACCGGAACCTCTATCTCCGTTATACGCATCTCATCCTGCGCCAGGCGCTCTCCTCTGATCTGCACCGCGAAATGCTTTTTCTCCCGCTCTTTCTCACCGCGCGCAGAATAATACTGAGAAAAGCTGTCCTCCTCCTGATCCCTGCCGGTCACGTCCGTCTCCGGCGCCAGTTCTGGGAAGCAGATGTCCGGATGCGCAAGTATCAGGTAATTTTTAACAAGCTCCTGAAGGAAATGCATCGCACCCGTACCGTCCGTCAGCGCGTGAAAAACCTCAAAATTAATCCGGTTTTCATAATACGAAACCTCAAATAAAAGCGACTTTTTGTCGCGGATGTACAGATTGCTGCAGGGTGGCTTTTCTTCCGGAATGACCATCGCGCGGATGTCGCGTCGCTCCAGGTAAAACCAGAAAAGGCCTTTGCGCAGCACCGCCTGATACAGAGGATACTTTTCCATCGTCTGATCCAGCGCGCGCTGCAAAAGCTCCGCATCCACTGTCTCATTCAGCTGACAGTAAAAGCGGAAAACGCGATTGTTACTCTCGCCCGCAGCGGCCGGAAAGGCCAGCCCGGCGTTATCCAGTTTTCTCCACTGGGAATATCCAAATTCTGCCATATCCTCACCTTATGTTTGCGTTCCCTGATATCATTTATTCTCCTTGTCTTTCAGGAAACCGTTAATATAATCAAAGCTCTCCTGCACATGCCAAAACTTAATTCCAAGCGCAAAAAAACCGTGCAGCGCATCCGCAATCCGATGCATCTCAACGTCATTCCCGGCTGCCCGCAGGCGTTCCCCGTATGCCTCGCCCTCGTCCCGCAGCGGATCATACTCTGCCGTCAGAAGCAGCGTACGCGGCATATCATGCAGATCATTCGCCAGAATCGGCGCGAAATACGGATTCTGCCGGTCTTCAGGTGCGCTCTCATAAAAATTCAGGTAGCGCTCCATCTTTTTCGCGGTCAGCAGATAACCGTCCCCATTTTCCCGAACCGACGCAAATTCAGACTCCTCCGTGTAACAGTTGTTCAGCGCCGGATAAATCAGAATCTGCCGTTCCACCTGAAACTCTCCTGTATCACGCGCCATCAGGCTTAAGGCCGCCGCCAGATTCCCGCCCGCGCTGTCGCCGATCACCGTCAGTCCGCCGGCGGGCAGACGCAGCAAGACCGGTCTGGTGTTCTGTGAAGCTTTCTGTGAAGCCTCTTCTGGCACCGGACGCAGCGGAATGCGGCGTGCCCTGGAAGCAATTGATTCTGTCTGCTGTTCCTCCGTATCCGCAGGCCGTTCCCAATAAAGCTCCCCCCTGGAAAGTGCCCGCGCCGCCGCGTAACAGTCCCTCAGTCCAGTCGGAAAAGGGTGTTCCGGCGCCAGCCGGTATTCCACCGATACGACCAAATGTCCGGTCGCCTGCGCCATACGGGCGCAAACCCGGTCGTAATTCTCCACACTTTCTGTCACCCAGCCGCCGCCATGAAAAAAAAGCAATGTCGACATAGGGAAACCGGCAGACTCTGTAGCCGCCTCGTCACTCTGGTCACATGCTTTCTCCAACTCCTCCAGGATTTCCTCGGACGGAAAATACAGGCGAAGTGGCACCTTATAGTCCCCGTTGTAAACCTCCGCATCCAGTTTTCTGCAAAAGATCCGTACCGGATCCAGTTTTTTTAAATCAGCCAGCCGTCTCGACGATTCCAGCTCCATGTCGCTGTAAGAAAGCGCATGGAGGATCGCTTTCATCGGTTTTGATATCAAATATTCGTCCTCTCTTCCTGTCAGTCCTTTTCATCCGTTCTGTCCGCAGCTGATCTTCCCGGCATGAGCAGTCATCTTCTGCAGACATACCCTTTATTTCATCGGTTCTGCCAGCAGCTGATCTTCCCAGCGCTGCAGATTTCCCAGAATTTCCATCACTCTCGCGTTTGCGCTGTCCACCTGCCGAATCGCGTCATTAATTCTGGACTGCACCATCCAGTCCGCAACCGCGCCGTCAAAAAATAGATCCGCAAAGCTCAGAAAACCACCGACTTCTATGTTGAAATTCATCGGCACATCGATGTCGCGCAATTCTTTCTTTAATACCTGCAGATAATACTTTGCGTCTTCAATCTGGCGTTGGGCTTTGTCCATACGGCCGTGCTTAAACATCGTGGTCATCATGCCGCCGCCAAACAAATCGAGAAATCCCCAGTTTTTCGCACCCTTCAGCTCCCTCTGCGCATTTTCCAGGCTGTCAAGCGCCCGGTTCGCCGCTGTGATCGCCTCTCGGACTTCCTTTAAGGTTTGCTGTGTCGTCATATAGTTCTCCTTATATTCGTCATCTATAAAACATTTCCCACACGAAACTCTTTTCACAAGCTGACGCGGTCTGCCGCCGAACCCTGACTATGGCATTCTTTCCTCATTTTTCACAAGACCAAACAACCTTTTTCAAATATCTCCCTGCAGCCTTAAAAGTGATTTTTCTGTTTCAAATCCATTCGGATACCGTCTTTTCAGCTTATCAATATTTGCTTGCAGAACATCCTCCAACGGCAAATCCAATGCGGTCGCGGCCTCTGCCAGATACCACGCGATGTCGCCCAGCTCCTTTGCCAGATGCTCTCTGTCCAACTCATGCCCCTGCGCCAGCCATTTTTTCACAATATCGATCGCCTCTCCGGATTCTCCACACAGCCCCATCACGCTATTGATCAGGACGTCTTTTCGTTCCAGTTCCGGATTCAGCGTCGTCATCGCAAGAGTCTGATATTCATTGATAGTCATTTATCTACCTCACATAAAATCCGTTGGCAGTGCCAGAAATGCCTCATACACCTCTGGAAATTTTCGCTTCAGTGAGATCGGCCGCCCGTCCGCTCCCAGAAAGCAGTGCCCGGTCTTCCCTGTGCAGCAGACCGTGTCATCGCCTTCACGCAGCACTTCGTATTTTAGCGTCAGCCGAATCCCGTCAAATTTTTCAATGGCCGCCCGAATTTTTACCGTCTCGCCAAAATGGACGCTCTTGCCGATCTTCGCCTCGATCGTCAGAACCGGGCTGGCGATCCCCGCCGCTTCCAGCTGATCATAGCCATATCCAATCTCATCAAGAATATGCACGCGGCATTCCTCAAACCAACGGATAAAATTGGAATGATGAACAACCTGCATCTGGTCGGTCTCATAATATTGAACCTTGTGTACCCATGGGGTAATCGTCTGCATTGCGCAATCCTTCTTTCCAATATCCTGTCTTCATTACATTCTCTTTCATTCTAGTTATCTTTCTATGCAAAGTCAAATTAAAATTCTATTACATCCATAACAGGCCTTTGATCGAACAGGAGGCAGCCTTCTGCCTGCTACTCGTCCGCGCGGTTGCTGCGTACCAGTGGAATCTACACTCTGTCTCAGTCGTTGTTAAACCGTCCTGCTCATCAAACCCGGAAAGGGAGATGCCGCTGCAGCATCTCCCTTTCCAAATAACATAACTGTTCCGCACCCTCACAGTCGCCTTTCCACAGAGTTTTTCACTCCTCTGTCAGAGCAGGCACCCATGTACGCTTTCCTTCATCACGGCTGTTTGCCGATATAAGCGAGAATTCCGCCATCTACGTACAGCACCTGTCCATTAACAAAATTGGACGCATCTGACGCCAGGAATACGGCCGGTCCGACCAGATCCTCGGTCTCGCCCCAGCGGTTCGCTGGTGTCTTCGCGCAGATGAACTGGTCAAACGGATGACGGCTGCCATCCGCCTGCGGCTCACGCAGCGGCGCGGTCTGCGGGGTAGCGATGTAGCCAGGCCCGATACCGTTGCACTGGATGTTCTGTCCGCCGTACTCCGAGCAGATGTTCTTCGTCAGCATCTTCAGGCCGCCCTTGGCTGCCGCATACGCAGATACAGTCTCACGGCCAAGCTCGCTCATCATCGAACAGATGTTGATGATCTTTCCATGTCCCTTTTCAATCATGCCCGGAATCACCGCTTTGGATACGATGAACGGTGCGTTCAGATCCACGTCGATGACCTGACGGAAGTCTGCCGCGGACATCTCACACATCGGAATACGCTTGATAATACCAGCATTGTTTACCAGGATGTCAATCACGCCGACTTCCTCATTGATCTTCTTTACCATCGCGGTGACCTGCTCCTCATCCGTCACATCGCAGAGATAGCCTTTCGCCTCAATGCCAAGCTTTTTATACTCCTCCTCAGCCGCAGCTAGGCGCTGCTCATTGTGGCCGTTAAATACGATTTTTGCTCCCGCCTCACCATACGCCGCAGCGATCGCAAAGCCGATCCCATAAGTTGCTCCGGTGACCAGCGCCACCTTTCCTTTCAGTGAAAATGTGTCCAGTACGCTCATTCTTTTTTCCTCCTTAATTATCGAGCATCGGCCACTGCCGCATGCTCGTCGCGCCGGGCGCAGACAGCGCCAGCTGTCAGTTTCTCTGTTCGCCCGTGCGCATCAAAGCATGTCTGTGATTGCAATGTTATCCATATCGTCGAATTCCTGATTTTCGCCGCCCATCGCCCAGATGAAAGTATAATTGCTGGTGCCTGCGCCTGCGTGGATCGACCAGGACGGGGAGATAACAGCCTCTTCATTGTGCATGATGATATGGCGGGTCTCCTGCCCTTCGCCCATCATATGGAAAACAACATTCCCTTCCGGAATATCAAAATAAGTATAAATCTCCATGCGGCGCTCATGCGTATGCGCCGGCATGGTATTCCAGACGCTGCCGGGCTCCAGAACCGTCATACCCATGCAAAGCTGACAGGTCTTTAAGACGTCCGGATGAATAAACTGGTTGATCGTTCTCTTATTCGACGTCTCCGCCGCGCCGACCGGACGCTTCGCCGCGTCCTCAATTTTAATCAGACGTGTCTCATAAGAGCAGTGCGCCGGTGCGGATACCATGTAAAACTTCGCCGGAGCGTCCGGATCGTTGCTTTCAAAAGTCACCGTCTTCGCTCCTCTGGTAATATACAGGCAGTCCTTGTTTCCCATCGGATAGACCGTGCCATCCACGGTGATCTTCCCTGCGTTACCGATATTGAAAATACCGATCTCACGACGCTCCAGGAAGTAGGTGGTGCCAAAATTTGCCCACACATCGATTCCCTGATCAATCGGAACCACCTTATTCACCGGCATACACCCCAGGGTCACCATACGGTCTACATGGCTGTACACTGCCACGACCTGGTCTGCCTGATACAGATTCTGAATCAGGAACTCACTGCGAAGCTCCTCTGTCGTGTAGCGCTTGACATCACGCTGATTTGCTGAATAACGAATATCCATTTTCATACCCCTTTCTTTATATAGATAGCAGGTCTCGCTTGCATGACCCGCATACCTTACCTGATAGTATATACCAATTATCTCTTCCACGGAGGTTTAAAAACTTTCAGAGAATGATTGCTAATCACCTCTTCGAAGCCTTAAAAGCTTCTTTTTATAAATCTGATAATAGCAGTTCCACTCAAAGTCGTCCTCCGGCTCATAGCTTTTCGGAAAGAATTCTCTGAGCTGATCTTTTATCCCATCCTCTTTTAATTCATCCCGCAATTCCTTTTTTAAGCCATTTACCTCCAAAAATTGTCTAACCTCTTCGAGTCCTGTTACTACTTTCTTCTTTTCTACGCAATAATCAATGTCATACCGTGTATCCGTTTCCCAACGGGTCAGCATATCCGTTTTTTCTTTTATCCAGTCGGTAATCGTCACACAGGAACCATTGTTCTCAGACATACGAACCAGTTTATCAATATCATGCGTATTGGGCACCGTCACCCCCACACACTCCAGAAAGGCCTTTAATGTCTTTTCAACCGCCTGCTGAAGATGATATGCCACATTATTCATATAAGCCTCATCGTTTTCCGGAACAGCCAGCAGATTCGCAGCAGTTCTGTAATCCAGCCAGGCCCGCCGAAAAAGGCGAATGTCACACATAGCTTCCCTCCCTGTCATATACCACGATACCCTTTTGGGAAATCTCGTTTTTCAGTCTTTCTCCAATCCGATCCCAGTACAGCAGATCGATCTCCTCCTCCGAAGTGCAGTGAAACGTCTTTTCATGATCATATCGCTCCAGACAAAGATCCAGATCACTGTAGCTATTGCAGCGAAACTCCACCGCGCTTCCGAATACGATCACGGTCTTTACATTGCTATCCCCTTCAAAATCTATCTGGAGAGACTGCAGCAAATCCTGTTTCAGAGGATGGATGTATTCTGCATTTGCAAAGCGGATTCCCTTATTCTTTCGATCAAACGAAAAATGCAGGTCATAATTATTAAACTTTTTCATCGCGTTCCTCTCTGAAATGTCCGTTTCAGCCTTTTATTTCTCTGAAATACATTATAACCTCTATTGCCTGAAAATGGAAGTCAGAATTATGCTTACAACGCAAAAAGGAGACCAGTCTTTCGACTGATCTCCCACTTTCATGCAGTCTGTCTTTTGCTCCATCTATGAGTGAGCCAGATACACGTTATTCTTTATTTGCTTGCCTGATAGTAATCGTTGTACAGATTTACAAGGCTATCTGCATTCTGTGCTTCTACCTCTGCTACATAGGTATCCCAGTCAGCCTCAATGTCTGCCTGCCCCATCGCGAACTTCAATGTCCAGGTATTGATTGTATCTGTCAACGGGGTCGCCCACAGGTTCGCCATCTCAGCGTCATCCTCGCTCATAGCGATTGCCGGGTCAATCTCCGCAAGTTCTCTGTAAGCAGACATCCTGTCGTAGTAGTCTCTCAGCTCTGCAGAGAAGTTGCTGGTCAGGAGCTCCTGGCTGCCGCTGTACATAAAGTTGCCGCATGCGAAGCCCTTCTCCATACGAAGGTCTACCTGATCGTCCGAGGACTGAGCGATGGAAAGTCCGCCGCAGTAGTAACCGTCAGTCAGCGCATAAGTACCATCTGTAACGGTATAGGTATCTCCCTCTACGCCCCATTTTGTCAGAGTCAGACCTGCCTCAGAATACCACAGCCAGTCTACAAAGCGCATCATCTTGATGAACTCATCCTCGCCGAGATCATTCAGAGCGGTCGAAGAGATGCAGACACCGCACTCCAGACGAGACTTCTCAGCCTGATAGTTGTTGGTTCCCTTCGGAATGACAACTTCATATACGGAGAAGTTACCCTCGCCCAGCTGAGAGGTCAGGCCATCGATCTGAGTTGTATAAGAGGAACGGTTGGTCGTAATCAAAGCTGTCTCGCCGCGATAGAACTTACCGTCTGCGGTATCATCTTCCTGGCTCCAGGTTTCCGGATCAAGGATGCCCTCGCTTACCAGACGCTGTACAACGGTCATATATTCTTTGTATGCATCGCTCGTTGCGCTGAGCTTATACTCATCTGCATCCCAGTCAAAATACAGACCTGCGGAGTTCGATGTGATGCCCCAGCCGCTGTAGATACCATAGGTAGCTGCAATCAGGTTCAGCAGGCAGCCGCCCTGTCCGTATCCGGAAGTAGCACCGCACCAGCGATCAGACCAGATGTAAGCGGACTCATCAATCATGCCCTGCTCTACCATGTATGCCTTTACGTCAACCAGAATATCTGTGAACTCATCCCATGTCCAGCTTTCTTCCAGCGCTGTCACGTCGTAGCCAGCTGCCTCAAAGATATCAGAGCGGATCAGCAGAGAGTAGTCCTGAAGAGCCGTCTCTTTCAGACCCGGCAGACGATAATACTTGCCATCCTCCTGAAGAAGGGTATCTACCTCTGTCTGAAGACCATAAGTCTCGATCATACCAGAATAGTTGGTCATGTAATCCGCATATTCAGAAACTGCTACGATGCCGCCGCCAGTTACATAAGCGGTCTCACTGTACATCTTCGGGATAATGTACGGAGCGGTACCACCGGAGATTGCCAGCGTTACCTTATCGGAATAGCTTGCGTTGTTTACAACGGTGATCTCCAGAGAAACGTTGGTTGCTTTGGTAATCTCATCAAAGATACCGCCCTCGTTGTACCAGCCGTCGTTGATCGGATATGCATCATTGTCGTTAAAGAACATGGTGTAGGTCACCGGCTCATCCGAATAGAACGTTGTACCATAGGTATATCCAAGATCAGCGTTGTAAAAGCTACCGTCGCCATTGTCAGTGTCTTCGCTAGCGGAAGCGGAGATTGGTCCCATAAAGCCTGCAAGCGCTACGCCCATCATGCCTGCCGCGGAGCCTTTCAGAAAATCTCTTCTGGAAATTGTTTTCATTGTCTTATTCCTCCTTAATTAAAATAATCAGAACTCTCTATCATAAGCCCATGAAATGAGCAAACGATCTTTTTATTAACCCTTTACGCCGCCGAGCATCATGCCCTGTACAAAGTACTTCTGGATGAACGGGTAGATGCAGATAATCGGTGCCGCCGTCAGTACCATCGCGCAGGATTTGATATTTGACGCGATCGCAAGCGTCTCGCCCGCATCCTGCGAAGTAGAAGAGGAAGCGGTAGAAATCAGGTTCCGCAGATAGTAAGCCACAGGCCACTTGCTCTGGGTGTCCAGATACAGGAACGCGTTAAACCAGTCGTTCCAGTACATAACCAGATAAAACAGAACCATGGTCGCGATGATCGGCTTTGAAAGCGGAAGCGCAATCCGGAAAAATACACCGTATTTGTTCAGTCCATCCATCTCGCCTGCCTCTTCGAGTTCCTTCGGAACCGTCTCGAAGAAAGAGCGCATCAGGATTACGTAGTAGGTAGAGATCAGGGACGGAAGAAGGAATGCCGCTACGGTATCCTGCAGTCCCAGGTTGATCATCAGCAGGTAATTCGGGATCATGCCGCCCGCAAAGTACATCGTAAAGATGATGAACGGGCCGACAAACTTGTTGCCCCACAGCTCCGACTTGGACATCGGATAAGCCAGCAAAGCTGAGAAAAGCAACGCCAGCACCGTACCGGTGATGGAATAAACAATCGTATTGATGTAGTCCGGAATAAATACACCGTTCGTAATCACATAGACATACGTATCCACATTGAAATCCACCGGAAGCAGTCCTACCTCACCGGCCACAATCGCCTCATACGAGGAGAATGACTGCGCGATCAGGTACAGGAACGGGTAAAGCATAACCGCACAGATCAATATCATGAGAATCGTATTACACACAGTAAAAATACGATATCCGCGCGAAACCTTGATCGCGGTACCATTATGTGTTTTCGCCATCTTAGTTCCTCCTTCCTTAGTACAGACCTGTGCCGGCAACCTTCTTGGATACCTTGTTTGCCACAGTCAGAAGTGTCAGGTTAATCAGACCCTGGAACAGACCCACCGCTGTCGCGTAGCTGTAGTTACCGGATCCAAGACCCATACGATAAACATAAGTAGCGATGATATCGGCTGTCTCATAGGTAGTCGGCTGATACAGAAGGAAGACCTTCTCAAATGCGCCGGAGCCGCACAGCTGGCCAATATTCAGGATCAGCAGCGTCGCGATCGTTGGAAGGATCGACGGCAGCGTTATGTAAATACACTGCTGGAACTTGTTCGCCCCGTCCAGATCCGCCGCCTCATACATGTCAGGGCTGATGCCGGCCATCGCCGCCAGATAAAGGATGGTGTTCCAGCCAAGTCCCTGCCATACACCGGTCACCACGAAGATCGTCGGGAACCACTGCGGCAGGCTGATAAACTGTATTGCATTCCCTCCCATGGAGGTGATAAGAGTGTTGATCGGGCCGCTGGTAGAGAGGATCTCACGCACCATACCGGCTACGATAACCATGGAGATAAAGTGCGGCAGATAGGAGATCGTCTGCACAACCTTCTTGAATCTGGTATTCTTTATCTCATTCAAAAGCAAAGCAAAGACAATCGTGATCGGAAAGCTGATGATCAGATACTCAAAGTTCAGGATCAGAGTATTCCGGAATGCCCTCCAGAAATTGGAGTCTCTGACGAACTGATTAAAATACTTCAGTCCGCTCCACTCATCCCCGAAAATACTGCTGCCTGCGCGATAGTGACGGAACGCGATGATATTGCCCGCCATCGGTACATAGCGGAAAATGATGTAATACACAAGCGGTATCAGCATCATCGAGTACCACTGCCAGTACTTGCGTATGTGCCTGCTAAGAGACTCCCGCGGGGGTGTCTTAGCAGAAACAGCGCTGTTGTTGGATTTTTTTGATGTTCCAGCCATTGTTTTCTCCCTTCTTATTTGTTTTTTCGTCCTAAGGATGTTCACATTATTGCACAATTATTTTTTCGATGCTTACCACATTTTGCGCAATATGCCGTCAATTATTGCTTTTTTAAATTTTTCCCCGTCAAGTTGCCTTTTCTGCGGTTTTCCGACCATTTTCATCCCGTTTTCACTTCTCAGTTATTGCTATTTCAGAGGAAATATGCTATAATTCCGCCAAAAAACGAGCCGATTATTTTACGCGGCTTTTACACTATTTTCCCATTTTTTCCAATTTTATGCAGTTTTTTGTCGCGCAATATCTGCCATCTATGGTAGAAAGTGATTCAAACACAGCTTGCGACGCCTGTTGTAGCACACTTCGTACAGAGCGCCGCGGAAAGAAAGGAACAGGTGAAGCAATTATGAAACGAACTCCTCTGACTTTGGAGCCGGAATTACTCCGAATCGGAACACAAGCTTCTTCCGGCTACCACCGAAAAATTGACAGTACGCGTGAGCAGGTGGATTTTCACCCGGATACCACGCTTCGTTTCTTCATTAATAATAAGGCAGAATCCTACGAAACCCACTGGCACCCTGCCACAGAAGTGATTATGCCGCTGGAAAATCATTACCAGGTCATCGTCGGACAGACTCGTTACGACCTGGAGCCGGGGGATATTCTCATAATTCCATCTGGAGAGCTCCATCAGCTGATTGCGCCGCCCACCGGCCTGCGGCTGATTTATATCTTTGATCCGGAGGCGATCTCCGGCATCAAAGGCTATTCCCATCTGGCCGCTTTTATCGCCCACGCGGTACTGATTACGCCGGATAACTGTCCCGCTATTTACGATCAAGAAGCGGATCTGATCTTAAAGCTCTGCCGGGAATATTTCACCGGTGGGCATATGCGTGAGCTGAACTGCTACGCCAGCCTGCTGCAGTTTTTCGCCAATTACGGGGAATACCGCCTGGAACAGGATAACGCACACCGCAGCCCGGAAACTCCGGTGGAGCGGCAGAACCGTCTATACGAAAAACTGAACACGGTTTTCGATTATATGGACCAGCACTACACGGAAAGCATTTCCCTGGAAATGGTCGCGGATGTTGCCGGATTCTCAAAATACCACTTTTCGC
>JAJPWX010000075.1 GCA_021205755.1 Lachnospiraceae bacterium | reverse complement strand
CAAGGGCTTGCGGCGATCTGAATGATTTTTGAGAGAATTGGCCTAAAAAAGGCATCACTCAGTAAGACGGTCAGGGAGAACGTTTCCCCCGAACCGCTTACTGGTTAACCATATAGATGCAGAACGCACCGGGAAGTGAGGTGGTACGAGAGGGATGATAGCCCTCTATTTATTTACGCTTTTTTAACTTAATAAATCGTGAGTCGCAGAAAGCGGGCAACTGCTTACAGGTTTATGGAGTCCTCGTCTGTACCATGGGCGAGTCTCCAGAGCTTCGATACGTGTTTTTCTGACTCCATAGGGTCTTCATCGTAAAGGGACATGTCCAGATAGTATTGATAGATTTCGTTATTGTAATACCGCAGGGCAAGACCATCCATGATATCAGACTGGAGATTCTGGGCGTCAAGTGGGCTCAGGTGGCAGAGCAGGGCGTGGCGCCAGTTGACCATTTCCTCTTCCAGGGAAAGGATATCCTGGACAAGTGAATCGATCAGCGTATAGTAGCCGCAGAGGTTTTCACAACTGTCACAATCTATGAAAGCCAGAACGGATCCTGAATCGGAGTCAGGGATTTCCGGAACATCCGAAATATTAGAATGCTCCTCCTGGTTTGTTGGTTCTTTCCTTTTATAGTCTTCAGCACGGATGCTGTACGGCGGAAAGTCACAGCCGGCGGCAGTCAGGAGCGCTTCCAGCAGATCATTCCTCTCCTGCAGGAGATGGATATACCTGCGGTTCCATGAATCCCATTCAGAGTACTTTTCAATGGTTTCCGTGAGGCTTGAACATTTGATTTTCAGCTCACGGCATTGATTCTGGAGTGTGCTCTCAGAACAGTCCCTGGTGCAGTCCCTGCGGGATGGTTCTGGTCTGCGTGGATGGCTTCGTCTGGATTTATTATGATTATGTTTACGCTTCATTACAGTCGCCTCCTTTCCGGACAGGAGAAGCTGCTTTTCCACTGTTTTTCCTGCTGTAAGAGTACTCTTTTTTAAGGAGCGGCGACCCGCAGGCCAGCAGGATACGCTTCCTGAAGTTATCAAAATTTTTGAAACCGGATGCATTGCGTTTGATATCTTTTATCTTGCGGTTCAGACCTTCGCAGGTGGAATTATTCCTGCCCTCACGGAGGCCGTTCAGTATGTATTCTTTCCAGGTCTCAATGGTTGCGGCAGCATCACGCAGTTCGGGTACTTCTGATGATTTTGCCCGCCGGATCCATTCGGAGAGTGCAAGGGAGCGCAGTGCGTCATCCCTCTGGGCAGTCAGGACATGGAATTCCTGGAGATAATCATTTACTACTTGAAGGTCCGGGAACAGGGAGAAAATTTCGGCCAGCTTCAACTGCTTCTTCGCAAGAATATCCGACTCCCAGTATACCGTGTAATTCGATTCTTTGGTTGTCAGCAGGTGGGCGGAGTCTTTCAGGAGCTTATAGAGCGTCTCGGCCTCTTTGTCATTCTCATTGACATCGAGCCGGGCTTTCAGTTCTTTCTGGTAACGGATCCGCACATAGTTTACTGCGTTATTCAGGCGCTGCACGACATGGAAGCGGTCGATGCACAGGATGGCGTTCGGAAAGACCCGGTGGCGGAGTTTGGCAAAGCCGCTGTGCATGTCACAGCAGAGGTATTGGACATTTTTCCGCTCATGGGCAGGATAGTCCATAAAATACGCTTTCAGGCTCTGGTAATCCCGCGAGGGGAGGATGTCGATGACAGAATGGTTATCCCCGTTCACGACATTGCACTGGAAGCGCCTCCGCCGCCATCGGCGGCTTTCCGTATCAAACGTGCCGGAATCTCCTTTGAATTCGTCGATGCAGATGGTTGTAGCCAGTGTGTGGTCCGGATGAATCGAGACGGCATCGAAAACGCTGCGTACGATTCTTTCAGAGACGCAGTTATCAGAAGCAATCTCACGCATGGACTTTGTACTGCTGAAATCAGAAAGGATGCTGTGGAACAGGACCTTTGTGATGGGGAGCCATGGATGGATCCAATCGGGTCGGTAAGTAAACGATACACCGCAGTCCTTGCAGTAAAAACGTGGAAAGCTGATGTGCATCAGCGTGGCGGTCCTGCCGCGAGGAATGTGGTAAATGACCTGTTCCCTGCTGTTGCCCTTAGAAGTGAGCGAATTCCCTTCACAAAGCGGGCAGACGGCCTGGATGTGGCCAGGGTCGAGGGTTACAGTGAATTCGGTGCCGGAGTCGCTGATATCGGAGACAGAGTCACAGTCAGGGATACCAAGGACGCAGTTCGTGCTTTTCTGAGCCATAGCAAAACCTCCTTTGAAAAAGTGATGGATATTAGCTATGAACCGAAAATATATTAATAATCGGAACGAACGTAATAGTAGACCATAAAGAGAAAGGGATGCAATCAAATGCATGTAAAATCTGTCCCAGGTAATTGTAAAGTCAGAGAACTTCGTGAAAACCTCGGATTGGGAAGAACAGTATTTGGTGCAAAAATAGGCTGTTCATACCAACAGATTCAAAGGATTGAAGACGGCACAGTTTCGATCAGTGATGAAATAATCCGAAAAATATGCAGTGAATACGGGGTCAGTGAAGAATGGTTTGTCGGAGAAAGAACGGAAACGCAACAGCTTGAGGACCGTGGGGAACTTCAAAGAAGACGTATGAGGCTGGCATATGAAGAAAGTGGACTTACACAGAGAGAGTTTGCAGAGAAGACCCATACGGCAACATCAATGCTGGGTGATGTGCTGGCAGGAAAACGTCAGTTGACAATCCGCTATGCGAAAAAGATAGAGGAAGCACTGGATGTGGGTGCTGACTGGCTTTTATACGGGGATGAGGATGCAAAGGAATGTCCGTTAAGCGATGAAATGACAAGCTATATAAAAAAACATCCTGAACTCAGAAAGGAGATTCGGGAAAAGATGGAGGCCGACAGAGAGATGCATAACAATGGTACAGGAACATAGACAGAGGCGGAAACTGTGAGGGGGGCTTTTCCTCCTGCATCAGTGAATATGACCGACAAAAACTTATCAAGGGTGCTGATGCACCGTATACGCGGTTGACGCCCTTGACGAGTTTTTGCCTGCCATATGAATTATGCAGCTAAGAGGGAATGAAAACCCATTCCCCGCAATGAGACGGACTTTTTTTCAATTCGGCTACGCCGCTCTGAGACGGACTTTGCCGCAGTTTGACGAAGAGCC
>JAJPWX010000097.1 GCA_021205755.1 Lachnospiraceae bacterium | reverse complement strand
TATGATCGAGATGAACCTGTTCCTCAAACGTAATAAAATGCGTGGCGTTCTCAACACCGTATACTGTTTGAAGCAACTCTATCCAGAAAGACTGACTCTCGCCTTTTTCATAGCCACGGCCTTTCCAATGTTCCGCAAACGCTTTCGCGGCGGCTCTTTGTTCTGTATCAGTCATAATAACTTTCCCCCATTTCCATGGATTCCGCTTTTAATGATACCACATTGAAAGAGCATTCTCAATCAGCCAATTCGCATATTTTCAACATTTTCTGAGGTTTCCTTGCCGTCCGTTCTGCTTCGCCCACTCGCTCTGTTTCCGTCGGCGTTCCTCAGAGTATGGACGTGTTACCTGAATACTGATCCGATGTTTACCTCAAATAAGAACCGCAAATATCACTTTCTGGGCTGACGTTCCTTTGTCCCGGCCAACACCACGCGAAGTTCTTCCTCGGAATAGCCATTGTTCAAAGAACGCAGACAGATAAAGCATTTCTGACCTTTACCTTTCAACAAAATATTCTTCCCACGTTTTATTTCGTATCCAACATCCGAAATCAGCTTGAGAAATTCTTCAAAATCTTTTGGTTTTTGCAACAGAGCAGATCTATCGCTATATTGATAGACCAATTGATTCATCCTAGTCCTCAAAGCAGTCCATGATCTTCTTACTGCGGATATTGGCCAGTTCATCACCCCATCTGGCATCGGAATCATAGCCGTCTCTACAGCAATTTACGAAGACTGGAAACCATTCCAGACTGACAAAAGCCGGCTTTTCTCCGAAAAACCTCCCATACGCGACTTCATGACTCCGGGCAATCAGTTCCCACCACTCCCACGGATCCTGCTCCGGATCGCCTGTCCATCAAAAAAGATTTGAAGTATGCTCTCCTACCGAAAAGCCCTCAATTTCATTCTTGAACAGAAGAAGAAAAACGATTTCATTGATCCGGCTGATCAAATCACGCCAGCTGCGATTCCACATGGAGTCGTTCCAGTCCATTCCGTACATAATCCATTCTCCGTCTTCATTTGCCATAATTCTTTTTATCTTCTGTTCCAGCCAGAACAGCACATCCCCTTCCTCATAAATAATCTATTTCTTTCGTGATAAAATACTATCATAAATTCATCCATTCTTCCACATACAAGTAATAATCAATCAATGTGCGATCAGCAGCACGCAACCATGGCATTATTTCAACAAAAAAATCCCGCAGCCATCGAAACTGAAGATTTTCCACAGCTGCGGGTATGCACCGACATTTTCTATTTTCTTTTCTTCTGATGGAATCAGCCATGAGCTTCCTGCAGGAGCATCTCACATAATTTGCGCATCTCATCTGTTGTCCACCCATCCCTGAGTAAGATAAGGAGCTGTTCCTCTCCCATCCCCTTTCCAATCGCATAATCAATGATTCCCGTCTGTTCTTCATTCAGCCGCACTTCCTGCAGCCGTCTGACCAAAGTCTGCTTTCCACCTCTTCCATCTGGCAGCGTACTCCTGCCGGAAGATAATTCCTGATGGCTAATGTCGATGTCGGCATTGGTTTCTCCGCTTCCTCTAAGAGCATCTCTTAGCTGCCTGTTTTCCTGCATTACTGCTTCATTTTCTTCATATCTCTGCCGTAGCTCCGATGAATATTGCTGCAGCCATTGCAGAATTTCCTCCTCACTGATCTCACTTTCAGCATTCTTTTTACGTCTGTCCAGTTCTGAAAGATCAAGCGAAAGAAGCTGATCCGGTTCCAGGCGGATAATTACAGCTTCCCCCTGTTCCTCCAGCTTATAAAAATATTCCATATCTTTTTCCGTCAGATATTTTATTTCCTGCATAATATCCGCTCCCATCTGTTCGTAAATCCGTTTTCATTTTCATTGCCGTCGTCTCTCCCATCTGCCCAGAAGTCATCGGCATGTCCTTTTCCGCTTATGCGAATCTTCCGTCCTGTTTGCTTTCCTGGTTTCCTTATTATTTTTGCTGTTTTGCTGTAGATGGCGTTCCACACCGGCAGGATCAAATTCCTTCAAACGATCCATATCTTGTCCATGATTTGCTCTGCAAATCATGGACGTAGGCAATGTTCCGATTTTCGCAGAAAATCGAGAACGCTACCGCGCCATTGTGCGAAGCACAATTCTGCATGCGCGGCTCTCCGCAGCTAACGCCACCTTTGCATACTGCCCATAACCTGAATAGCCTACTTCCGGAAGAACTGTCCCAAGCTTATTCTTCTGGATAAATGCCAGCAGGCTCTCCGACATATCACCGTTGATATAGGCCTCGTTCGATTTTAATGGGACCATATCACTGACAGGAAGATTGACCGTCATATCTCCAAATAGCTCCAGGCCATATTCCGTCCTGCAAATCAATCCCACATAAAGGCTGTTATTGTTCATATAAGAGGCCACTCGCAGAGAAACATCTTCCTGTCCAAACTGCCAGTCAAATTCCAGCGTTTTCTTTTCACTCAATAGTATCATCCTCGCTTTCATTCATATCATTTTTCAAATTTGAACGTTTCTCATGTCATACGGTTCAGCGGTGTAAAAATCTCTTTTACCACTTCTGAGTCCACAAGAATTGATTTCCCTTTGTAAGAGTATCCCACCACCGGATGCTTTGTGAGCCGTCCCAGGCCTGTTTTTACTGGAACTGTATTCCGGGAAATAACAGGATACAGGACTTTATTCTGATAAATATAGCCATCACCCACCGGAACAAGCTGGTTTTCCGCCCCATAATCCGACAGCATTTTGAGTTCTTCGTAAGCGGTAGAGTCCTCGAAGATGCCGAGATAGTTCTCCACCTGATAATACATGGATTCATAAGGATTCCCGCCGCCCTTCGGGCCATTAATATAGAAGATATCTCTGCCATCCTGCAGCCACTGTCTTTTCTTGTGTTCATAAGGGCCGAGTTTCATGGCGAGTTTATACTCCTCTTTCTCCGCCGTATGATATTTGTCATCGTAAATCGGGTCAAAGCCTTTAATAAAAATCAGGCATTTTTTGTTATCCACTTTCCGGACCTCGCTCGGATCAAGGATATCGCGCCCAAGCACATCATAATTTCGGCTGCTGGAGCCATGATTGCCAAGCGTCTCGCCGGATGATTTCTTGTCAATCGTCGTCTTGCCGAGCATCTCCGAAATGAATTTATGTGTGCTCTGTTCATTGCCGCCAAGATACACAAGAATGTCTGAGTTTCCTGTAA
>JAJPWX010000130.1 GCA_021205755.1 Lachnospiraceae bacterium | reverse complement strand
CGGAACGATTACGGTGACGGCTGGCGGAGATGGAATCAAATCGGACGACGATTCTGGCGATGGCTATGGCGTTGTGATGATGGAAGACGGTGAGATACTGATCGAGTGCGGCGGGGATGGCATCCAGGCGGAAACGGTGCTGACGATTTCCGGCGGTACGATCCAGATTACTTCGGGCGGCGGCAGTGCGGAGGCAGGCACGGCAAGCGCGACGTCCATGTCAGATGGCTGGGCCAGTTTTTTCAGCGGCTGGGACATGGAGGATGAGGACACGGAGAGCATGAAAGGGATCAAAGCCGGAAGTGAAATGGAGATCACGGGCGGCACGATTCTGGTAGATTCTTATGATGACGCCATTCATTCAAACGGGACGATCACCGTTCTGGACGGCAGTATTGCGGTTTCCTCCGGGGACGATGGGATTCACGCGGATACGGAATTGACGATTTCGGACGGGACGATCGTGGTATCGCAGTCTTATGAAGGGCTGGAAGGAAATCAAATCCGGATTGAGGGCGGTGATATTCAGGTGACTGCTACCGATGACGGAATCAATGCCAATGGCGGAAGCGACAGCTGGGGAATGGGCTGGGGCATGATGGGAGCAGACAACGGCATGGATTCGAACGGTAATATGGGTACAGATACGAACATGGATGCGAGTGCTGACACAGGAACAGATGCTTCAGGAGATTATGCGGAAAATGCATCAGAAAATGCTTCCGAGGCAACACCGTGGCTTCTGATCACGGGCGGCACAATCCGGGTAAACGCGCAGGGGGATGGCCTGGATTCGAATGCAGATCTGACGATTGAAGGTGGAACGATTATTGTGGACGGGCCTTCGGACAGTATGAATGGTTCCATTGATTATGGTTCAGAAAACGGAGGAACCTGTACCATCAGCGGTGGAACGATTCTGGCAATCGGCGCGTCCGGTATGGCGGAAAACTTTGGCAGCAGTTCTACGCAGTGCTCGTTTATGCTCAGCCTTTCTTCGAATTATGCAGCGGGAAGTGTGATCACAATCTGTGACGCCGAAGGGAATGTGCTGTTTGAACATACCTCCGAGAGAGCATTTTCTTCTATTATATATAGCTCCGCAGATCTGGAAGAGGGTGGCACGTATCAGATCACGGTGGATAGTGACACGACCGAGATCACGCTGACGTCTGTGACAGGGAGCTATTCCTGGTCAGGAGAAAGTACTGGAACGTATGGATTTGGAAATTATGGCGGACGGATGAGCGGCGGCCGGATGGGAAACTGGACAGATGATGGTCAGATAGATGAAAGCTTTGACGATAGCCAGATGCCGGGCGATGCTCAGGTGGACGAAAACTTTGACGATAGCCAGATGTCGGATGACAGGCAGCTGCCAGACGATGGTCAGACATCGGACGAAGGTGAGGAGCAGGTGACTGAGGATTCCGAAGACAATCAGCCATCGAATGCAGGGGGAAGCGGGCAGATGGTGTAGGTTGTTTTTTGTGCAAAGAAAATGTGAGATTTTTTGTGACGATGAGAAATGTCTGGCAGAAAATCGCATGAAATGAAGATGATGAACGCCGCATGGATAAAATTCCTTGCGGCGTTCTTTATGATGCGCACGGCCAGGCAATGTGGTTTGTAGCTGATGCCGCACTGGGTCTACACTATCACTTTGGACACAGGGCAATTGAATTCCCTGTGTTAGTCGAGTTTCATATCCCCGTCTTTGACCCAGCCCAGCTTTCTGACTACCAGGTGAATCAGCGGGCAAAGGATGGCCGGAAGAAGGAAGCAGATCAGAACCAGACCAATCCAGTCGGAGGAGGTGACTGCTGCCTTTGTCCCTTCGGCGATATCGCTCATCCAGCCGGTGTAGACGCCGATCGGTCCGACGAAGCCGCAGGTGCCCATGCCGGAGGATACGGCGGTGCCATTCATTTCCATGTGGAAGACACAGGTGGCGATTGGCCCGGTGATTGCGGAAGTCAGGATCGGGGCAATCCAGATGCGGGGGTTTTTGATAATGTTGCCCATCTGCAGCATGGAGGTGCCGATGCCCTGCGAGATGAGTCCGCCCCAGCGGTTCTCCGGGAAGGAAATGACGGCAAAGCCGACCATCTGTGCGCAGCAGCCTGCGACAGCTGCGCCTCCAGCCAGACCGGTCAGGCCGAGCGCGGCGCAGATTGCGGCGGAGGAGATCGGCAGGGTCAGCGCGATGCCGACGACAACGGATACCAGGATGCCCATCAAAAACGGCTGCAGATTGGTCGCCCACATGATCAGGTTGCCGACCTTCATCGCGGCAGAGCCGAGGGCAGGAGCCCACCAGGCAGAGAGCGCGATGCCGACGCCAATAGTGACGAGCGGGGTAACAAGGATATCAATCTTTGTCTCTTTGGAGACGGCTTTGCCGATCTCGGAAGAGAGTATCGCGATAAATAAAACGGCGAGCGGGCCGCCCGCGCCGCCGAGCGCGTTTGCCGCGAAGCCGACCGTGATCAGGGAAAACAGGACGAGCGGCGGACAGTGCAGCGCGTAGCCGATCGCGACGGCCATCGCCGGACCGCTCATGGCAGTGGCAAGGGAGCCGACGGTGTAATCCACGCCGCTGACGGTAGCGACGGTCTGTGTCAGGAATGGAATCTGAAACTGCGTCCCGATGGTGTTGATGATCGTGCCGATCAGCAGGGAGCAGAACAGACCCTGGGCCATCGCTCCAAGTGCGTCGATGCCGTAGCGTTTCAGGGAAATTTCGATGTCTTTTCTCTTCAGGAATGCCTTCAATTTCTCCATAATTTTTCTCCTCTTGTGTTTTATAGTAAACGACGTAAGTCGTTTTACCAGCTTTCATCAATCGTGTCTTTTAATTGACAAAACATGTTATAAATTTTTCCTTGGTCTGAATAATAATGTCTAAAGCCACTGCCTGGTTATAAGCATGGCTCACATTATTTCTTGCCTGTAAACCTTCCAGCCATAAATCTTCATCTACGATCATCCCCGCACGGTACGCTGTTTTCAGAATTAATTTTGGCGAGCCGGTTGCACTTTCTGAGAAACCGTGATTTTCCAGAATTTCCTTCATCATTTTTCATGCCTGCTCAAAGCATATTTCATACAGACCTACAAGTCCTGTCAGAGTAACGGTATCATAGGGTTTTCATATTGATAGACTTCAGCAAGATTTTTCAGAGCAGCACAGAAATTTTCATATTTTTTCATACAAAACCACGCCTTCCTTTTCGATGGACTGCCTTAATGCTTCCTGGACGCTGCCATCCAGATTTACCAGATCGTATTGCAATAAGGTAGTCGTCTCTTCTTCTACATCCAGACAGAAACCGGCAATATTTCCGCCCGATATAGCCAGATCAATATCACTTGTCCGGTGATAATCGCCTCTGGCACGGGAACCGAACAGGATGACCTTTTGAATCTGATGCCTTTGGGCTAATTTACATATCTCCTGGATTACCTGTGTCCGAATTCCTGTTTCCTTCATAAAATCAGTCTCCTGAAAAAAGTTTTGCCATATTCTACCCCTTTTATCGTTAATATGCAATAGCGGATTTAAAGAAAGTGTGGTAAAATGGGCTGCCGGGATGCCGTTATAGTTCACATCTGTAGTGGCTGAAATAAAGTAAATTTGGCTGTGGTGTGACCTGTAACGACAGTTGTGTTTTTAATAAGGAGAGAACAGCCGGGGAAGTGAGGAGGAAACCATGCCAGTTTTTGATTTTAGTAACAGCGCTCCAAAACAGGAGAAGGCTGCGGAATGTACCTATACTATTTTTTGCTCAAATGAAGCGGAACCGTCCGCCGAGCGGCCGATTCTGGTGCTGGATAACAGCCGCCGGGCGTGGAAGCACCATTCAAATGGCATTTTTTCAAAACCCGATCAGAAGACGGCGTTTGAATTTGACGAGGAGGACGGTACGCAGTCTGCGGATATTTTGCAGCTGGACGCGCGGTTTGTCAGCCTGCTTCGCTGGCTTGGGGAGAGTCATATTCGTGTGCGGCTTTCCGGGGCGAACCGGGAGGACGGATACGCGGTTTATCGGATTCGTGAGATTGCATACGGCGGCGGGACGAAGCTTTCCGCAGAGGATGGGTTTCTTCAGTTTATGATTGAGCGGCTGCTCGCGAGCGATGCGCCTCAAAAGGAGCCGGAGGAGGATGAGCAGGAGGAGACGGGCGATGAGATGAAGCTGACCAGCTTGCAGAGCATCACGGATTTTCTGAACTGCGCGGGACGGACGCTGCCGGACAATATTCGTCTGTGGGCGCGGCGGAATCTGGCGGTCGCGCGTTCTCATGAGGTGACTGCGGAGGAGCGGCGGCATGCCCAGAGGGCGCTTTCGATTATGCTGAATATCCACTGGAAGAGCAATTATTTTGAAGCGATTGACCCGCAGGAGGCCAGGCGGATTCTGGATGAAGAGCTTTACGGGATGGAGCGGGTAAAGCAGAGAATCATCGAGACGATTATTCAGATCAACCGCACCCACACGCTTCCGGCTTATGGAATGCTGCTTGTCGGACCGGCCGGGACGGGCAAGTCGCAGATTGCCTATGCGGTGGCGCGGATTCTGAAGCTGCCATGGACGACGCTGGACATGAGTTCCATCAACGATCCGGAACAGCTCACGGGCAGCTCCCGTATTTACTCGAACGCGAAGCCGGGCATTATTATGGAAGCATTTGCCGCGGCGGGGGAGTCGAACCTGGTCTTTATCATCAACGAGCTTGACAAGGCGGCTTCCGGGAAAGGCAATGGCAATCCTGCGGACGTCCTGCTGACGCTGTTGGATAATCTGGGCTTTACGGATAATTACATTGAGTGTACGGTTCCGACCGGCGGCGTCTACCCAATCGCGACCGCGAATGATTTAAGCCAGATCAGCGCGCCGCTGATGTCGCGCTTTGCTGTGATTGAACTGCCGGACTACACGCCGGAGGAGAAGAAAATCATCTTCTCACAGTTTGCACTGCCGAAGGTTTTGCGGCGTATGAGCATCCGCGAGGACGAGTGTGTCATGCCGCCGGAAGCGGTCGATGCTGTGGTCGAAAAATATGCCGACACGACGGGGATTCGTGACCTGGAGCAGGCGGCCGAGCACATCGCCGCGAACGCGCTCTATCAGATCGAGGTGAACCATGTCACATCCGTGGTGTTTGACGCGGAGGCGGTGTGGGCACTGCTGGCATAGAGACTGGAGATAGGATAAATCGAGTAGGAGGCGGCTTGCCGAATCCTACTCGCCGCAGATGTCACTCACATAAAGGGTACTTAGAATTAGGATACAGAGTCAGTTTTATTGTTCGATAATGATTCTTCAGTATGCTTCGTAATTTGTTCCTCTGTATGAAGAATCTGTTCTTTTAATTCTTCGTACATATTGATTGCTTCTGCGATATCGTCGCGTACAGAGACCGGGGAATCGTCATATCTGCTATGCGCTTCCCATCCGGTGATGTCGTTGGCTGCGTTTATTAGTCTTTCTGGTACTGAAAAGTCAGAATGATCAGAGACAATATTGATTAGCGTCATAATATCATGCGTACGGTAACCTCTGTAAGTTTCATCTAATCCGCAGATTGAATGAAGGGCATATTTCAGAACTTTTTCGATGCCTTGTTGTACATGGTAGGCTGCCATGTCGTTAAGAAGTTCATCGTTAGAAGGATTTCCAGTAGAGCTAATTAGCCACTTCGCATTGTAGATGTCCCTGTCGGCTCTGTCAATTAACATATACTTCTACTCCTTTTGAATCAATTTCTTTTTTTAACTTATCGCCCAGTTTGTGGTAAAATAAAATATCACAGTTGAAATCACAGGCTTCATTTAAATCATACATTGGACGGCGTAGTCTTTTATCGCTGGTCTCGCAATTAACATCAAGACATATATCTACATCACTTTCCTCACGGCATTCATCTGTTACGGTACTTCCAAAAATGATAAGACGCCGTACCACACCAGTTCTTTGGGCGATTTGGATTGCTTTTTCAACTTCTTTCTTTTTTAGATGATTTACTTTGGAGGTATCTATCATATTGTGCACCGCCTTTCGTAGAAGGAAATCGTTTATCATTTTTATATAGTTTATCATATCATCTTTGGGGCTGCAAGGAAAGATTTTCACTATTGTTTTTCCTGATTTTTACAATTGCCTGACTTTTTCTTTAAAAGAGCTTTACTTGACAGTATTTGCCGGGAATTATATCATTTAACCGTACAAAAGCAATGTTCCATTGGTGTCTGCCGCCCAGATGGCGCATTCTGTCAGTAACAGAAAAATGATTTCAGGAGGAATGGAATCTATGAATCGAAAGAGATTTACCGCGATGGCGGTGACGGTGAGTGCGGCGCTTGGCTGCTTTCACATGAATGTATGCGCGGCAGATACTATGCTGGAGGATATTTTGGAGACGGGCGTTCTTCAGGTGGCAACGGAGCCGTATTTTGCGCCGTATGAATTTATTGATTCGACGCAGGAGGGGCAGGAACAGTACCAGGGAGCAGATATGCAGCTTGCCAGATACATTGCGGACGAGCTGGGGGTTGAGCTGGAGATCGTGGCGATGGATTTTTCTGATGTGCTGGAAAACGTGGCAATCGGAGAATACCCGCTGGCGATCACCGGACTTGCCTGGACGGTGGAGCGTGCGGAGACGTATGAACTGTCGGATGTTTACTATAGCACGGACTCTGTGAACGGGTTTCTGATCCGGGCTGAGGACGCGGATGTATATACCGATCTGGATTCTCTTGCGGGAAAAACGGTGGCCTGCCAGAGCGGGACGGTGCAGGAGACTTATGCGAGTGAGCAGATTGAGGATGTGAATGTCGCAGCGTATGACAGTGTGATTACGGCCGTGCGGGCGCTGCTTTCCGGCAGCTGTGATGCGGTGGCTGTGAATGATTCGAACGGGGCCACTCTGGCTGAGCTGGATGAGAATCTGATCATGGCGGAGGCGGTATTCGAGGATACAACCGACGATACGGTGATTGCATGCCCAAAGGGACAGACGGAGCTTGTGGAAAAAATCAATGAGATTCTTGCACAGGTCGCGGAAGAAGAGCTGTATGAGCAGTGGTGGGAGGAAGCGCAGGAGCTGTCCGCATCGCTGAATCTGGATTGAGGAAAGGGAACAATAACGTTTACAGATAACTCGTATGAATGGACTGGAAAAAATAAGACTTTTCCTGCTGGACATTGACGGGACGGTCTGCCTTGGGGATCATCTGATCCCCGGCGCGGATCGTTTTTTGTCGCAGATCCGAAGGAATGGGGGAGAATTTGTTTTTATTACAAATAATACCACGCGCAGTGTCAGCGACTATATCGCGCTGTTTGAGCGTCTCGGAGTACCGACCGGGCCGGAGAATTTTCTGACTGCGTCTCTGGCGACGGCGGATGTGCTGAAGGGAAAATATGCACAGGAGACAATCTATGTGCTGGGCACGGAGTCTCTGATGGGCGAACTGCGGCAGCAGGGGCTCCGGGTAACCTGCGATCCGGAGGATCCGACGATCGCCTGTGTGCTGGCTTCTTATGATAATCAGCTTACCTACCAGAAGCTTACCGATGTCAGCCGCCTTCTGACGCTGCGGAAGGATCTCGGCTATATGGCGACGAACCCGGATCTGGTCTGCCCGGTCGATTTTGGATTTGTGCCGGACTGCGGTGCGATCTGTGAAATGCTGGAACATGCGGTAAAACGCCGTCCAATTTATATCGGCAAGCCCTCCACCTGTATGGTGGATATGGCAATCCGCCGCAGCCGTTTTGAAAAGGAACAGGCGCTCATTGTCGGCGACCGGCTTTATACGGATATCGCCTGCGCGAATTTATCCGGCGTCTCGGCCGCGCTGGTATTAAGCGGCGAATCGACCCGGCAGGAGCTGCAGGAGTCCCAGTATTTTGCGGATTTTGTATTTCCGTCCGTGGCAGAGCTTGGCGATATTTGGGAAAAAAGCAGAGAAATTCTGACAGCGGGATGAATGAGGCAATTCTTACCTGCATTTTACACGGGAATGGATTTGGATTTTACAGGACGGCCTTATAATCCATGCGTCAGAAAGCAGAAGTATTCGCCGACACCGCAGCGGCAGATGTGTGTGAACCGGATGGATTCTGTGGCAGGAACGACGCGAAAACGCCGTTCGGTGCAGAGCGGGAAATCAGCCCTGTGCGTTTACATATCTAGGAAAAGAGAAGAGGAGGAACTGGCATGTCGACATTGGCATTGCGAAATGTCTGCAAGATTTATCCCGGTGATGTCTATGCGGTAAAGGATTTCAGCATGGATATCAACGATGGGGATTTTATCATTTTTGTAGGTCCGTCCGGCTGCGGGAAATCGACAACGCTTCGCATGATTGCGGGGCTCGAAGAAATTTCAGAGGGGGAGCTCTGGATTGACGGCGAACTGATGAATTATGTGGAACCAAAGGAACGCAATCTCTCGATGGTGTTCCAGAATTACGCGCTTTACCCGAATATGACGGTATATGACAATATCGCCTATTCGCTGAAAATAAGAAAGGTGCCGAAGCAGGAGATAGACCGGCAGGTAAAAGAAGTGGCGAAGGTGCTTGGCCTTGAAAATTTGCTGAAGCGCCGCCCGGCCGCACTTTCCGGAGGACAGAAGCAGCGCGTGGCGATCGGCAGCGCGATTGTCCGCAATCCGAAGATTTTACTGATGGATGAGCCGCTTTCGAACCTGGACGCGAAGCTGCGCGCGCAGATGCGTGTGGAGCTGGGAAGACTGCATGAGCGTCTGGGGGCGACTATGATCTATGTTACCCACGATCAGACAGAGGCCATGACGCTTGGCACCAGAATTGTGGTGATGAAAGAAGGCGTGATTCAACAGGTGGATGAACCGCAGGTGCTGTATGATCACCCGGTAAATCTGTTTGTGGCCGGATTCATCGGCTCCCCGGCGATGAATTTCGCGGACGCCGCGGTGCGCGTAAATGTGGACGGACAGGCTGAACTGGTTCTTGGGAATAATGGCAGTTCTGTCAGCATACAGCTGGGGAAAGAAGACGCCGCACTCCTGACAGGGAGAAAGGGCAAAAGCTATTCCAATGTGACTGTGGGAATCCGCCCGGAGGATATTTACACCGAAGAGGATATAAAGCTCCGGAATGGAAAATTGCGCACGAATGGAAAGGGAATTCCGGTTAGCGTCACAACGATTGAAATGCTCGGTGTGGAGACGATGCTCTTTTTCCAGCTGGCCGGAAAACAGTTTTGTGCCCGTGTGGCGCCTGAGAATGAGGTGCATGTGGGCGATAAGATACGGATCTATTTTGACCAGGATAAAATGCATCTGTTTGATACGGATACAGGACTGACGCTGAAGTAACGGGAGGAAACTATGAAGTCAAAAAATACACTGGCAGGAAAAATTACACCGTACCTGTATCTGGTACCGGCCATGCTTGTTTTCGCGGTTTTCCTGTTTTATCCATTTGCGAAAACGATTTATCTGAGCTTTTATCTGACGGACAACATGGGGCGGGCGAAAATTTTTGCCGGAATTGACAATTATGTGTCACTGCTGACCTCGTCCTCGTTCTGGAACAGCCTGAGAGTAACGCTGATTTTCGTGGTTATTGTCGTGGCGGGCGGTATGCTCCTGGGACTGATAGGCGCGGTTCTCTGCAATAAGGCGTTTCCGTGCATCCGTTTTTTCAGCACCGCTTACGCTCTGCCGATGGCAATCGCGTCCAGCTCGGCGGCTATGATTTTCAAGATTATGCTGAACCCGACGATTGGTATTGTAAATAAGCTTTTAGGGGTAGATATCAACTGGGTCAATGATCCCAAATACGCGCTGGTGGTCGTCGCAATCCTGACCGCATGGCTGAACAGCGGCATCAACTTCCTGTATTTTTCCGCCGGACTGGGAAACATTGATGAGAGCATCTATGAGCGCGCGTCGGTGGACGGAGCGAGCGGTGTGCAGCAGTTTTTCAGCCTGACCCTTCCGGGCTTAAGCCCCATCATGTTTTACACGCTGGTCGTAAATGTCATTCAGGCGTTCCAGTCTTTCGGACAGGTCAAGATCCTGACCGAGGGCGGCCCCGGCGAATCGACAAACCTGATTGTGTACGCAATCTACCGCAACGCGTTTTTCAACTACCGCTTCGGCAGCGCGGCGGCGGAATCCGTGGTACTGTTTGTCATCATTATGATACTGACACTGATTATGTTTAAGGTACAGGGCAAAGGAGTGAAAGAATAATGGCAGCAATCGCATCAAATCAGGCAGCAGTCAATTATGCCGGAAATAAATCAAAATCGGAGCTGGAGCAGCTGCATCAGTCAAAAGAACGGGAAGCCATGAATCGGAAACGGGTCCGGACAGCCTGCCGGGTCATCCTGAATGTAGCGATGGCGCTTCTGATTCTTTCCCCGCTGCTTTACGCGGTGAGCATCGCATTTATGCCTTCGAGTGAGCTGTACTCACAGGAACTGAATCTGATCCCGAAGAATCCGACTTTGCAGAACTTTATACAGGCCGTCACCACGGTTCCTCTGTTTCGGTTCGTGCTGAACTCTTTCGGCGTATCCATCGCGATTACGCTCGGTCAGATCGTGACCTGTTCCCTGGCGGCGTTCGCTTTCTCTTTTCTTGAGTTTAAAGGAAAAGGCGTGCTTTTCATGGTAGTCATGGCGACCATGATGGTTCCCGGGGAAGCGACCATCATTTCGAATTACCTGACCGTCAGCAGTTGGGGATGGCTGGACAGCTATTATGTACTGATTATCCCTTATCTGACCTCGGCTACCGGCATCTTCATGTTCCGCCAGTTCTATTCGGCTTTCCCGATTTCTCTTTATGAGGCGGCAAAGCTGGATGGCTGCAGCAACCTGCGTTTTATCTCAACCATCCTGGTTCCGCTGACCAAGCCGGCAATCGGAGCGATGGCTGTGTACACCTTCATCAATTCCTGGAATATGTATATGTGGCCTCTGCTGGTTACCGGTTCTCAGGAAAAACGAACCGTGCAGATCGGTATCAGTATGCTGAACAGCGTTGACGCACAGTCCATGACCATGATGATCGCAGGTGTTGTAATCGTTATTATCCCGTCCCTTTCCATATTCGTGGTAGGGCAGAAACAGCTCATCCGGGGGATGTTCTCGGGCGCAGTGAAGGGATGATATATACGCAGCCGGGAGGAAAAACTGTTTTGCAGCCCTCGGTGTGCGTAATGACCTTGATTGATTGAAATTCAAAATCAGGGAATTGTCCGCAATTATGATTTTATGAGTCAGGGCGGACAACAAAAAAGTGTAACTGTTCAGTACCTTCACAGTTACGAAATATCATGTTTATAATTTGAGGAGGATTGAAAAAATGAGAAGAGAAATATCAAGAAGAGACTTTCTGCGCGGCTCCGTAGCGAGCGCTGCAACACTGGCGATGAGCACGGTACTTGGATCAGCGATGACCGCTGCCGCATCTGAGGCAGTTACCATTGAGTTCTGGCACTCTATGGGCGGCGTGAATGGTACCGCAATGGAATATCTGGTAAACAAATTCAATGAAGAGAATGAGTATGGCATCACTGTAAACGCAACCTATCAGGGAGACTATGACGATACGATCAACAAGCTGAGAAGTTCTCAGATCGGAAGCTTCAGCGCGGATCTGGTTCAGATTTATGATATCGGTACTAATTTCATGGTAAACTCTGGCTTCATCGTGCCGATGCAGGAGCTGATCGATACTGCTGGCTATGATACATCTGTTCTGGAGGAGAACATTCTGGCATACTATACCGTAAATGATGAGCTGTACTCCATGCCGTTCAACTCTTCAACCCCGCTTCTTTATTATAATGTAGGAATGTTTGAGGCAGCCGGCATCACTGAGATCCCGACCAGCCTGGAAGGAATCGAGGCAATTGCGGAGCAGCTTCTGAACGAGGGCGGCGCACAGGAAGTGATTTCCCTGAGCATTTACGGCTGGTTCTTTGAGCAGTTCCTCTGCAAGATGGGTCTGGATTATGCGGACAATGGCAATGGACGTGAAGGTGCGGCAACTTCTGTCGTATTTGATTCCAACGGCGGCGCAGAGAAGATTCTGACCATGTGGAAGCAGCTTTATGACGAAGGCTATGCTCCAAACGTAGGTACCGGCGGAGACGCAGGCCTGACCGACTTTGTAGCCGGAAAATCCGCAATCACGCTCGGATCCACTGCTTCCCTGAAGCAGATTCTCGAAGACGTAAACGGCACCTTCGAAGTAGGAACCGCGTACTTCCCAAGCATCAGCGAGGAAGACGAGGGCGGCGTCTCCATCGGCGGCGGCTCCCTGTGGGCATTGAATAACCAGGATGAGGTAAAGCAGGATGCGGTATGGAAATTCGTAGAGTTCCTTGTATCCGCGGAATCTCAGGCATACTGGAATGCGCAGACCGGTTACTTCCCGGTAACGACCGAGGCAGTCAACGAAGAAGTATATCAGGCAAATATGGAAGAATATCCGCAGTTCCAGACCGCGATCGACCAGCTGCATGACTCCGCTCCAGAGTATGCAGGCGCACTTTTGAGCGTATTCTCCGATGCACGCGCGACCGTACAGTCCGGTATCGAAGACCTGCTCAACGGCAACCGAGATGTTGCAGGCACCGTGACTTACCTGGCAGACACAATCAACGATTCAATTACCTATTACAACTTGACAAATGACGTCGAGTAAGAGAGAATAAGCGTTAGTACAGAAGCGGAGGCACAAAAAATATGACAGAAGTATGGGCACACAGAGGTGCCTCCGGCTATGAGCCGGAAAACACACTGGAGGCATTTGAGCTTGCCGCCAGAATGGGCGCGGACGCAGTGGAACTGGATGTGCAGATGAGCCGCGACGGGGATTTGGTTGTGATTCACGACGAAACGACCACAAGAGTCAGCGGCGTGAAGCTTTGGGTAAAGGACTGCTCCCTGCAGGAGCTGAAAGCATTGAATGTGAATCAGACCTTCCCGATGCATACGCCTGTTCATATTCCGACGCTCCAGGAGGTATATGATCTCTTAAAACCAACCGGTTTGCGGGTCAATGTCGAACTGAAAACCGGCGTTGTCTTTTATCCGCGGATCGAAGAGGCCGTCCTAAAAGCGGCAAAAGACATGGGAATGGAAGAGCGGGTGATTTATTCCTCCTTTAACCACTACACCTTAAGGCGGATCAAAGAGTTAAAACCACAGGCAGAGACCGGAATGCTCTATGCCGATGGCATCTGGCAGTCCGCCGCGTATGGCGTGATACTCGGAGTGGACGCGCTGCACCCGGCGCTCTACAACCTACAGTATCCCGGTTTCATGGAACAGGCCAGAGAAAAAGGATTGAAAGTACACGTCTGGACGGTAAATGAGGAAGAACATTTGCGGCAGATGAAAAAAATGAATGTAGACGCCGTGATCACGAACTATCCTGATCGCGCGCGGAAAATCGTGACCGCCGGAGCGTAAAGCTCCGGCGTGTTTTTTGCATTATGTAAAAACAACTTGACTATCCCTATATACGTCATTATAATAAAGTGTATTGTAATGACGTATAGCGTACAAAAATCGATTGTTAAGATCTGGAGGTATGGTTTTTTGCTTATCCGGGTAGATTAGATGATTCGAGCGACAAAAGGAGCATGATACTACGGATTTCTCCGCACTTTGTGCTCCTGAAATCCTTGTATCATTAGATTATAAGGAGACACGAAATGTTTATTGGGAGAGAGAAAGAATTAAAACGGCTAAATACCATGTACAAAAGCGATAAGCTTGAAGTGGCCATTGTTTATGGGCGGCGAAGAGTAGGTAAAACGACATTAATTAACGAATTTTGTAAAGACAAGAGAACCGTATTTTTTGCAGCAATGGAAAATTCAGCTGAAATGAATCTGGAGGCACTCTCCGGGGCAATTATGGCTGCAGAAATGGAAGCTGTATATGCGAGAAAAACTGCTTCTACTGTAACGCAGTCGGAGACGAAGGCGGAGAGCCATCCCCCGGTTGGCGAGAAAACGTCTGCCGCGAACGTCATTTTCAGGAACTTTTCTGATGCTTTGGTAAAGATTCGGGAATTGGCATTACGGGAACGCCTGGTTTTTGTAATTGATGAATATCCATATCTGGCGAAGGCAGAACCGACGATTTCATCGCTTCTTCAGAATTATCTGGATCATCAGTTTAAGGAAACCAGGCTTTTTTTGATCCTTTGCGGTTCTTCCATGAGCTTTATGGAAAACCAGGTGTTGGGGTATCAGAGCCCGTTGTACGGGCGCAGAACCGGTCAGTTTAAAATACAGCCCTTTGACTATCGGGACACAGGACTCTGGTTTCCTGCATATTCCAATGAAGAAAAAGCAATCATGTATGGGGTAACAGGAGGTGTACCACTGTATCTGGAGCAGTTTTCACCAGAACAGTCTATTCGGGAAAATCTGTTGAACGGGATATTTAATAATAATGCTATGTTGTTCGAGGAACCATCAAACCTGCTGAAACAGGAACTCAGAGAACCGGCAACCTATAACGCGATTATTACTGCGATTGCTTCCGGAAAATCAAAGCTAACTGAAATCGCGTCAACGGTCAGTATGGAAAGTGGCCTTTGTTCGAAATATATCGGGAATCTGTGTGCGCTTGGAATTGTAAAGCGTGAGACTCCGGTCACAGAACGAAATACGAAACGTCCGGTTTATGAACTGGAGGATTTCTTCTTTCGCTTCTGGTATACCTTCGTTCCAAGAAATATGGCTGCTATCGTGTCAGACCGTTTTGATAAATTATACACTTCCGCAGTGGAAAGCCGACTGTCGGATTATATGGGACTGGTATTCGAGAAAATCTGCCGGGATTATCTGTTATACTATGATGAAAAACTCCCCTTTCAACCGCAGGATATCGGACAGTGGTGGGGTGGAAATCCTGTGACGCATAAACAGGCGCAGATCGACGTAGTTGCCATTTCGGATGAGGAACGGAGCGCGATTATTGGCTCTTGCAAGTTTCGAAATGAAGATATTCCGGTCAGCGAATGGGAACGAATGAAAGAGTACGCCAGGGCAATGGGGGGATTTGATCACTACTATTATTATCTGTTTTCAAAAAGCGGATTTACAGAGACGCTGCAGCAAGAGCAAGATGGTGTAAATCTGCGGCTGGTTCGATTGGATGAATTATATGAGGAAAATAAAAATGCCTAAAGAACAGCAATGTCATTAACTTAAGGAAGAAAACGTCGAGCAAACAGATATGTTGCTTGAC
>JAJPWX010000032.1 GCA_021205755.1 Lachnospiraceae bacterium | reverse complement strand
CTACTGTTTGTCCAACTGCTTCCGTCATCATCGCTGAACTGCCACTGATAACTCAGGCCATCCCCTTCCGCTTCTACCGTGAAGGTCACGGAATCTCCGACTTCTCCAATATAGTCTTCCGGCTGCGTCACAATCGTCAGCTCTGTCTGCTTCAAACTCAGGACTGTCACCGCTGCCCAGTCAATCGTCTGCCATCCATCATCTCCATAATTTTTCTGCAGACACAGCCATACCTGTGAATATCCCTGATAGGACTCATACTCCTCCGAAATTACCAGCTGTGGAAGCAGTTCGTCTTCGGTACCCTCTACGATACTCCACAGGGAGAGCATATCAGTATTCAGGCACAGACGATAGTTCTCGCCATCTATCTCGATCGTCTCTTCGTGGCTTCCGTTTTCATCGTAATAATAGTGTTTGTACGTCAAACAGGATGAATCCAGTGCAAGCACATCTCCGCTATTTATCGTGATATCCTCTGACTGATTTAAAGTTGTGTATTCCTCGCAGATATTCACGCCCAATGTTGTGGAACCCAACTCATTACCATCTGCATCGTAGGCGGTAACATTGATGTTAGTGTAATTATACTCAACGCCTTCGTTTGCCGTGACGGTCAGGGTCTGATAGTACCCATCCTCTGATATTATAGTATCCACTGAAATAAGTTCTGCGTCATACGAAACATCCGTAGTGAAATTTTCTACACTCTCACCGTAATAATAGCCATCTGTATCATATCCCTGAAGTGACACTTCAAGCTGTATATCCATGCTGTCACCAGGAAGCAGACAATCCGTACCTGACAAATAGTTGCTATACACATAATATTTACTGTCTGTGACTGTCAGACGGAGTTCTTCGTCTTCCCCATCCCCATAGGTCTGTTCCGAACCATCTTCAATGGAAATATAGGTCAGTCTCAGAGTGACATAGCCTTCGGATACGGCCTCCAGCTGCCAGTAATTGTCATCCTCAACTGCTGTCACGGAAACGATCGTCTCGTCGGTCTCTACAGGGTTGCCATCCGCATCCCAGGTGTACTGGCCACTGATTTCGACATTTGTCAGTGTCACAGGGATATATTCGCCGCCTGGGTAATTCTGGTCGTGCACAGAACACCAGATCAGGGAACCTGTTGAGATACGATAGGAATACCCCGGCAGCATTTCTTCCGCACCTGATCCATATATATCGCTCAATGTATAGAACTCATACTCATAGGTCGGTGCCGCCAGCTCTGCGCCTCTCTCTGCCGATGCGATTTCATTGCCTTCGTAGTACACGCGGGCTACCGCATTGATCCAGATGCCGGTGGTGCCTTCATAGCCGGCCTTGTCAGACAGGCTCAGGGTAACAGAAGTTCCGTCCTCGTTCGCTGTCCAGGTGACGCCTTCTGCGCCGTCATCCATGTTCACTTCCCATTCAACGGTATAACCATCTGGAAGTGTATTGCTGGCATTCTCATCAAAGCACAGGCTCATGGTCAGATCCTGTCCCACAAAGAGGAAGTTCGCGCCGTCCCAGCCATAGGATGGCTCCAGGTATGCGCCGTAATCGTACATGTCGTAGAAATAGAAGTTCCGGCTGTCTACCTCGTTCCAGATCATGTTTCCGTCATCATCGTATTCTGCGTTCCCATCACCGTCTGTCTGAAGTACTTCTGCTTTTACGTACACATCTGTTCCCCAGTTGCCGATTCGCTTCAGGGTCGGGATCAGATTCTCTTCGGTTCCTTCTACGATCGTCCACGCTTCTTCATCGAAGCTGCTCAGAGACAGACGCGCGGCTTCTCCGTCAAGCGAGTATTCTTCGACAATATTGTTGCCGTCATCATCTGTGTAATAATGGGTCAGACTCCAGTTGCTGCCGTCCTCGGTCAGGCTGCTGATGTCGTTCAGGTCGACGGTTTCGCCCAGCTCCAGTGACATGCCTGTCCAGGTCGGGGTCAGCTGCCAGTAGTCACTGGTGCAGTTCACCCACTGCCAGCTGGAAGCCAGCTCGTTTCCATCTGCATCAAACGCACGGATCCAGATATTGCTTCCGCCTGTCTGCTTTGCTGATACCGTCACAGGGATGGTATAGCCGTCATCCTCCGATTCGCCGACTGTCACATCGAAAATAGTTTCATCGTAGGCAGCGGTTCCGTCATCGTAGAGAACACTCACGTTAAAGCCGCTCACGTTCTCCCAGACATGGTTCTCATCCTCATCCACATAGTAATGGGAAACGCTGATGTAAAGTGTTTTCTCCGTGTCACTCAGCATTTCTGTGGTGTTATCGGAGTAATCACAGTTCAGATAGTAAATTTCGCCTACGGCATAAACCCGAAGCTCGTCATCCAGACCATAAACAATTGAAGTTTCCCCGTCGAGCGCCGTGTAGGTTACCTCCAGCGTGACGAAACCGTAATTCTCCGCATAGAGGTACCAGCCATCGTCCGCGTTTCCGCTCAGGGTCATGATGGTCTCATCAGTTTCGATCTCGTTGCCTTCCTCGTCCCAGGTGTACTGGCCAAGGATTTCAATGCTTGTCACAGGTACAGAGACATCTTCCCCGCCCGGATGATCCTGGTCATGCACGTAGCAGTTGATGGTATTGCCGATGCCTGCTCCGTCATGAGGAAGCAGATTATCCACGGAAAGCATCTGATAATCATAGGTCGGCGCCGCCAGTTCTGCGCCTTTCTCTGTCGATACGATCTCTTTACCTTCGTAGTACACGTGGGCTACTACATTTACCCAGATGCCGGTGGTACCCTCATAGCCGGCCTCATCAGACAGGCTCAGGGTAACAGAAGTCCCGTCCTCGTTCTCTGCCCAGGTAACGCCTTCTGCGCCGTCATCCATGTAGATTTCCCATTCAACGGTATAACCCTCCGGAAGTACATTGCTGGCACTCTCATCAAAGCACAGGCTCATGGTCAGATCCTGTCCCACAAAGAGGAAGTTCGCGCCGTCCCAGCCATAGGATGGCTCCAGGTATGCGCCGTAATCGTACATGTCGTAGAAATAGAAGTTCCGGCTGTCTACCTCGTTCCAGATCATGTTTCCGTCATCATCGTATTCTGCGTTCCCATCACCGTCTGTCTGAAGTACTTCTGCTTTTACGTACACATCTGTTCCCCAGTTGCCGATTCGCTTCAGGGTCGGGATCAGATTCTCTTCGGTTCCTTCTACGATCGTCCACGCTTCTTCATCGAAGCTGCTCAGAGACAGACGCGCGGCTTCTCCGTCAAGCGAGTATTCTTCGACAATATTGTTGCCGTCATCATCTGTGTAATAATGGGTCAGACTCCAGTTGCTGCCGTCCTCGGTCAGGCTGCTGATGTCGTTCAGGTCGACGGTTTCGCCCAGCTCCAGTGACATGCCTGTCCAGGTCGGGGTTAGCTGCCAGTAGTCACTGGTGCAATTCACCCACACCCAGGTATATGCAATCTCATTTCCATCCGCATCAAATGCACGCACCATGATGTTGCAGCCGCCGGTCTGTTTTGCATATACAGTGACAGGAATCGTATACCCATCCTCAGAAAGTTCTCCTGCTGTTGCGTCAAAGAATTCTGAATCATAGGTATAGTTGCCGTCATCATAAACAAGACTCAGGCTGTAGTCCGTCACCTGCTCCCACTGGTTGTCACCATTCACATCTACATAATCATGCGAAACGTTAAAATTGATGGTCTTTTCCTCACCAACAAGCATCTCCGTTGTACCGTCGCTATAGTCATAGTTCAGGTAATAAATATCGGACAGAACGTTAAGCGTAATGTTCTGCTCGTATGAGATGAGGTTTCCGCTCTCATCGTACTCGTTCAGGTTGTATGTAATCGTAATGGTTGTTGTTCCATAGGCGGATGCATAAACCCTCCAGAGATTCTCATCGGAACGATCCTCCACCCAGGCGACATCCGTGTCTGCGCTCTCGACGTTTGTTACGTTCGCTGTCGTGTACAATGCGTCCGGATATTCCTGGTCACGGAGGCAAACCGTCGTTTCCGTACCCACATCAAATGTCCATCCCGGCAGGTAATTCCATTCACCATTATAATCGTTCAGGTACTGCTCCGTCCCGGACAGTTCCATTCCGCGCCACGCCGAAGCAAACTCGTTTCCTTCATAGTACAGACGTGCTCCCGCATCTACCCAGATGCCGGTCGGTTCCTCGTAGCCGCCCTCATCAGACAGACTCAGAGTGATGAAAGTTCCATCCTCGCTCTCTGTCCAGGAGACGCCTTCTGCGCCGTCGTCTATATTCACTTCCCACTCAACGGTAAAGCCGTCCGGGAGCGTATTTGTCGCACTCTCATCCTGGCAAAGGGTCAGGGTCAGATCCTGGTCCACAAAGAGATAGCTCGCGCCGTCCCAGCCATAAGAAGGATACAGGTACATACCATAGTCGCATACCTCATAGAAGCATACGTTATGGCTGTCTACTTCATTCCAGTTCCCGTCACCATCCAGTACTTCCGCCCGGATCCATACTTCGGTATACCAGGTTCCGGTCCGCTTCAGCGTCGGCACGGCTTCCTCTTCCGTGCCCTTTACTACAGCCCATGCGTTTTCGTCATAGCTGCTCAGGCTCAGGCGCGCACTCTCCCCATCGAGTGTATATTCATCCGACTGGTTGTTTCCGTCCTCATCCGTGTAATAATAAGTCAGTACCCAGTCGCTGCCATCCTCTGTCAGGCTACTGATGCTGGCAAGATCCACGGATTCGCCCAGCTCAATGCTCGTGCCCGTCCAGGTCGGCGTCAGCTGCCAGTAGCCACCCGTGCAGTTCACCCACACCCAGGTATTTGCGATCTCATTCCCGTCTGCGTCATACGCACACACGTAAATATTGCAGCCGCCGATCTGTTTTGCTGTTATGGTCACCGGGATGGTATACCCGTCCTCCGCAAGATCCCCGACGGTAATATCAAAGATATCCGTGTCGTAGGTCGCGCTGCCGTCATCGTATTCAAAGCTCAGGCTGAAGATGTCGGTCACCTGTTCCCACTGATTGTCACCATTCCCATCTACATAATCATGAGAAATGTTAAAGGTAATGATCTTTTCCGTACCGACAAGCATCTCCGATGTATTGTCGCTAAGGCCATAGTCCAGGTAATAGATATCACTCTGAACATAAAGCGTATTGCACTGCTCATAGGAGACAAGATTCCCATCCTCATCATATTCGCCCAGATTGTACGTGATCGTCACCGTAGCATTGCCATTATTAATGGAGTAGATATGCCAGATATTTTCATCCTCATTCCACTCGGCATAAGCAATTTCCGTGTTGTCTACGCTCACATCCGTGACAGTTGCAGAAGTATCACAGCCATACGGATTAGCCGCATTGCTGAAATGACAGTCTTCACTTGTAGAAATAGTAAAGTCCCATCCAGGCAGCTGATAATAATCGCTGCTGTTATTTGTCAGATAATTCTCCGATGTGGCTACGCTGTATCCTCTGTCAAAACGGCACAGTTCCACGCCATCTATATAGACAATCGCAAGGACATCCAGCCAAGGCCCACCGTTTTCATAATAGTATTCCGCAATCTTTTCGCCGTGGAGCGTGACCGTACTGCCATCTTCACTGACACTGAAATAGCCTTCCTCTTCCGTAAACTGTGGAGTCAGCTGCTCTTCCGGAGTACCATATGTACCGCTCCACACACCAGTCGCCCATACGATCTCATAGTTATCGACTCCATCCAGGCTGTCCGTATTCAGGTGAATCTCCAGATCCTGATCGCTGTAAAGGATCGGATCCTCATTCATATAATCCCAGCCATATGCTGCGTTTTCCGTATTTTCAAAGTAAACCGAGTATTCTTCCATAACCAGCTGGAAAAGTCCGCTGGACGTAGAAACACCTTCTCCATCTACACTGACATTCAGTGATACGTTGATCCACTGACCATCCTCCAGTGGGTTCTCATCGAAATAAGCAAAAATCGCCTCGCCATACAGCGTAACCCCGGAAGCGTCTCCTTCGAACAAAACGTTGCCGTTGCTATCCGTAGTATCTGCATCGAGTGTTTTGGCGACGTCAAATGGGTTTTCTTCATCTCCGGTGTTATACCAGATTGTGATTGACCAGTCGATCTCATAACCTTCCGGCAGGTCATCCGACTCTATACCAACTGTCGTAGAATCGTATCGATAAAGCCATGTGAAAGGATAGGTCTCATCATCCCCCCGCAGGCCGGTAAAAGAAATATTGTAAACAATTTCTTCCTCCGCACCCGCAGTTAAGGTCAGGATTCCCTCTTCCCCATACAGGCTTTCTGCACTCGCACTGTATTCATAGACAATATCCGTGCCATTGACCGTAAACGTATAAATTGGATACCCCGCATCATCGTAGTCAATCGACGTCGCGTCGTCCTCATTCACCAGGAACAGTCCGCCACTCTGTCCGATAGAGCCGGAGTCGCTGTTCGTCACATCTACGAGATAGTTCACACCATCCAGAGTAACAATGTTCCACATATGTCCGCCGCTGCCGGTACCTCCGGTCATGGTGCCGGAAACGGTATAGCAAACAGCGTCCGTCAGTCCCAGGTCACAGAGGTACTGGAACGCTTTTGAATAGCCCTCGCAGACGACATTCGTGCTGTCATCGCCGTCGAAGACATAAACCAGCCCCCAGGGATCGCCGTATCCCAGATTATAGTCATCCGAAGCTGCATCACTATTATAGGTAACCAGCGCACAGATTTCTTCCTTATATGCGGAAAGCTTCTCCGCATCGCTCAGATCCGCGTATTTATTCACAATCGCCTGCGCATTCGCTGCTGCTGCCTGCGCCGTGGCAACTGTGCTGGTATCCAGGGTATACTGTGGTTTCTCGGCCTCTGCATCCTGATAATCAGAAATCACGGAGAACATAAATGTGACTTGCTTTAGGGTTACTGATGTGTAGGTAACGTTATCGTCTGAATCTTTTGTTCCTCCAACAGACATTCCCCAGCTGACGGAATAACCGTTCGCGCCTTTGTCAAACCAGTATAAGTCATAAGGGCAGTCTGCGATCAGGCAATACGCAATGTTTGAGGACTGAATGATTTCTTTACATGCATCCAAGCCTAAGGTATATAATTCTGTATAATCACTGCCCGCTTCGATGCCAAAGTCGTCGGTGGTATAGCTCAACCCATATTCACTTAAATCAATGGTAATCTGCGTCGATGTCTGATTGCCGTCGGCAATATCCGCAATCGCGCTTCGAAGTGTCAAATAGATTTGATAATTGATCTCGTCGTTCGCGAAATACCTGTATCCATAATTCGCGTACGAAGAAGCCCCTCCGTAAAAGAGACGGTTCAGGTAGGTCTCAAACAGCTCGTCGCTGTCTGCCAGATTGCTCAGATTCGATACATCCGGTGTGTCCGAATCTTCGGTTTCGATTATAATTTCTTCTGTATCAGATGCAGTCTCCGACTCACTCTCGAATTCTGCTTCAGATTCGATCTCTGTTTCTTCCGTGCTGTCCTCAGCTATTTCCGTTGACAGCTCTATATCCAGCGTATCTGCATCAGTGTCCGTCGCGTCACTGGATGCCGCATCCGTCTGGGCAGGCTCGATCGCAGAAGTCTCTGCATCACCCGCTTCCGTGCTGTCCGCTTCTGTCCCTGTATCTGCTGCCTCCGCAGCATCCGTCACAGTGGCTTCTGTCTCCGCATCTGCAGAAACCGTCTCAGGATCTGCTTCAGTGCTTCCGTTTTCAGCCGATTCCGTCTCATCCGTCGCTGCGCTCTCTGCTGAGTCATCCGCGCTGTCTGCGTCAGAAATATCTGTAGTGTCAGTGGAAGTTACCCCCCCCTAGTGTCTCATTTTCCGTGTCTTCCGACACAGCCACAACCGCCTGCACCTCTGAGCCAGACTCTGCAGCCAGGGTCAGGTTCGCACTGCCCAGCCCCTGTGTGAGAATCATAGCAGCCGTCAGCACCCATGCTGTAAATCTTCTCCTCTTCATAGTGGTTCTCCTCTCTTGTCAGTGACCAATTCTGATTAAGATTAACGCCATCTAACTCTTAACAATATTATTGACATTATACCCTCAATATAAGTTGATTTCAACACAATTTTTTAAAACTTTTGTATCATCACCTGCCCGTGTTTCTTTGCCCCAGAAGCCGCAAAAAACCTTGTCCAGCCCCGCGCAATCGGATAGGGGGAATGCTCTTTTCCCTCTATCCGCTGCGCCGAGCCGCGTCCAGCGTAAGCTGGAAAATTCCTTACGCGGCTCGTGTGCATAAAAACACGGACAGAGATTCGACCACGATTTCTCTGTCCGCATAAGCTTTGGCGTTGCTATTTCATAATATGCAGTATTTATTCTTTTTTCTCCATCACACTTAAATACGCCGGGCGGATGATCTTATCCACACAGATCAGCTCTTCAATGCGGTGCGCACTCCAGCCGACGATTCTCGCAATGGCAAAGATCGCCGTATAAAGCTCCATCGGGATGTCCAGCATGCTGTACACAAACCCGCTGTAAAAATCGACGTTCGGGCTGACGCCTTTGTAGATGTGGCGCTTCTCGGCAATCAGCTTCGGAGCCAGCTCTTCCACCGTCGCGTACAAGTGCATATCCTCATCGCAATGTTTTTCCTGTGCCAGCATCTCTACGTATTTCTTGAAAATCCGCTCTCTCGGGTCGGAGAGGGAATAGATCGCGTGCCCCATGCCGTAGATCAGGCCTTTGTGGTCAAAAGCGTCGCCATCCAGAATCCTGGAAAGGTAAGCTTCGAGCTCCTCGTCATCGTGCAGATCCTTCACATGCGCACGGATATCGTCCATCATTTCCATGACCTTAATATTCGCGCCGCCGTGCTTTGGTCCTTTCAGGGAGGACATCGCAGCCGCGATGGTGGAATACGTATCGGATCCGGAGGAGGTGACGACACGCGTGGTGAACGTTGAGTTATTACCACCGCCATGCTCCATATGCAAGATCAGCGCGGTATCCAGCACCTTCGCTTCAACAGCTGTATACTGCTTGTCCGGGCGGAGCATCATCAGCAGGTTTTCCGCAGTGGAAAGCTCCGGCGACGGGCGGTGGATATACATGCTCTCGTCATTTTCATAATGATTGTAAGCGTGATATGCGTAGACCGCGAGCACCGGGAAAAGCGCAATCAGTTCGATGCACTGTCGCAGACTGTTGTGTACGCTGGTACTTTTTGGATTTTTATCATAGGAAGCAAGGGTCAGGATGCTTCGCGTCATCGTGTTCATAATATCGGAGCTCGGCGCTTTCATGATGACATCGCGTGTGAAGTTCGTCGGTAGGGTTCGGCTATTGCCTATGATGTCTTTGAATTCCGCGAGTTCTTTCTTATTAGGAAGTTCGCCCATCAGAAGCAGGTAGGCGATTTTCTCGAAGCCAAATTCGTTGCTTCCCAGATTTTTAATGAGATTTTGTACATTGTACCCGCGGTACCAGAGTTCGCCGTCGCAGGGGACCTTTTTACCGTCTACTTTTTTCGAAGATACGATCAGCGAAATATTGGTAAGCCCCGTCAGCACACCATTTCCGTTGATGTCTCGCAGTCCGAGATTTACACCATATTCCTTATAAAGCTCGCGCGGAATGCAGTCATTCTTCCGGCAAGTCTGTGAGCCTCTTCTGGTATATTCCGTCATATCAATCATGCGCATTTCCTCCCTTAGCCTGCGGTTTTAGTTCGTTGCGTTATTTAAGCATTCATTCCGACATCTTTGTATACAGAAACAGAAACAACGGACATCGAATCTATCCTTTGTTCTACTTCGAAATATTCTGTTTCATGATCCATTTCGGAATTTATCTGTACTGTATCTGTATTGTAAATGAGCTGCGTTCTGAATGATCGGCCTCTGATTTGTCTGTTTTCTCTTCCATTCATTACCAGGATTTTCCGATTCGTTTCATTCTTAACAATCTTACCACATAAATTTTTTTCGTCAAGAGTTTTTAGATATATTTAAGAATTGTCAGATATTATTTACATAAAATGTCAACTCAGATTTCCAGGGTTTGTGCCTGTTTACTTATGATAAGGCTCCCCGCGAATGATACGGAAGCTGCGGTAAATCTGTTCAAGCAAAATCACCCGCATCAGCTGATGGGGGAAGGTCAGCCTGGAAAAACTCATCTGCTCATTCGCGCGGGTGAGCAGCTTCTGCGAAAGTCCCAGAGAACCGCCGATGACAAAGCAGATGCTGCTCTCTCCATGAAGCCCAAGCCGCTCAATCTTCCTCGCCAGTCCAACGGAATCCGGCATCTGCCCGTCAATCGCCAGGGCAATCACATAATCCGTATCACTGATGCAGCGAAGCAGTCGCTCTCCCTCTGTGTCCTTAATCTGCATTTCCTGCGCTTCTGAGGCTCCGTCCGGCGTCTTCTCATCCGCCACTTCCACGATCTCCAGCTTGCAGTAACGGCCTAAGCGCTTCTGATATTCCGCGATCGCGTCGCGAAGGTATTTTTCTTTGATTTTTCCTACAGTAAGTATGCGTATTTTCATAGTTTCACTCATATTTCCTAAAAATATAAAAAGCAGACACCCGCCTGCCGCGGTAGCGTTTATCTCGCGTCAGAACAAAATGTCTGCTTTCTCTTTCGTAGTAGTGCAGCGAAAGCTGCCGTCTATCTGATTTACTTCGCGCTCAGGAATTCATGAATTCCTTTCGCCGCCGCTTTACCGGCGCCCATAGCCAGGATCACCGTCGCTGCGCCTGTCACTGCATCGCCGCCGGCGAATACCGCCTCTTTGGAGGTCTTTCCGGTCTCTTCGTCCGCGATGATGCACTTTCTGCGGTTCACATCGAGGCCGATGGTCGTTGAGGAGATCAGCGGGTTCGGTGAGGTACCCAGTGACATGATCACGGTATCCACGTCAAGATCGAACTCAGAGCCAGGAATCGCTACCGGGCGTCTTCTGCCGGAAGCATCCGGCTCGCCAAGCTCCATACGAATGCAGCGCATACCGCAAACTGCGTCGTTCTCGTCCACCAGGATCTCGGTCGGGTTGGTCAGAAGGTCAAAGATGATGCCTTCTTCCTTCGCATGATGAACCTCCTCCGCACGTGCCGGAAGCTCTGCCTCGGAACGACGGTATACGATATGTACCTCCGCGCCCAGACGAAGCGCGGTTCTCGCAGCATCCATCGCTACGTTGCCGCCGCCGACGACTGCGACCTTTTTGCCCTTTACGATCGGCGTATCATAGTCCTCACGGAATGCTTTCATAAGGTTATTTCTGGTCAGGTATTCATTCGCGGAGAACACGCCCTTCGCGGTCTCACCCGGAATGCCCATAAACATCGGAAGTCCGGCGCCGGAACCGATGAAGACTGCCTCAAAGCCTTCCTCGTCAAGCAGTTCGTCGATCGTAACAGATTTGCCGATGATGACATTCGTCTCGATCTTTACGCCAAGAGACTTGACATTCTCCACTTCTTTTGCTACGACATCGAGCTTCGGAAGACGGAATTCCGGAATACCATAGACAAGCACTCCGCCCGGCTCATGCAACGCTTCGAAGATCGTCACATCATAGCCCAGCTTTGCCAGATCGCCCGCACAGGTCAGTCCGGACGGGCCGGAGCCGATCACCGCTACCTTACGGCCATTCTTTGTCTCCGGAGCAGGCGGCTTGATGCCGTTTTCTCTAGCCCAGTCTGCGACAAAGCGCTCCAGCTTACCGATGGATATGGAGTCGCCCTTGACGCCGCGCACACATTTGCCCTCACACTGGCTCTCCTGCGGACATACACGGCCGCAGATGGCCGGCAGCGCACTGGATTTAGAAATTACCTTGTATGCTTCCTCGAAGTTGCCCTCTTTTACCTCAGCGATAAAGTCCGGGATATTGATATTTACCGGGCAGCCCTCGATACATTTTGCATTTTTGCAGTGAAGACAGCGGGATGCTTCCTCCATCGCTTCTTCCTGATTGTAGCCAAGACATACTTCTTTAAAGTTTGTCGCTCTTACCTTTGGCTCCTGCTCTCTGACCGGAACCTTTACCATACCCTTCGCAGCCATTATTTGTCACCTCCGCAATTTCCGCATCCGCCATGATGCGTTTTCCCTTCGCGATACGCAAGAAGCGCACGGCCTTCCTCTGTCTTATACAGAGTCTGGCGTTTCATCGCCGCGTCAAAATCAACCAGATGACCGTCAAACTCCGGACCATCTACACAGGCAAATTTCACTTCGTCGCCGACCAGGATACGACAGGCACCGCACATACCAGTGCCGTCTACCATGATCGGGTTCATGCTGACAATGGTCTTCAGATTGTACTTCTTCGTCGTCAGGCAGCAGAACTTCATCATGATCATCGGTCCAATGGAAACACAGTGGTCATAGGTCTTCCCCTCATGCTCGATCAGATCCTCAATCACCTTGGTCACCATACCGCTTCTGCCGTAGGAACCATCATCCGTCGTTATGTAAAGATTATCACAGACAGATTTGAACTTATCTTCCATGATAACAAGATCTTTGGTCTTCGCACCGATAATAACATCACAGCCTACGCCGTGCTCATGCAGCCATTTTGCCTGCGGATATACCGGAGCCGTGCCGACGCCGCCTGCAACAAACAGGATCTTCTTTTTCTTTGTCTCTTCCAGCTCGCTCTCCAGGCACAGCTCAGACGGCTGACCAAGCGGACCTACAAAGTCACAGAACGAGTCACCGGTCTGCAGCTCGGCAAATTTCTCTGTGGATACACCGATCGGCATAAAGACAATCGTGATCGTCCCTGCCTCTCTGTCAAAATCGCAGATCGTCAGCGGAATGCGCTCCCCCGTCTCATCTGCCTTCGCGATGATGAACTGTCCCGGCAGGCAGCGCCTTGCAACGCGCGGCGCGTCTACAACCATCTCGTAGATGTTGTTTGCAAGCTTTCCGGCTTTTAAAATTTTGTACATATCCTACCTCCTGAGGTTTCTTATGAAAGTAACTGTGATTATTCGCAGCTGCTAAAACACATTATGAATAGTATAAAACAATCCCGGCGAGAATTCAACGGTAATTTTTCGGGATTCGACAATTTCACATCTGAGTATTTCCCCTGATTTCAAACCAGTCAATTTTTTAAACATCCAATCGGCACAACACAAACCCCATCCGATCGGCGATAGGCATAGTCTCCAGTACCTGTCAGTACCATTAGGAAAGAAGGCGCTTTCATTTTCGTGGTATCAATTTTAGACTGCAGTGTCCGCAGGGTCGCTGCCCCTTCCTCTATCAGCCTGTCACCGCCAAGCTTAATCTCCGTCAGACCATATTTCCCATTTCTCAGATGAATCACTGCGTCGCACTCCAGCCCATCCCTGTCGCGGTAGTGATAGACGGAACCGTTTATAGTTTCTGCATAAACACGAAGATCTCTCACACACAAAGTTTCAAACAGAAATCCAAACGTCTTTAAATCAGAAAGAAGGTCCTCCGGGCCAACACCAAGGGCAGCGGCAGCAATAGACGGATCAATATAATAACGGGTGTCGGCGGAACGGATTGCGGTTTTCGAGCGAAGATTCGGATTCCATGCCGGCATATCTTCTACCACAAAGATTTTTCTGAGAGCACTCAAATATGAGGCGACCGTCTCTTGATTTACCGCCCCTTCGTTATTTCCAGCGGTATCCTGTGCAATCACGGTATTCGGTACCTGACTTCCCTGATTTCTGGCGTAAGAGCGCATCAGCCTCGTTACTCGCTCCGGATCTTTGCGAATATTGTCTGCACGGTTGATGTCCGAATGAACAACCGCGTCATAATAATCATACGCCTGATCAAGAGCAATCTCGTCGCGCATACCAATTGCCTGTGGCCATCCGCCGCGACAGACAGAAAATGCCAGACGTTCGATATCCATACTGGAAACGCCATCGATCTCATTCTTCTCCCCAAAAAGTGCTTTCAGGCTGACGTCACCTGTAGACTCGCCGGATTCAAATAAAGTCATTGGCCGCATGGTAAGCCAGGTAAATCTGCCTGTTCCAGAATGCGTAATATCTTTGGTATCAGGTGGAACAGCGGAACCCGTAAGAAGAAACTGCCCCATCTCCCCGCGGTGATCCACTTCAAACCGAATGGCATCCCATAGCTTTGGGGCAAGCTGCCATTCATCGATCAGACGCGGGGTTTCCCCCTTTAGCAAACGGCTGGGACTCAATTCGGACATCGTTATGTTCTGTTCTTTTTTCTCAGGGTCATCCATATAAAGAACGCTTTTGGCAATCTGCTCTGCTGTAGTCGTTTTGCCGCACCATTTCGGTCCTTCAATCAGCACCGCGCCCTTTCCTTCCAGCTTTCTGACTAAAATATCATCTGCAATCCTTCTTCTATATTCTTTCATAAACAGTACTCCTTCCATGTTTTTCAATGGAAACCTGGCATTTCGCAGGAAAACCTGCGCCGCATCGTTCTCTCTCGATGCGGTTCTGAATTGCTGCCAGTATTCTCATTTATTATAGTATACATAAATAAAAAGCGCAAGATGCAATCCGATAATAGTCATTTATTCGCTCCGATGTTTTACTTAAAAGAAGTCTTATGATTCATTAATATATATTCCAATGAATGACGTATTTTTATTCCGATGAGTAGCAGATTTTCATTCCGATGCTTAACAAGTTTTCATTCCGATGCTTTCTTGTATTGACATCCCGGTCTCTTAGTTTTATAGTAAACGACGTAAGTCGTTTTAAACCGCAAACGTCTGCCAACGCCATACACATTCAGGTTTTCAATGGCAGCCTTTTGCAGCCATCACCAGAATCTATCAGAAAAGGAGCACACCTCCCATGATTATCAAAAACGGTACCATACTATCCCCCGGCACGCAGGAAGCATATTCGGCGGATCTGCGGATTGCAGACGGACTGATTACAGAAATTGCCAGGCCTGGTTCTCTCTCCCCGGATTTCGATGAAGAAGAAGTCCTGGATGCTTCCTCCTGCGTGATCGCTCCCGGACTGGTCGACGTCCATGTGCATTTCCGCGACCCAGGCTTTACCTGGAAAGAAGATCTGCACACCGGCGCACGCGCTGCAGCTGCGGGAGGTTTTACCACCGTTATCTGCATGGCAAACACGAAACCGCCTGTCGATCACCCGGATACCCTCTCTGATCTTCTTTTACGCGCACAAAAGGAAGCCATCCGCATTCGTTTCACCGCTGCTGTCACCAAAGGCCTTGCAGGAAAGGAACTGACCGATTTTGAAACTCTTGCCGGACTTGGCGCATGCGGTTTCACTGATGATGGGATTCCGTTGATTGACGAAAAGCTGACCGAGCAGGCCATGCGCCGGGCAAAAGCACTCGGACTGCCGCTCTCCTTCCACGAAGAAGATCCTGCTTTTATCGAAAAATCCGGCACAAACCGCACCGCACCCGCAGTTGCAGAAGATGTTCTGGTAGCCCGAGACTGCATGTTATCCAGATATACAGGAGCAGTCATTAACATCCAGCACATCAGCTCCGGAGCTTCTGTCGCGCTCGTGCGTACCGCCAAAGCCCTGGGGGCGCCAGTATTTGCCGAGGCAACTCCACACCACTTTTCCCTAACCGAAGAAGCGGTTGAAAAATTCGGGACCTGCGCAAAAATGAATCCGCCGCTGCGGACAGAGGCGGATCGCCAGGCAATCATTGAAGGACTAAAGGACGGCACGATCGACATCATCGCGACCGACCACGCGCCCCACAGCATGGTAGAAAAACAGAAAGAAGACTTCTTCGCAGCGCCAAGCGGCATCATCGGCCTTGAGACCTCCCTTGGCCTTGGCATCACAAACCTCGTAAAGCCCGGCCATCTCACTCTGATGCAGCTGCTTGAAAAAATGACGGTCAATCCAGCCCGGCTCTACCGGATCAACACACAGGCAAAGCCCTGTCTGGGATCCGAGACATCGCTCTACGGTTCTATACTCCCCGGCCGTGCGGCAGACCTGGTCATCTTCAACCCGGACGAAGCCTTTACAGCGGGCAATTACCAGTCCAAATCCGAAAACTCACCCTTCACCGGGTTGGAACTTTATGGAAAAATCCACTATACCATCTGCGCCGGACAAATTGCGTGGGACTCCTCAAAGCACATGGACCGGCCTTGCGCATAAAAGAAATTCCCTGGTGACTGTGAAGGTACTGAACAGTTACATTCCCCGAACCTTCAAACACGTTCGGGGAATTTTCATAAATCTCAGATTAGCCAGCCTTCCGTTTCATCTGCTTCCTGTAAAAATAAAGCACAATCCGCTCCAGCTTCCTCTTAAACACAATCTGAATCTCTTCCTTCGGATGAATCGGCTTCACCAGAATCGAGTACAATCCCGTCCGCCGCGCGCCGTACACATCCGTAAACAGCTGATCCCCGACAAACAACGTCGTAGAGCGGGTTGTGCCCATCGCCTCCATCGCCCGCTCATACCCCTTCCTGGACGGCTTATGCGCATTCTCAATAAAATACGCCCCAATCTCCCGGTTAAACATCTCCACCCGTTCCCGCTGATTATTCGAAAGCAGACAGCACGAAAACCCCAGCGAACCCAGATAAGAAAACAACGCCCGCGCCCGCTCATCCGCCGGCGCCCCATGCGGCACCAGCGTATTATCAATATCAAAAACAATCCCCCGATACCCCCGCCGGTAAAAATCCGCATAATCAATCACATACGCAGAATCCAGATACTCATCTGGGTAGAAAATCTCAAGCATACCGTTTACGTCTCCTGTAATTCAATAAAAGATTCCATAATGCTGAAACACAAACTTAATAACTGTGAAAGCTTTCCGCGCCCGAGGCGTCATAGGGCGCTTTCTCATCCTTTCATACCATATCAAAGATCGACAACTGATTCGTCTCCGGCAGTCCGTCGAGGATTTTGAGATCAACGAGCAGATCCGTCATCGTCTTCCCGACCTTGGCGCGCGTCATGAAATCATCCTTTGAGAGGAATGGCCCGTCCTTGCAGGCGTCTACGATGGACGCGGCCGCCTTATCGCCCAGTCCGGAGATGGAGCTTAAGGAGGGCATGATGTCATTCCCGACGATCTGGAAGCGCGTCGCCTGCGCCTTGTAAATATCAATCGGCACAAAATTCAGCCCCCGCGCATACATCTCCAGCACGCTCTTCATGTCCTTGTAGGTATCCTGTTCTTTTTTGCTCAGGGTATCCATACGTTTTTCAAAATCCGCCATATGGTAGAGCAGTTTTTCTTTTCCCAGGCACATCAGTTCGTAATCAAACCCGGACGCGCGAATGCTGAAATACGCGGCATAATAGGCCTGCGGATAATTGATCTTGCAGTACGCGATACGCCATGCCATCATCACGTAGGCCGCTGCGTGTGCTTTCGGGAACATGTATTTGATCTTTTTACAGGACCAGATATACCAGTCCGGCACGTCGTGTGCAATCATCTCTTCTTCCCACTCCGGCTTCAGGCCTTTGCCCTTACGGACGCTCTCCATAATGGTAAAGGAGAGTTCACTGTCCATGCCCTTGCTGATCAGATAGATCATGATATCGTCTCGGGTACAGATCGCTGTAGAAATGGTTGCCTTCCCTTCCTGGATCAGTGTCTGTGCGTTGCCCAGCCACACATCGGTACCGTGCGCCAGACCCGCGATGCGGACGAGATCAGAAAAATATTTCGGTTTTGTGTCAATCAGCATCTGCATGGCGAACTCAGTGCCAAACTCCGGAATGCCCAGAGAGCCGAGCGGCACGCCGCCGATGTCATCCGGCGTAATCCCCAGCGCTTCCGTGCTCGTAAACAGGGACATGACTCCTGGATCATCCAGAGGAATGTCTTTCGGATCCAGCCCCGTCAGATCCTGCAGCATACGGATCATGGTCGGATCATCGTGTCCGAGAATGTCTAGCTTGAGCAGGTTGTGGTCGATCGAATGATAGTCAAAATGCGTCGTAACGATGTCCGTCGTCATATCGTTCGCCGGGTGCTGCACCGGCGTAAAGGAGTAAATTTCATCCCCGATCGGCAGGACAATGATTCCGCCCGGATGCTGCCCGGTCGTCCGGCGCACACCGACGCAGCCCTGCACAATGCGGTCGATCTCACAGTTTCGCTTATGGATATTGCGTTCCTCATAATAGTTTTTCACATATCCGAACGCTGTCTTATCCGCCAGTGTGCCGATCGTCCCGGCACGGAAGGTCTGTCCTGCCCCGAAAATAACTTCCGTGTATTTGTGTGCCTTACTCTGGTATTCACCGGAGAAGTTCAGGTCAATATCCGGCTCCTTGTTTCCCTTAAATCCCAGGAATGTCTCAAACGGAATATCAAACCCTTCCTTTTTCAGCTTTGTTCCGCACTTCGGGCAGATTTTGTCCGGCATATCGCAGCCCGCCATGCCGGCATATTTTTTGACTTCCTCCGAGTCAAAATCACTGTAATGGCAGTTTGGACAGATATAATGCGGACTTAACGGATTGACCTCCGTGATTCCGGACATCGTCGCCACAAAGGACGAACCGACCGAGCCTCGCGAGCCAACCAGATACCCATCCGCATTTGATTTCCACACCAGCTTCTGCGCAATGATATACATCACGGCAAAGCCGTTGGAAATGATGGAGTTCAACTCTCGCTCCAGCCGTTCCGACACAATCGGCGGCAGCTCTTCCCCGTAAATCTCGTGTGCCTTTTCGTAGCACAGATTTCGCAGAATCTGATCGGAGTTTTCGATGACAGGCGGACATTTATCCGGACGTACCGGAGAAATCCGCTCACACATATCCGCGATTTTATTGGTATTTGTGACAACAACCTCGTAAGCCTTTTCTTCCCCAAGGTATGTAAATTCCTTCAGCATCTCTTCTGTCGTACGCAGATAGAGAGGCGCCTGCTCATCAGAATCCTTAAACCCGCGGCTCCCCATGATGATCCGTCGGTAAATCTCATCCTGCGGATCCAGAAAATGGACGTCACAGGTGGCTACAACCGGCTTATGATACTGCTCTCCGAGTTCCACAATCCGACGGTTCAGATCCTGCAGCTCTTCTACTGTCTTGCGATCCTCATAATCCTCCCGCGTCATAAACATATTATTGCCGAGCGGCTGAATCTCCAGATAGTCATAAAATTCGACCAGCCGTGCAACCTCCGGAGCGGAAGCACCGCGAACCAGAGCCCGGTACAGCTCTCCCGCCTCACAGGCGGAACCGAGCAGCAGCCCCTCGCGGTTCTGCTCCAGCACACTCTTGGGAATGCGCGGATGGCGATTGTAATAATCAATGTGCGACCACGACACCAGACGGTACAGATTCGTCCGGCCAACTTCATTCGCAGCCAGTATAATCGCATGGTAAGTCGGCAGCTTTTTGATCTGATCCTTCGACGAATGCCCCAGCTCATTAAGCTCGGCGAGCGTCGTGATGTCTTGTTTGCGAAGCATCCCTAAGAACTTTTCAAAAATCTCCGCCGTACATCCCGCGTCGTCTACCGCGCGATGATGATGTCCCAGCGGCACACCGACCGCTTTCGCGACCGTGTCCAGCTTGAACCGATTCAGGGCAGGAAGAAGAACACGCGCCATTGCCACCGTATCCACCGCCGTCTTATCACAGGGGATGGACAGCCGGCGGCAGTTCTCCTCAATAAAACTCATATCAAAGGAGGCGTTGTGCGCCACCATCACACAGTCCTCACAGAATTCCATAAATTCCGGCAGAATTGTTTCAATCGTGGGAGCGTCCATGACCATATTGTCATTGATGCTGGTCAGCTCCTCGATTCGGAAGGGGATCGGAACCTGTGGATTGACAAATGTGCTGAATTTGTCCGTAATTTTTCCATTCTGCACTTTCACCGCGCCAATCTCAATAATACGGTTGTTCTGCGGAGAAAAACCGGTCGTCTCCAGGTCAAAGACAACAAAATCTGCGTCCAGATCCTGTCCTTTTTCATTTACCGCAATTTCTTTCTGGTCATCCACAAGATAAGCTTCTACCCCGTAGATTACTTTAAAATCGCTGTCCTTCGGCACAGCGTGATTCGCGTCCGGGAAGGCCTGTACCGCCCCATGGTCCGTAATCGCAAGCGCCTTATGTCCCCAGCTGATCGCCCGCGCGATGATGTCCTTCACATCCGAGACACCATCCATATCACTCATCTTGGTATGGCAATGCAGTTCCACACGCTTCTCGATGGCGTTATCCACGCGCTTAACGCGGAAATCCGCAATCTTTTTGATGCCCTGGACATTGCCGATCGTCAGCTGGCTGTCAAACCGGTCAATCGTCGTCACACCGCTGATCATCAGAAAAGCATCCTTTTTGATCGAGGATGCAAGCTCCTCCGCCTGTTCCTTCATCAGAAACATTTTAACATTGATCGAGTCTGTAAAATCTGTAATCGTAAAAATAAAAAGGATTTTTCCAATCCGCAGCTCCCTCTGTTCCACATTGAGTACTTGTCCGCGGAGCAGTACGCTGCCGATCTCGCCGGTCACCGTCTCAATCGTGATCGGTTCTCCCTCAAAATCTCTTCCATAAATAACATCCGGGTTGTCCGAACGGCGAAAACCACCCGAACGATCCCGATAGAATCCGCCACCCCTCTTCTGAGCGTCGCCTCCGGCCGCGTTTTGGTCTCTCGAAAACCTCCCGGCGGAAGCATTTTCTCCGCCCCCCTTTTCTCGAAAACCGCTGTTTTCCTTTCCAGAACTGAAATTCCCCGGCGCACCGCCTTTCGAAGTTTCTTTTGCTCCATCCTTCGCTGCGGATTTTCCCTTGCCGTTCGCTGCATTTTTCGCGTAGCCATCCGAACCCCCGGCGTCCTGACTGCCGTTCTCTTCTTCTTCCTGTTTTGCCCGGACATAATTCTTAGAAATCGCCGCAACCTCCTGCTCCAGTTCCAGGTCGGCCTGTTCTCGCTTGCGGTTTCTTACCGGCTTCGTCCGCTCGGAACTCACATGAAAATTCATTCCGCAGCGCTCGCAGAATATTTTTTCCAGGATCTCCAGCAATTCTTTCTCTTTCCCATCTGCCACGACAGAATCCGGAATCTGAAGCTTGAGTGTCTCTTCATCCGTAAATTCCTTATTGGACTGGACAAACAGCGTATAAAGAAGCGCATTATAATTTTTTAGCTCCAGTGAAATACTTTCCTCGTAAATCGGCATCAGGCGCTTTGGCGTATACTGCCTGGAAAGATGGAATTTTTCAATCACCTTCACAGTCAGGTAAGCATCCGGAAAAAGCTGGTTTTTGATGTCATCCTCCAGCTCCAGCACATACTTTTTAAAGACCAGCCGGTCACTCGCGATATAGACATGCATAAAATCCCGGCGGCTGTTCATCGTCACACGCTCAACTGTCACGTATTCCAATAGTCCCGCCAGAGAGTCGCTCACATCCAGAGCCGGAAACACATCCGTAAATGACTTGCTCAAACCAAAACTCCTGCCTTTCTAAACGTATCTGTTCAAAATAGCTGGCCAAATTGTTCTTAAAGCACCTAAGCATTCCAATTCAGCAGTTCTTCCCGAAGCACCGCAAGCAGCTCTGCCTCCGGCATCTTACGGATTACTTCGCCCTTTTTGATCAGGAGCCCCACGCCCTTGCCTCCAGCGATACCGATGTCTGCTTCCTTTGCCTCGCCCGGGCCGTTGACCACGCAGCCCATGACCGCCACTTTCAGATCCAGCGGAATATCCTCGACCATCTGTTCTACCTGATTTGCCAGGCCGATCAGGTCAATCTGCGTACGCCCGCAGGTCGGGCAGGAAACAACCTCAATTCCGCCTTTCCGAAGTCCCAATGTCCGCAAAATCAGCTTTGCCGTGCGCACTTCTTCCAGGGGATCGCCGGTCAAAGACACGCGGATGGTGTCGCCGATCCCCTCAGAGAGAATGATGCCAAGCCCAACCGAGGATTTGATATTCCCGGAATAAAGGGTTCCAGCCTCTGTAATACCGACATGCAGCGGATGATTGGTTTTCTGCACCAGCAGGCGGTGCGCTTTGACGCAGAACATCACGTCCGATGCCTTGATGCTGATCACCAGGTTATCATACCCCATGTCCTCGATCACAGCCGTCTGCCGCAGTGCGCTCTCTACGATACCTTCCGGCGTCACGCCGCCGTCCCGCTCGACAATCTCTTTTTCCAAGGAGCCGCTGTTGACACCGACACGAATTGGAATATTCCGCTCTTTCGCAACCGATACGACTGCACGGACACGGCTTTCATCGCCGATATTTCCGGGATTGATCCGGATCTTATCCGCACCCGCCTCCATCGCAGCAATCGCCAGCTTATAGTCAAAATGAATGTCCGCCACCAGCGGAATCGAAATTTGTTTTTTGATTTCCTTAAGCGCCTGCGCCGCCTCCATCGTCGGCACCGCGCAGCGGATAATGTCGCAGCCCGCGGCGGTCAGCGCCTGAATCTGCGCAACCGTCCCGGCCACATCCTCCGTCTTTGTATTTGTCATCGACTGAATCAGAATCGGATGGCCGCCGCCAATGATGCGGTCGCCAATTTTTACCGTCTTTGTCTGTTCTCTGTAATCCATCGTTTTTCCTCTATAACTATAGTTTTTTTATCCTGGGCAGAGCAAGTCCTGCCTCTGCAGGCATAGATAAAAGAAAAAAGCTTCTTATCATACATCCGCCTGCGCCGGCACAAACCGTCTGGTCTTTACCGGATCAGATGCTTCCTCATGCGCCTTCTTTGCTTCCTTTGCTTCGCAGATTGCCTCTTCACAGAAATACTCCTGCGCGCAGAGCAGTTCTTTGCCGCGCCGGTCAATCCGTTCATAGGTTCCATCCGGCTGCAGTACCTGTGCCTTTACGTTGTCATCCAACTGAATCTGCAGAATGTGGCGCACCCGTTCCTGGATGTCCGGATCTTCGATTGGGAAAAGAATTTCCACACGTTTGTCCAGGTTGCGCGGCATCCAGTCGGCGCTTGCCATATAAAATTCTTCGTTTTCATCATTTAAGAAATAGAAAATACGCGCATGCTCCAGGAAAGTACCGACAATCGAGCGCACGCGGATTGTCTCACTGACTCCTGGAATTCCTGTCTTCAGGCAGCAGATACCGCGGACAATCAGATCGATCTGCACACCAGCGGCGGAAGCTTCATAAAGAGCCGCGATGATTTCCTTGTCACACAGGGAGTTCATCTTGGCGATGATGCGGGCAGGCAGCCCATTCTTCGCGTGCTGCGTCTCACGGCGGATCAGGTACAGGAAACGGTCGCGCATCCAGAGCGGCGCGAGCACCAGACGATTCCAGTGCTTCGGCTCTGAGTAACCGGAGAGCATATTGAAGACCGCTGTCGCATCCTCACCGATCGGTTCCGAACAGGTCATGATCCCACAGTCTGTATACTGCTTCGCAGTCGAATCGTTGTAATTACCGGTTCCCAGATGCACATAGCGGCGGATGCCATCCTCCTCACGCCGCACGACCAGGGTAATCTTGCTGTGCGTCTTTAAGCCAAGCAGGCCGTAAATCACATGGCAGCCTGCTTTCTCCAGCATCTTCGCCCAGTTGATGTTATTTTCTTCGTCAAAACGGGCTTTCAATTCTACAAGTACCGAGACCTGCTTGCCGTTCTCCGCCGCCTGCGCGAGCGCCCGGACAATCGGAGAATTGCCGCTGACGCGATACAGGGTCTGCTTAATCGCCAGTACATCCGGATCAACAGCCGCCTGTTTTACAAACTGCACCACCGGTTCAAACGTCATATACGGGTGATGCAAAAGGATATCCCCCCGGCGGATCTGTGTAAAAATATCTTCATAATCATTCATTCCCGGCACTGGCTGCGGCTGGTAAGGCTTCTGCCGGTATGCATCCATTCCTTCCATACCGTATAATTTCATCAGGAACGTCAGATCCAGCGGTCCGCTAATCTTATAGATATCTTCATTTTTGACATCCAGCTCCTGTTTCAGAATCTTCAGCAGCTTCGGATCCATATTGTCTTCGATTTCCAGGCGAATCACCTCGCCCCACTGGCGCTTTTTCAGCTGCTTCTGAATTTCCTTTAGCAGATCGGAGGCGTCATCCTCATCGATCGTCAGATCGGCGTTTCGCATAATCCGGTACGGGTGCGCGCAGACGACATTGTAATTGGAAAACAGCTGATCGATGTTCCGCTCAATCAGCTCCTCCAGCAAAATCACGCACTTTGCGCCTTCCGCGGTGTCCGGCAGCCGTACAAAACGCGGAAGTACAGAGGGAACCTGCACGGTCGCAAATTCCATCTTTCCCGTTTTTCCTTTTTCGCCTTTCTCGCTTTTTTCCTCTTTTCTTGCAATCAGTGCCCCGATATTCAGCGCTTTGTTTCGCAGAAGCGGAAACGGACGCGACGGATCCATCGCCATTGGCGTCAGCACAGGGTAAACCGTTTCCTCAAAGTAGCGGTCTGCCGCTTCCGCCTGCTCAGGGGTCATTTTTTCATGTTCAGTCACAATTTCCAGTCCGCATTGCTTCATCAGAGGCAAAAGTGAACGGTTATACGTCGAGTACTGCTGCTTTACCAGCTCGTGCGCCTCCTGCGAAATCAAATCCAGCTGTTCCTGCGGTGTCATGCCGGAAATGTCTTTTTTCGTATATTTCGCGTGCACCATATCCTTCAGCGACGCGACCCGGATCATAAAAAACTCATCCAGGTTTGACGCTGTGATGCTTAAAAACTTCAACCGTTCCAGGAGCGGATTTTCCTTATCGCGCGCCTCTCCCAGTATCCGGACGTTAAACTTCAGCCAGCTGCTCTCCCGGTTCGTATAATATTCCGGTTTATCAAATGCCGTATCTGCCATAACCCTTTACACCTCTCTCCCTCATATATCATTACAGGTCACATCACGGCCAAATCTACGATGTTTTTGCTGCAAACGCCAGACAAGCCTGTGTGCACAAAAAATACTCTGTCAAAAATTGCTGCCCTCAGAAAGATTTCTTCTGTTTTAAAACCGGACGCACGTTAAACATTTCTTCAAAGAAATCCACTTTTTCATTAAATGCGCCGCGCTCCAGAGATAAATCCTGCTGGCTCGACACGGAAATCTTTAGTTCGTGTTCCTTTAATGTTACCGTAATATTCGAACACTTCTGATGATGCGTGCGGTCAAGGGAATTCGCCACGCGCAGTATGGCCGTCAGCTTCCCGACAATCATATATTCCTTAGCGGAAAGATCCGTGCGTTCTTTCAATTCCTCATAATAAACAAACGGACTGGTGTTGTATTTCACCGTGTAAGCTACAATCGCCCTGTCTTTTTGCGAAAGTCCAATAATCTCTGTCGCAAGAATGATATTGTAAGCGCAATCGGAAATATCCGTCAGGCTGATAAATTTCCCGCAGCTGTGCAGGATCACCGCGATCTGCAAAAGCAGCCGTTCATGTTCCCCAAGCCCGTGCACCTTTTTCATGCGGTCAAAAATCTGCACCGCAATATCGCCAATGTTGCGGATATGGCTCTGGCTGGTTTTATAGCGCTTCGCAATGCTGCGGGCAGCGGCCAGGATATCCTCATCAAAGCTGTGACGGCGCGTCAATAGCCCCATGCGGACGCCGTAATCATAAGAGACACCGTCATTTAAGGAAAATCCGGGCATCCACACAACATCTACATCAAAGCTTTCAATCAGACTCCGGCAAATAATAGCCGAGGGTACAATCGCGTCCGTCATATCAGAGGGGAGATCGTATTTCGCAGCGATCTCTTCCGGTGTCTGCGCGATCATATCTTTGTAAATCCGCTCAAACTGATCTTTTGTCAAAGAAGGAATTTTTATCTCTGTGTCTTTTACGCCTTCCGCATCCTTCTTGGGAACAGGCGCAGATGTTTCCTGCAGTTCCAGGAAATTCTTCATCGGCATCATCTCGTTCAGGCTGCCGCCCAAAACAATCAGATTGCGAATCTTGCGGTCCTTCTGATAAAGCTTGGCGAATCCGGCCAGTTCGTACGCCATCAATTCCCGCACCAGCTTTTCAAAATGTTCCCCATTTTTTGCAAGCGGAACCAGATTTTCCCTTGTTGTAATATTGCCCACACGGATATTTTGCGTGGTGATCAGCTTATCCTTATCAAACAGCGAAATCTGCGTGCTGCTGCCGCTGATGTCCACGATGGCCGTCGCGTTCTGGATGATCGTCTCAAACTCCGCCGAGGTCGATGCAATCGCCTGATAATCCACAAAACGCTGCTCCGCGTTCGTGAATACATCGATCTCCAGACCGGTCTGTTTTTCAATGTAATCGCAGAGAATCGAGCGGTTCCTTGATTCGCGAAACGCACTTGTCGCGAAAACACGGTAAGCCGCGACCTTGTACCCCGACATGGTACGTTTGAAATCATTCAGAACACCACAGAGCTCGTCAATGTGTTCCCGGCTGATACGGCCCTGCTCGTAGACGTCCAGGCCAAGGTTGATTCGCGTCGAAACACATTCAATCTCCCGCATCGACCGGCGCTGGGTAAATTCAAAAATCTTCATTTCTGTCACGGCCGAGCCAATGCTCACGGCCGCGAAGGTTTTCAGTGCCATAAGGCGTACCTCCTTACTGCATGGCAGAGATGTAGTCAACGAACTGCTGCGCCGTACGTCCCGACAATCCGCCATGGCTCAGCTCCCATTTGTTGGCTTCCAGCAGCAGCTCTTCTTCGGGCATGGCAATCCCGTAACGCGCTGCCAGGGTGCGTACAATGTGCTGAAACTGCTTTTTGTCGGGCGAACCAAAATAGATGGTGACGCCGAACCGTGAGGAGAGCGAAAGCTTTTCCTGCACCGTATCAGAAACATGGAGGTCGCCCCCGTGTGTCGCGTGGATCTCGGCCGGTTTTCCGATATCGCCTTCCATGTTATCGCCAAACTGCTCCCGAATCAGGTGGCGGCGGTTGGAGGTTGCGTAAATCAGCACATTCTCCGGTTTCCGTTCCAGTCCGCCCTCAATCACTGCTTTCAGATATTTATATTCAACCTCGAATTCTTCAAATGAAAGGTCATCCATGTAGATAATGAAACGGTAATTGCGGTTTTTAATCTGCGCGATCACTGCATTGAGATCCTGAAACTGGTGCTTGTAAATCTCAATCATGCGCAGCCCACGGTCATAATACTGGTTCAGGATTCCTTTGATACTGGAGGACTTTCCTGTCCCGGCGTCGCCGAAAAGCAGGCAGTTGTTCGCGGTTTTTCCCTGGATGAATGCTTCGGTGTTGTCTATGAGTTTTTTCTTTTGAATCTCATATCCCACCAGATCATCCAGCTTTACATGCGCGATATTTGTGATTGGCAGAATCTGCACTCCATTCTCATCATGTGCAATTCGGAACGCTTTATGCAGGCCAAATTTTCCTACGCCAAATTCCTGATAAAAACGAATCATATGCGCTGTGAACGCATCCAATCCGGCGTCTGACAGGCATGAAGCGTTTTCTTTTTCTGTACAATCAAAACCAGCTGCCGCAGAATCTGCCGCCAGTTGTGTGCCAAGCTCACAGATACGGTCGCGGATGCGACGGTTGAAAACCCTGCCCTCTACACTGCCTCTCTTATAATGCAGGATTTCCTCAAAAAAAACGACCGAAAGCTTCTCCTCCAGTTCTGAAAAATCCAGGCAGTACAACCGCATAAAAATCAGAAAATCGTGCTTTGCAAGCTGCAGCAGGCTTCCGTCCGTCAGTCCGCTGATTTCACAGGAGGTGCTAAATACATTTTCATTGTTTACCAAAAGCAGAGTCAGATAATTGTGCCAGAGATTTCCCTCAAAGCCGTAGGTACCTGCCAGATCAATCAGCGCATGCATACAGGAATAGAAACGGACTCTTACCTCCTCCCGCTCTTCTTCCAGATCGATGTGCGCAAGCACCCAGTCCATATCTTCGAGAATCTGCCCAGTCTCAAAATTTCGGTACAGGATCAGTTCATCCGAAACTTTCATTTGTTCTCTCCTCAAGAAAAATATACTTAATAGTTCCCCAGAATTTTCATATTCGTCGCTTCCTCACGGATGCCGCGCAGCGCATTTTTGACTGCACTGTCCGTAAGATTACCATCAAAGTCCACAAAAAAACGGTATTCCCAGTTCTGTCCGGGAATGGGGCGGGATTCGATCTTTGTCATATTCAGGTTGTTATAGATAAAATGCGACAGAATATGATACAGCGACCCGCTGTGATGCGGCACCTCAAAGCAGATGCTGATCTTTTTCGCATCGCGCCGGAAGACGCGCTGGTTCGTAACTACGATGAAACGCGTCGAATTCGCCTGATTATAGTAAATCTTCTCTTCGAGAACTTCAAGCCCGAACGTTTCCGCCGCAAACAGGCTGCCAACAGCTGCCTGTGTCGGGTCGCCCTCTTCTGCCACTTTTTTCGCTGCCCGCGCCGTATTATCAAAAGGAATCAGCTGCCATTCGGGATGCCGGTACAGATACTCTTCGCACTGAGATAGCGCCTGCTGGTGGGAATACACCCGTTTGATATTTTCAATTTTTGCCCCGGGAACGCCAAGCAGCGCATGCTCACACTTTACAATCTGTTCCCCGACAATATAATTCTCAAAATTTACCAGCAGATCATAATTATCCGCCACAATACCTGCCGAGGAATTCTCAATCGGCAGCACCGCGTAGTCCGCAGAGCCCTCCGCAATCGCTTCCATCGCGTCGCGGAACTTTCGAACATGGAAGCAATTCACATCCTTGCCAAAGTATTCCCGCATCGCCGCGTGGCTGTAAGCGCCCTCGACCCCCTGATAAACCACGCGGATATTTTTCCGGTCTATGTCCTCCACCTCGATAAACGGCAGACGGCCAGACGCGCCATTTTCCTCCAGCAGCTGATACTGCAGCTTGCGGCTCATCGCCATAATCTGGGAAAAAAGCTCCTGTACCCCATGGCGGTTAAAGTCATTGTGCGCCATCGCGCCAAGCGTCTCCAGCTTGCTCTGTTCGCGTTCCTTATCAAAAACCTTCCGGCCATTTTCGATTTTGTACCGCGCGACTTCCTCACTGATCTGCATTCTTCGCTCAAACAGTTCGGTGATCTGTGCGTCAACGACGTCAATCTCGTCTCTTAATTCCAGCAAATCCCTCATAAAATGCAATCCTCTCCTGGTATTTCCCTTTATTGTCTATTCAGAAAACAGGCCGCTGGCCTAAGCATCGGTCTGAAGCTGTTGCTTATTTTTCAAAAACCTTCGCCGTCTTCTTCAGCCAGTCGGTCACCTTCAGCTGCTGCGGACAGACACTCTCACACTGACCGCACTCGACACAGTCAGAGGCTTTGCCGTGCTCTTTCGAAAGCTCTTCATAACGTGCCGAATGAGCAGGATTGTCCCGATCCTCCAATTCCGCATTATAAAGTGCGAAGTAATCCGGAATCGCGATATCCATCGGGCAGCCTTCCACACAGTAACGGCAGGCCGTGCATGGAATCTTCGCCGCCTCGTGGATAATATCGACCACCTGTCCCAGAAGCAGACTCTTTTCTTCTTCCGTAAGCGGCTCCATATCCTGCATATAGCTGCTGTTATCCAGCATCTGCTCCATCGAAGACATACCGCTCAAAACAATCATCACGTTCTCCAGGCTCGCCGCAAAGCGAATTGCCCAGGACGCATTCGACCAATCCGGATGAACCGCGCGGAGCAGCTTTTCTGCTTTCTCCGGCAGCTTCGCCAGCGTGCCGCCCTTAACCGGTTCCATGACGACAACCTTCTTGCCATGCTTTACTGCCGTCTCATAGCATTTGCGGGACTGCACCTTCGCGTCCTCCCAGTCAAGGTAATTCAGCTGCAGCTGCACAAACTCTACTTCCGGATGATCCGTCAGAATCCGGTCAAGCACTTCCGCCTTGTCATGGAAGGAAAAGCCAATGTGGCGAACCTTTCCAGCCGCCTTTTTCGCGGCAATGAATTCAAACCCGCCCAGGCGGTCCACCAGTTCATAGCGCTCGCCGCTCATCGCGTGCAGCAGGTAATAGTCAAAAAAGTCCTGCCCCGTCTTTTCCAGCTGTTCATTGAAAATACGCTCCATATCCTCTTTCTTTTCCAGCTGAAAGAGCGGAAGCTTCGTCGCTAGTGTGTAGCTGTCGCGGGCATAACGCTTCGTGATCACATCCTTCACCGCACGTTCACTTTCGTGATCGTGATACATATACGCAGTGTCAAAATAGGTAAAGCCGCGCTCCAGAAACGTATCCGCCATCCGACAGACCTGTTCCTTGTCAATGCTTTTCGAATCATCCGCATTCAAAAGCGGAAGCCGCATCAATCCAAAACCTAATTTTCCCATTTTCATATCCTCCTTTTTTACAGTAAATTCCTTGCAGTGGTTTTATCGTACCACTACAATTACAAAGCTTTTACAATAAAAACTCCGCCATCACCTGATTGCTCAAATCCAGGCCGCGCGGCGTCAGAAAAATACGCCCGCGCTGTCTCCTTAACAGGCCAAGAGAAATCATCCGGTCAATCACATCACCGTACACCTGATCAACAGGCATACGAAAGCGATCAGAAAACGCTTTTTCAGATATACCGGAAAGCATCCGCAAGCCGAGAAACATAAACTCAGACATCTCATCTTCCGCGGAAAGAATCTCATAAGCGGTATGCGATGAATCCAATAACAACGGTTCATATATGGAATGCTCTGTTGGGTTCTGACACCGCACACTTATCCGAGGACGTTCCCCTGATTCATCAGCCTGCTTTTTGCGAAGCCGAATCAGAGACGAGGCTCCCAGCCCAAATCCCATGTACTCTGTCCCCCGCCAATAGCCGATGTTATGTCGGCATTCATACCCCGGACGGGCATAATTCGAGATTTCATAATGCCCATATCCTGCCTCACCAAGCAGCTGCTCCGTGAGCACGTACATCCTGCGCTCGTCCTCCTCAGAAGGCAGATACAGCGGCTGTTCTCCATCCGCACGCCGCAAATCATCCTCGTGATACTTCTGATAAAACGGAGTGCCTTCCTCAATGATTAAACTATACGCCGAAATGTGTTCCGGCGCAAGCATTAAAATTTGCCGCAGCGTATTCTCCCACGATTCCACCGTCTGACCAGGCAGCGCCGACATCAGGTCTATATTGATATTTTCAAACCCTGCTGCCCTTGCCGCTTCATAGGATTCAAGAAACGTCTCCCAGGTATGGATTCGGCCCAGCACAGCAAGCTCAGCGTTGTTCGCAGATTGGAGACCAAAGCTGAGACGATTGATGCCACAGGCCCGATAAGCCTCCAGTCTCGCTTTTTCAGATGATGTTCCTTCTCCGGAAAGAGTCCCCGGATTACACTCCATTGTTATTTCACAATCTTCTGAAAAGCAAAACATCTCACGCACTGCTTCCATGATCCCGTCAATCTCTGATGCAGGAAGAATCGATGGCGTACCTCCTCCGAAAAATACGCTGGTAACGATGTATTCCTCTCGCTCTGCGTATTCCATGCTCTCAGGCAGTGCAAAAGCACGGACTGGCACCCCGCCATGAATTTCTTTTATCAATGCCCGGACATAACGCTCGCGCTGTTCTCGCCCTGCCGGAGCGGAAAGAAAATCGCAGTAAGCGCATTTCTTTACACAAAATGGAATGTGAATGTAGATTTCCAATTCTCGCATAGCCTATTTACCTTCTTAAAACTTTCTAGTGCAGGCCCCGCCCATTGCGCGTCAGCGCAATTCCTCATGCGGGGCTCTCCATAACACCAGAAACAGCACAATACAGATCACTGAGGAAAGCGCAGACCCGGCCGGTGCCGCCATACCCATCGGAAACAGCGTATCTGGATACAATTTTGTCGCCAGATAAGCGCCCGGAATCCGCACCAGAAGAACGGAAGTCAGGTTGTGCGCGAAAGAAAAACCAGACCGTCCATATGCGCAGAAAAAACCACTGAAGCAAAAATGGATGCCCGCCATGATGCAATCAAACGAGTAGGAGCGCAGGTATTGTGCGCCCAGCTCACGCACGATGGCTTCACTGGAAAACAGACCGACAAACTGTTCTGGCACAAACTGACAGAGCACAAAGCAGACAATGCCAAACGATACGGATACCAGAATCGCGTAATAAAGCGTTTTTCTCGCCCGTTCGTGCTGGTTTGCTCCCCGATTCTGCGCCGCAATTGCGGAGACAGAGGAAAGCATCGCGGAAGGAACAAGAAACAGAAAGCTGATAATTTTTTCCACAATACCGACACTGGCTGCTACGTCCACTCCCCGCTGATTTGCGATCATCGTAATCACAAGAAACGAAATCTGAATAAACCCATCCTGGCAGGCCACCGGCACGCCGACTTTGAGAATGTCTGAAAAGACGGAGCGTTCCGGTCGAAAATCCGCTTTGGTAAGCTTAAGACCAGACATTTCTGCCTTGCTTTTTTTCATCAAAAACACAAGCGCAAATACCACACTGGATGCCTGCGAAACCACTGTACCGTACGCGGCGCCCGCCGCACCCATTCCAAAACCGCCAATCAGCAGAAAATCCAGCGCAATATTGAGTACACACGCAACACCAACGAAATACATCGGGCTTTTGGAATCTCCCATGCCTCGGTAAATGCAGCTGATCACATTGTAGGCTGTGATAAACGGAATTCCCGCAAAGCAGATCGTCAGATAGTCTTTCGTCTGCGAGATTGCCTCCGTCGGAACCGACATCACAGTAATAATCCCATTCCGCGCAAGCATCAGCACAGCCATAAGGGTCACGGAACCAATGGCAAATAAAGTTACCGTATTCCCAATAATGCAGGATGCCCTTTCCTTATGTTTGCTTCCGATCGCCACACCCAGGCCAACCGTAGAGCCCATCGCGAGACCGACAATCACAACGGTCAGCATATGCATCACCTGGCTTCCGATCGACACGGCTGAGGTCGCGGCCGCACCATTATACTGCCCAATCACATACAAATCCACCATCCCGTAAAAGGTCTGCAAAAAAGAAGAAAGTAAGTACGGCAGGGAAAACCGCAGCAATACTTTCAACACACTTCCTTTTGTTAAATCCTTTTCCATATGTATCCTTTCATTGTTTCTGCTCATTGTACGAAGCAAAAGCTTTAAGCTTAACAGTTAGTCCTGGTTATCTTTCAGCTCTGCCTCATACTCATCCAGGAAATGATGCCGCATACCATTCCTCTTCCAGCCGATGACCGTATTCAAATTTACATTTTCCACGCTTCGGAAAATATTACTCTCAATCACTGGATCCTGTTCGGCAAGAGACGCAATCAGCTGCTTCGTCTGCGCCCGTTTCGATTGATTTTCCTTATCGCTGCGGGATGCGCAATTTTCTGTAAACCGGCACGCGCATCGAATGAAATGCAGATCATTATACTCTGCCCAGTGAATGATATCTTTCTCCCGGATCAGGTACATCGGACGAATCAGCTCCATTCCTTCGAAATTATTGCTGTGCAGCTTCGGCATCATCGTCTGTATCTGCCCACCGTACAGCATTCCCATCAGAATGGTCTCAATCACATCGTCATAATGATGTCCGAGCGCAATTTTATTACAGCCAAGCTCCTTTGCTTTGCTGTACAGATAGCCCCGGCGCATCCGCGCACAGAGATAGCAGGGAGAGCTTCCTTCTGACTCTACAATTTGAAAAATCTCTGACCGAAACACCGTGATCGGAACATTCAGAAGCTTCGCATTGTCGAGAATCCGCTGATAGTTCTCCTCATTATAGCCAGGATTCATCACCAGAAAAACCAGTTCAAAATTCCGTTTTCCATGGCGGTACAGCTCCTGAAACAGCTTCGCCATCAGCATAGAATCCTTGCCGCCGGAAATGCAGACCGCAATGCGGTCGCCGTCCTGAATTAATTCATATTCCTGCACCGCTTTTGTAAAACGGCACCAGAGCTCCCGCCGGAATTTCTTAATAATGCTGCGCTCGGCCGTGTCGACTAAACTGCTCATATACGCCTTTCTCCTCTTACTCACAGGCCGGTTCATCACTCTGTATCTTAGTACGCTTTGCCAGCCAGAATTTCTTTATAATCCTTCAGGTTCTTCTCCAGCAAAGTCGGCGTATCGAGGTAATACGGGCACTTGCTCTTACATTTGTTGCAATGCAGACACTCCTCAATTTTCATCATCTTTGCCTGCGTCTCAGGAGTCAGCTGCGCTTCTGACGGCGATCGGCGAATCATCAGAGACATGCGCGCACAGTTATTAATCTCAATGCCCGCCGGGCAAGGCATGCAATAACCGCAGCCGCGGCAGAACTTCTGTTTTTCCGAGTCTTACCGTATCCATCTTCTGTACATCCTCCGTTCTTTTCCAGTGCCCGGCAATCGCGAGGAGGTGTTTTCCTCACCTTTATCTTTCACATTTTTCTCTTTCCGCATTATCCATACAAAAATATCATTCCGATTTTATCACGCATATTCCCGTGCATCAAGCGCAAATTTCGCATCCCCTCATTCCGGATCTATCTCATACAAAATCCTGATTTCCTCATATATCTGCGCAAAATCTACCCTGCATTTTCCATCGTAAATTCCCACTGGTACAGAAGCATCAAATCCATAAAGTGTCGCTGTATCCCCTTTTTCGAACTCATATACCAGTACCGTCTTCCGCTTCGGATCTACAATCCAATACTCCCGGACTCCAGCACTTTTATACTTACTCAGTTTCAGACTGCGATCTTTTTTTGACGTTGACGGGGAGAGTACCTCCACCACCAGATCCGGGGCTCCGTATACGCGTCCCTGGCGCACCTTTGACAGGTCGCAGAGAATCAATACGTCCGGCTGCACCATCGTCCGATCGTCACAGTCCAGCTGCACGTCAACCGGAGAGGTAAACGCTCTGCATATACCATGTTTTTCACGTATATAGTTATTGAACCGCGTCTGTAAACTGTCCCCAATCGCCTGATGAATCAAAGTCGGAGATGCCATGTCGTAGATCGCACCATCGATCAGCTCTACTCGCCGCTCTTCCGGAAGCGCAAAATAGTCTTCCAGGGTATATTCCCCCTGCCGTTTCCTGTGTGCGTACTCTGCCAGGGCTTCTGAAACCAGACATGGTTTTAAGCCTGCCGTATGTGCCGCTTCCAGCTTCAGCAGATAATCCTTTGCCTCAATCCCACATCCAAAACCTGTCAAACTGCCATTTTTCCCTATCACACGATGGCAGGGGATCAAAATCAGAATCCGGTTTTTATTATTTGCGCCGCCAACTGCCCGGCAAGCCTGCGGCTGTCCGATTCTCTCAGCAATATCCGCGTAGCTCCTCGTCTCTCCGTAAGGAATCTCGCGCAGTGCATCCCACACTTTTTTTTGAAACGAGGTTCCCTGCGGATGCAGCGGGATATCAAACACCGTTCTCCTGCCGGAAAAATATTCCTCTAATTCGTCACAGGTGCGCTGCAGTAGATTGGAAACTGTATCCTGCCTAGGAAGATTCTCTGTCGGATACAATGCAGTCAATGCCTCACCGTCATCCTCCAGGCAAAGACTGCCAATCGGCGAATCATAATGCATTCTGTGCAGAACCATTCTGTTTTCTCTTCTCATTATTGTCCCCCAACATGCTTTTTATCTATATTCTCACGTTCGTTACTATCCAAATGTTCCTGATACCCAGAAACAACCTGTATTTTCCCACACAACTAATTGATTTTCTTATAAATTCGTCCAAAATCTATCTGACAATTTCCACCAAAAATCCGTACCGGAATCGGCTGATCAATCCCATAAATGATCGGACTGCTGTGATTCTCGAAATCATACACAACCACCCGTCTGCGCTCAATATCAATCATCCAATATTCCCGCACCCCGGCTCTGCGGTATTTTTCTGTCTTAATCACCTGATCCTTCTTTGCGGTAGAAGGCGACAATACCTCCATGGTCAGATCCGGCGCCCCATAAATACACCGGTTTATCACCTTATCTCTGTCGCAGATAACCACTACGTCCGGCTGCACCATCGTCCGTTCATCCCGATCCAGCTGTACATCCACAGGAGATACAAGAACAAGACAATCTCCATCCTGTGAATCAATATAATTCTCCATCTGATATGCAATCTGAAATCCGGCAACCTGGTGAGTAGTTGTCGGCGCAGCCATATCATACAGAACACCATCAATCAGTTCGAATCTCTGATCATCCGGAAGCGCGTAGTAATCATCTAGCGTATATTCCCCCTGACGCTTTTCCGGGAGAAGTCCCGCGTACTGAAAAACGGCTTCTTCTACCAGATCATTTTTGGCGTACTTATCTTCCATATTGCCTGTTCTATAATCAGTCATTTTCTCCTCCTCTTATTTTCTCTTATTTTCTCTGGTTTATAAATGCATATTACTACATCGCCAAACGCTTGTCAAGATGTTTCTTAAATATTATTATTATCTTTATTTTATTATTTAATTCTCATTTTGCTTTATTATTTTTATGTATCATTCTTTCGGGGCTTTCTGCTATAAAAAGCCACATCTGCATTCTCTCAAAGCGTTCCCATCTGACAGTGATTCCCGGAAACCTTCCATGTGCACCCCTGCGCATAAAAAAAGGATGCAGGCAAACACCCGCATCCTGAATCTGTAAATCGCTTACTCGATTGTAATATACTTCTTCTCCTCTACCTCAGGCCGCTTCACATTTTTCGGCACCGTAAGGATCAGGGTACCATTCTCAAATTTGGCCTTGATATCCTCCTGCTTTACCGCTTTTCCAACAAAAAAGGTTCTGCTGCAGGATCCGGTAAAACGTTCCCGGCGAATATACTTTCCGTTCGCCAGATTTACAGTAGCCTGGATCGTCAGATATCCTTCTTTCAGTTCTGCCTTTACATCCTCTTTCTTCACTCCCGGAAGATCCATCGTAAGCTCGTAAAGATCGTCTGTCTCCTTCACATCTGTCCTCATCATAGCCTCCTGGCCTCTGGGCGGCTCTTCATGATGTGCTGGTTCATGAAAGAAATCATCAAAAAAATCATCCCACATATTATTTGCATAAATCCTTGCCATATGTCATTACTCCTTTGCTTTTGCTGCGTATTTTTAGATATTTATAAACTGGAAGAAGGTATTTTCTTTTCCCTTTCCTTCGTTCTGAGCATGTTATAGCACAGGTTGTTAGCCACGTCAAGAGGTGAGTGCTAATTTAATTATAAATTTTTTATAAACTCATGTTGACCCACATTCTTCTATTCTATTCACACAAATGCGCATTCCCAGACGTCCACACCGCTGTCCTGGAAGACTTCATTTAACCGCTCCCGCAGGTCATCCCTGGTAACACCCTTTTTCAGTATCACCTGTAAAAACCCGCCGCCACCGGCGCCGCAGATCATCCTGCCGTCTATCAGGTCGTCAATAACACTGAAAATCTGATCAATACAAGTATTTGTGCTGCCCGCATCAATATGCTGACTTTCCAGCCAGTGCTCCGTCAGCAGGTTTGCAAAGCCGTCCACATTATCTTTCTCCAGCTCAAAGCGCATCAGAACCGCCAGTCTCTGGATGGCATCGTGCGCCTGCAGTGAAGTTTCATCATTGCAAATGTACTTTCCGACCACGTCGCGAAGAAGATTCCGCGCCAGGCGCCTCTGTCCGGTGTAGATCAGCGCAAACCGTTCATTCAGTTCAGCGACTGTTTTTTCACTTACGGTGAGCGACGTACAGAGAATCTTCTGAGAAAGGCCAGGTCTGGTCGTTACCATTTTAATGCCAGGCGTGATACCGCCAACCTGATCCTGCCAGCCGCCGCCTGTGGACATGAGCTGTTCCATGCAAAGCACCCGTCCGAACACCTCATCCTCCGTCGGGTTCTGTCCCAGTGCCTGCAGCAAGGCCTTGACGCAGGCGCCTGCCAGGATCGAGCTGGTGCCAAGACCGCTGCCCTTTGGAATGTCAATCACCCGCGTGTTCATATACATGCCGCCGCCAAGCTGCGCGCAAAGCTCCGCTACAGAATTTACTGCGCCTGACATCGGTATCACCCCGCAGGCGATCAGCGCTGCCTTATGCAGCGCAAACGGATCGGCCGGGTTTCGACAGTCCTGCAGTTCTTCCAGAGTGTCAAATTCTTTATAGCTTCCGATATCCGTGCTCGCCAAAGCGATCACGGGTCTGTCCAGGTGCTTCACCGTTGCCTCGATCGGGAGACGCCCATTGATAGAAATTGCCGCATTTAAAACTGTCCCGCCATTTTCCATGCAATATGGCGGCGTATCGCTCCAGCCGCCGCCCCAGTTCACCCGCACGGGAAGGTTGACCGTCACATCTTTCTCAAAACGGTATTTACGAAACTGCACACTCTCCATTGCTGCCGCAAGCGTGGCTTCGCAGATCGTGTCAAAGCACAGGTTGCTATACCGCATTTCGTCTGTAATCTTCCACAGGTAGCTGTAAATCCGAATCCGCAGGCTAAATTCTTCCAGTTTACTGATCTCCAGCTTCTTTGCCTTATCCAAAAGATACTCGACTGTGTGGCGGTCAATCTTCGGATACAGTTTCTTTACAGTTTCCGCCGGTACGCCATTCCCGATGTTCTCCAGAATCGATTCCGCCACTACCTGCTCATACAGATTTTCCTGCCACGGAAGAATCGCCGTCACGTCCGCCTGCCCAAAGCTTTCCATGAGACTGAGATATGCGCCGGCCGGATCCGCAGTCTTCCCGGCCTCTTCACAGACTTCATCGGCGTTTTGAGCAGATTCCGTTCCAGCTGTATGCGAAATCAATTCCAATCCATCCGCCAGTCCAAGCGCCAGCGTAGCCTTCACCGCCTCTTCAACCGTATCACATACCGGATAAAGCTGCGTGTCCCACAGAGAGCCTTCCTCCGCGCTGTTTTGTGTGTTTTCACTGGTTCCGGCACTCACCCAGCGCGTCTCAATCGCTCTTCCAAAGAGCCGGTTTTCCTTTGGATTATCCTGCACCCCATACATCCTGCAGACAAATTTTCCGTTCTTCAGCTTCAGCATATGAAGCACAGTCCCATCCGGCACCGTTTCACCGTAAAGCGTCACACCGGAAATCACACAGTCTTTCCCTACCTTACTGCCGTTATGAATGCGGCTGTCTTCAATATAACTGCCGCTTCCAATGACCGCCTTCCGGCTGATATAGCTGTTGCTCACGGCGTAATCCTGCGGCGCCAGGTTGGAATTTATGGTGCTCGACCAGTCCAGGAACCGATATTCGTCCATGCCGTCCGTCATCAGATGCAGCAGCTCTTTCGTTGTCCCAAAATGGATAAAAGAAGCAGGTGAAAGACGGATCAGCTTCATATGATAAGGCGACAATACCTCCCACAGCGCCGTACGGCAGTCATGAAGCTCTTCGGTAAAACGTCCTTCCGGCTTTTCCTTATAGAACTGCTCCAGAGACGAAGCAGACGCCAGCGGATAAAGAAAATCTGCATAAAACGACAGGCAGGCCTGGGGATTCACAAACTGATGGTATTTCTCCTCCGTATCAATCAGTCGGTACAAATCTGCCAGCACATCCGGCCGCAAAATCACTGCTCCGGTATCAATATTCACCATGCCGCGGCCATCCACGGCACCGCAGTCAGATAGCGTCTCAACTGTCTGCTTGTGCAGAAATTGACCGACATTGCCATCCCCGTCCCTCAGATAAACGCCGTGGTTCTTCCCGGTCTCCACATGCTCCTTAATCGAAAGTGCCGCCGCACCTGCACCGTAAAAATCAATCTGCAGCGCATTAAACAAAAGCAGCACATCCCCAGAGCAAACCAGCATTCCTTCGCTGATCCGGCTGGCGACCGTACTCATCCCAATCAGAAACTCATCAAACAGTGTCGAGCGTCTTCCGCCCGGAAGCAGCCGCGGTACCGGTGAAAACAGCTTTCCGCAGGCGGAATATTGCGGCACACGCTTGCTGTCACCGCCCGAATGAATGACAAGGATACGCTTCCCCACGAAAGGATTAGCAGAATCATCACTGGGTTCTGCCGCAGGAAGCGTCTCTGTCTCCGCCGCATAGCTTTCAGCTTCCACATACTCCTTCACATAACGAAGAGCGGAAAACGTCGCGCCGCCGCTGCCCACGCGCTGCCCGCCTTCATCCGGAATCACCGCATAGTGCGTACGGTCAGAGATCTGATGATTTTTCAATCTGTGCTCAATCTGCATCTCATAGGATTTCGCCTGATCATCATTGCTTGCCGTCAGTATCACATAATCCCACACAACAATTTTCTCATTGGTCAGCGATTCTATATAATACACAAGCGCATCCTGATATGACTGCTGCTCGAAAAGTGTCGTATATTGATTCATAGCCTGCTTATCCCTCTCTGATATTTTTTCACATGATATCTTTCTTCAAATGCTTATTCGTACTAGTATACAATTTCCCGGAAAGCATTTGAATCGCTCAGATAAGCTACTATTAGCACAATATTGACTTTTATGAATCCAGAAAACAAAAGAGGTCTCTATCCAGGGACTTCCCCCGGCAGAGACCTGTTGCAATTGCATCAGTATGCACCGATATACACGGGCACTCTTTTATTCATTCTTCTTTTGCAACGTCCGTCACATCCGTCCGGGTAATTCCTACCCGGCGCAGCGGCTCATTGATGTAAAAAATCTGGTATTTCTTGGTTCGGATGCTGCCGTTTACATCCTTCATTTCCAGGATAAAGCTGTATATTTTCTGATCCCTCAGCTGCTCCTGAATATTGTCAAAATCCATATGTTTCAGATAGCGGCGGCAGGTCTCCTCTTCCATCAGGCGACAGGTTGTCCGGCGAATCTCATCCTGAAACATCCCGGAATCCGCCATGGTTGAGCCATTTTCCGTTCTGCGGGAAAGCATCCGGTAGGTTCCCCGCACCATATCCACGTCGCAGATCAGGTCATAATCCATTTTCGCCACAAACTGGAACGTATATTCCTGTACCTTTTCTTCTGTCACATCTTTGGTATAGAAGAAACTGGTGACCTCCTGTGTATCCGGATTCAGATACAGCCGAAAATCCATGCTGGCCCAGAACATCTTTCCCTTATTTGTCATTCTCAGAAATTCAAAATGATATTCCTGTTTCCCATTCTGGAACTCCTTCAGCATCGTTTCCCGGTTCAACTCCGTCAAAAGCATCTCCTGAGAGGATGGCTCCACCGCGGATTCTGCCAGCTTCTTTACGAAATTTTCAAAAGTATCGCCATCGTAAGAGATGGAAACGTCCGCAGTATGGAAATAGCGTTCCATCCGGTTTCTGGTCAGATTGATACGGCCCCGGATGGCTCCGGAATACGTAAGCTCTGAAAAATAATTCATTTCCCTGTCAAACTGTTCCCGCTCTCGCTTCTGATGCTTTTTCTCCGCGGTTGTATCCATGCACACAGAAATCAGGGCGTCACGTCCATTTTCTGCTTTGATCAACCGCCCGATATCCCGCACCCAGATATAGCTTCCATCACTCTTTCTGATACGGTATTCCAGAGAATACTGCAAGCTTTCTGCCAGCTGTTTGTCCATGCTGTGATTGACAGCTGCCCGATCCTCCGGATGGATCGCATTCGCCATCCGCCCGTCAACATCAGCAATAAAATCCTCCTCACAGTCATATCCCAGCACATCCAGCATCATCCCGTTGATGAGGTAAATAGGGAGTCCTTCCTCCCAGAAACAGCCAATCATGGCGCCTGGCAGGCTGTCATTCAAAAGCTGGCGACGCAGGCTTTCTTTTTTACCCAGCACGTTATTCACGCGCATAAAAATACTTTCACGGCTGCATGGAATCCCTTCATAATCGTCCGCCCCCATTTCCAGAGCTTCTGATTCTGCTTCGGCCTCCGCTTTGCCCAGGAGAATCACCGGCATGTTCCACACCTGTTTCTCCTGCTTCAGCGTGTTCCAGAGCGACGAGTGATTTTGCTTCGCCAGAAAGACGCTTAACAAAATAACCTGAATATGGTCGCCGAACCTGCCAAGCCCGGCCAAAGCCTCCTCCTCGTCTGACGCCTCCTCCACCCGAAAGCTTTCCCCGAAGATACCGCGGATTTCTTCACGGGCAGAGGCTTCTTCACAGATCACAAAAAGAAGCCCTTTTTCTGTGTTCTTTAACCCTGCATCTGTTTCACAACTTTGCAGCTTCTGCATTTCACCCGCCTGGTTTTGCAGCAGCTTTTCAAATTCTTCCGGCGGCATTGGTTTGGCCATATAGTAGCCCTGCACATAATCACAATCCAGATCTCTGAGCCGTTCCATCTGTCTGCGGGTCTCCACTCCCTCAGCGACCACTTCCAGGTTCAGCCAGTGTGCCATCCCGATAATGTATTTCAAAATTCCCTGTTTTTCCGGCTTGGCCATCTCGCTGCGGATAAACTGCATATCCAGCTTGAGGATATCCATCGGCATCCGGTTGAGCATATTTAGGGAAGAATATCCACTCCCAAAATCATCCATTTCGATGATAAAACCTTTTTTCCGAAGTTCCCGGACGGTTTTTACAATCTGCATGGGATTTTCCGTAATCACCGATTCCGTGACCTCCAGGTGAAGCCTGCGGCGGGCAATCCCGTATTTTTTTGTCAGGGCGACCAGCGTCTCGCAAAGATTCAGCTGGTAAAAATCCGCACGTGAAATATTAACTGAAATATTCAGCGGTTCAGTCCCCGCATTTTTCCAATCGCGAAGCATCCGGCACGCCTCTTCCCAGACATACAGATCCAGCTTTGTGATAAATCCGTTCTTTTCAAATAACGGAATAAACTGCCCCGGCTGCTGAACACCCCATTGCGGGTGAAACCAGCGGATCAGCGCCTCCGCGTCGCGCAGAGGCGTCCCATCCAGCCGGTATTTCGGCTGCAGCCAGACGTGGAACTGGCCTTCCTCCAAAGCCTGCTCCATACAGGCGGTAATCTCCTGCTCCCGCAGCACACGATTGCGCAGCTCCTCATCATAATAGGCGAAATATTTTCCATATTGTCCTTTGATGCTCCGAACCGTTTCAAGCGCCCAGTCACACATCTGTTCTATGGAAACATCCCGCCCACCGGTCACATAAATGCCCCATTTAATTGAAATATTTTTGGCTGCGGTAAGCTGATTGATATCCTCCGTCAGCTTTCCAAACAGATCATCCGAATACGATGCCCGATGTTCGATCATGCAAACAAACAGGTCGGAATTAAAATGTGCGCACAATCCTTTTCCGCAAATTGTTTTCATCAGGAGATCCGCTGCCCCGCAAAGGAGACTGTCGCCGGTCTGCCGGCCATACACTTCATTTATGAGCTTAAAATTTTCAAAATCTGAGCAGATAATATCATACTCTTTTTGAGGATTTTCCTGTAAAAGTTCCCGTGCACGCTGATAAAAATATTCCTTGCTGTACAACCCGGTCAGCCAGTCAAACTGATACAGGCGAAGCATAGCCGCCTCTACTCCTCGCTGTTCACGACTGTTTCTGTTTTCTTCTATCCCTAAAATGTTTTGCTGCGCCATTTCAAAATTTTCTCAACTTTCCTACCCAGGCACGGAAAATATCCCGGATAACTTTCTTTTTCCATTTCCCTTTTCGATAAAATAATTTCTGAAATGTATTTTTAGAATACCACTAAGGATAGAACAAATCAACAGATATTTTGGGCTGATTTTGCAATTATTGGAAATTGAATGAAAATGAAATCTGGGAGATGATCCATTCCCCGCGCGCTTAGCTTTCCCTGCATTGTATTGATCATCATCGGAATGATCACCAACAGTCCTCTGGCAGGGAAAGACGCATAAATTGGGGTCAGTTATGGAAATGAAGAGAATTTCTAATCAATACACAGAAGCCTGTAAGCATCACAATAAGCCAGAATCCGACGGGTGTCGTGTCCCCCGTCTGGGGAGAAGCAGAATCTGCAGATTCTGCTGTGCCATCGGAAGTCCCAGTCTCTGTCGCTGAGGTTTCCGGATATTTTTCCCAGTAATCCGATTCAGTAGTTATATCCAGAAAATCTGTCTCTGTTTCCAGAGGTTCGGACTGCATATAACCGGACGGCAGAGTTGGCTTTGCAGCTTCTTCTGTAGACGCTTCCGCCGGTAATTTCGTCTCTTCCGGTGGTTCCGCCTCCGAAGGTTCTTCCGGAACGTCTGTTTCTTCGGTTTCTGACGGATCCTCTGATTCTTCCGTTTTCTCCGTCTCAGATTCTGACGTCTGATGGAAGATGATTTCACACTTGTCGCCTTCCGTGTTCCCTCTGTGGGCTATGACCGTAGCCGCAAAACCATTTTCCGTATCCTGTACCGTCACGATCACATAATACACGGTATCATCATAGTTTCCGCTGCCCGTCTCCGGAATTTCCTGCGTAATCGTGTACCGATACACGCCAACCCTACTGTATTCAATGACAAACTCCGCGCTTCCCGCACCGGTAATGACAAGCGTGTCTCTCTCCGGCATCGGGGCGCCGTTTAACGCCGTCAGCTGAAACCAATAGCTTTCTTTCGAATCGTCAGATTCCACGGAGACCGGAATCACAGCAGTGACCGCATCCTCCGCCAACGCAGAAAACGAAAGCACTGCCATGCAAACGAGCGCGATCAGCGCAGCTGACCATATTCTGCAAATATGCATTTTTCTATATGAACACATCGCACGATCACGCTCCTTGCTTCTTATTTTTGTTCCTGTTTTGCCCTTGCCCGGACGTCATCCGGGAGCTTCCCAGTCAATTAGCCACTCATCCCTGCGAATACGGCACCATTCTGGCCAGAATCACCGTCCGCGCATCCGTAAATTCCGTAGAGCAGGTCGAAAGCCCCAACACCTGCGGATTCTCATCCTCCCGCAGCGCGGCAATCGTCTCCTCATGCAGATAGGTCGCGCTGGCCTCGGCAAATTCCAGGAGTCCGCTGACATCGTCCGCCCACTGGCTCGGGCTGAAAATCGCGTCTTCGGACGATACCACCAGCAGGCAGGCAAAAATTTCAAGCCGGTAACTCCGATCCGGCAGGATCAGCGTCCCCGTCGTGTTTTCCGCAAAAAAGTCTTCATCCTCATACAGATCCAGGTCACCAAACATCAGATGCCCATTCATATGATGACCATAGATCAGACAATAGGCATCCTGGAAATCTTTGTTGTTCGTCGGATCCAGAAAAATACTCCCTGACAGGACAGTGTTTCCATATACGTCCGTATTAATGTAGCTTAAGATATTTTCGCCCTGCACGATCGGGTAGTCGATCTCCGTGTTGTCCAGTGTAATCCAGCCGCAAACATCCTCATTGATCGCCAGCAGTTCCTCAAACGAAGCCCCGCCGTCTCCCTCCGCATCAATAACAGGCTTGATTTTCAGCAAGGCATCCTGGACATTCTCCGCTTCCGCGTACACCTGGTGATTGTCCCACAGGGCATACGCCGCGTATGCACCAAATACGATCAGGATAAGCGCCAAAAACAGGGTCAGCAGGGAGTCGCACAACTTTAATATTCTTCCTGCCATTGCACCACTCCCCTTTCTACGGATGAAGGAATTCATATCCTCTGAACTGTCAGCAATCAATACCGGTCAGATGTGCGTCTCCGGAGAACCAGATAAACGACACCGATGAGAACCACCGCAAGAATCAGAATGTAGGGGAGGCTATCGAGGATCACCCCTGTAGCTGCAGAATTATTTTTGTAATTCGTTATTGCAACTGTTACCTCAGAACTGTTCAATGTACCAGTATTGCTCGCATCGTAGGTAGTTGTATAACCATCAACTGTTGTGTAATCATCCTCCTCTACAGTATATGTTATACCATAAGGAATATTCTTGAAAGCTACAGACGAACCATCTTTCACAGTGATTGTAGCCGTAGCCGTATTTCCATTCCAATCACTTGGTTCAATATAGTAAGTGGTGGTTCCATCTGTATATGATATGGTGCTGTTGATAGTTACATCATTGCCTTTCGTAAAAGTCACAGTAACGTTAAATTCTTTTGTTTTATCACCCAAGTTACCAGTGACCGACTTTGATACATTCAGAGTTCCTGAATCATAATAGTTCTTAAACTCTTGCGTATTCTTATCTCCTGATGTCGACCCCAAATAAACTACTGCAGATCGTGCAAATCCCCCATTTCCATCATTTGTGACAGTCACAACCAACCATAACGTTGCAGTACTGTATGTCACACCAGCAACGTTGCCTGTAGTCTCCTTTATTTCGTAATTATAGATTCCCACACTTTCATATTCAGGAAGTTGGATAGTATATGTGCCTGTAGTTTCGCCCTTTTCTACTGTGATAGAAAAATCACCAATTTCTGGCTGTGATGTGACCGACGCTGACACATCACTATACCCTTTTTCCTCAACAGTGACATTAAAAACCGTATCCTCCAGCCCCGTCGCAGTGAGAGTTTTCGTAATATCAACAGTAGATGTACCCGTATTAGCCGCTGACGCTGTTATACTAAGTCCCCCTATCGCCATAATAGCCGCTATCATAAGTGGTAAAACCTTTTTCTTCATTTTGGTTTCCTCCTCAAATTTAATTTTCCGTGCATATTTATGTAATTCCCCTTGCTGACCACGCTTCCAACTCATCCTTTCATCAGCTTTCTGTCAGTTTTGCCGATCGCACGATGAAAAACCGCTGATTTCACTCAAGGGGATGATTACCAGTTACATTTCGTTGTATTTCGTTGTATTTCGTTGCATTTCTGTTTTCAAATACTCCGCCTGCGCAAGATAGTAATTACTTTGCCTTCCACATCATCCAGAGAAATTGCCCCATAATCCCTGCTGTCTGTACCACTGGTACGATAATCACACAAGACGAATACGCAGTTTTCAGGCACGACGTAAGGATAGGTGATTCCTTCTTTCGCATAGGTAGAGAAAAGAATTTCCCCTGTCTGAACCGTGCCATTCACCAGCAGCGTACCGGAATCATCCATCGTAACTACGTCGGTTTCCCGGGCGATGACTCTTCCGATCTTTTGCTTCCCATCCGCTGTGTAGACTACCACATCGTTCTTGCTGTACGTACTCTGCAGGCGGTAAGCGATTACCAGGTCGCCTGCTTCGATGGCCGGGAACATTTCGTTATCGGGTGCCTGCATGATCAGCAGGAACTGGGTCAGGAAAAGCCATCCGGCAAATACCAGACATGCTGCCCGAAATGCCAGGCTGATGTAGCCTTTTCGAACCTCCACGTTGATTCTGCGGCGGCGAATGATCCGTTCCGCACTCTCCGGTTCGCTTTTTTTGCGGCTGTTCTTCCGGGTTCTTTTTTTCGATGAATCTTCGCGGGGTATTTCCCGTGTTCCCTGAGAACCATCCGGAGGGGATGTCTTTGGCATTTCTTTTTTTCCGGCCATTTTCACACCCCTTTGCAGTCTTCTATGCACTCACCCGTCTGGTTTCTTTCCGGTTCATGCTCCCGCGCAGCCTGCAGCTTTTTCAGCTGTTCTTCCATTTTCTGATTTTTCACGGCCAGTTCATCATAATGCGCCTTTATCGTTTTCACTGCCTGTTTATACTTTTTCAGCTCGCTCTCCGCTGAATCCGCGTAATCATGGAAGCGGGCTTCCGCTGCCGCCCTTTCCGCCACCAGAGCTCCTTCATACAGCCGATTCAGTTCTTCCAGCTTTCTCCAGACGTCTTCCTCTCTGACGCCGCCCACCAGAGTTTTCCGGAACTTTACCGTTTTCAGCCAATCAAGCATCTTCTGGTGTTCTGTGTTTACCGCTCTTGCCTCATCCATCCAGGAATCACCCGGCGGAGGCTGTGCCTGATTCAGAGTATCCTTTTTCTTATCAGCCATATCATAATCCTTTCTCTTTTCCGTTATCTAAAATGTTTTTTATCAATCTGAAACAGTTTTCCCCGCGGGAAAGACTGTAAATTTTGATTCGCCATTATCCATAACGTCCTCTTGTACTGCGAATCAGAAGTATCGCTCCCAGCAGGAGAATGCCCGACAGGATTGCGAAGTATGGAGCGAATTCGAGATGAATTCCTGTGTCTGGTTCTACATTCTTATAGTTTGTTACAAGAATCACATCATACTCTGACTCCAGAGTGATTGTCGCGCTGGAACTGCTTACGCTGGGCTCGTAGGTCTCATAAGCGACAAAATTATTATTTGCATCGTAAGAACCATATTGGATCGTTATGCTGTCGTAATTGTCATTTCCAGACTCGTTTATAGTGATCTCAGACCCTATCGTTAAATCATCAATGCTCTGCTCTTCTCCGTCTTTTAAGTCAAAGCTTGTCGTGTCTCCGGAACTGTCAGTCAAGGTAAAGCTAAAATTCTGAGTCGCATCCCCCATATTACCGTCTACTTTTTTAACCACTGTGACAGACATGGTCGTGACAGAAAGCTCCCACCTGGCATAGACGGTATTGTCGCTGTACATCAATTCATTTCCTACGATTTTGTTCCCTGTGCCATTTCCATCCGCGTCACAGCTGTCATACCATCCAACAAAAACATAGCCTTCGCCGGGACTTGTCAATCCGGTTCCATCCCAATAGGTTGTTGTCTGTGTTAAATATCCATACCACGTTCCAGAAGATTCCGTCATATCATGCGCATCGGTCGTATCAACCAGAATGTTTCCTGTCTCGGCGTAGTTTACCCATCTGGTTTTATAGGCCACTGTTTCAGATACCGGCATCAGCACAATATGCAGCACACCGCCATATTCATATGCATAATAACCTTCCGTATCGCCGCTGCTGCTCCAGTCCGTACCTGTCATCGAAGAACCATTCATTTCCGTCATGGTATAACCGATCGTGTGATAAGTATTCGTACTGGTTGTAGTACCAAGAGTTGAACTTCCATCACCATAGCTGCTGACATCATCAAAGTTTTTAAATGATGTTACTTTATGAGCCCCCGCATTGGATAAATCCAATCCACTGCTTACCGACTGATTTCCGCCCCAGAAAAAGAATGCATAGCTATTTTCAAGCGTATATCCCGGAACACTGATCTGGCTTATTAATTCTTCGATCAAAACGACCGAATTTTTTGACGTATAGGAAGACGGAATTACCGCTCCATCCGGTATCTCAAGCGTAGTTAGATTTCCATTTTCGTCCAGTAAATTAACTGTAAATTTTACCGTATCCTTATCAGCCTTTACCGTATCCGGATTCGTTTGCTTATTGAGATCGGTCTGACTGGTATATTCAAATGTAATGGTTTTTCCGTTGTCTTCGGTTTCTGTTTCTGTTTCGGTTTCAGCTTCCGTCTCTGTCTCGGATTCTGTTTCCGTTGTTTTAAATACCAAGAAAATTGTATTGTTACCTACAGAAGTGCCGCTTGTATAATTATTGGGTGTGGTGGTTGCAGAACTGTACCGCCATCCGCTCTGGTTACCGCCACCGCCGCTGGCCTGGTTATATTTTACGTAGGTAACGCTCGTTGAGCTGTTATAACTGCCAAGATACGCGCCTTCATACGTATATCCATTACTTTCAGCCTGGCTGATATAGGTCGCTGCTGCAGTTTCAATCGCTGTCCAGCTGGTGGAGCCTGTCACACTTCCAAGAGAACCGCTTCCCAATATCTGATTTCCATCTTCATCCACCAGATAAATGGTAAGAGTCGATGTGTTGCCCCAAAAACCTGTACTATACGTTAAAGTAAAGTATGAAAAGCTGTCCACCGTGAATTCCGTGCTCACGCCGCCGTCTTCAACGGTTTCGATTGTCCCTTTGGCCTCTTCCCCTGTATCCGCCACAACCTCTACTGCCAGGCCGTCTTTCGTCTCCGCAAGGTGCTGTACCGCCAGAGAGTCGGTATCCACATCTTCATCCAGGAGGGTCGAAGCTACATCGATCTTTACCGTAACGGAACCTTCCTCCGGCTCAATCTCTGTCCCGTCGGCGGCTCGGAAACTGATATCAAGCGCAATCAATCCGTCATAGGAAATCGCGTTCTCTTCAAGGGCTGCTTCCGCTTCGCTGTACATCGCGGCTGTCTCATCCTTGTCCGCCTCCAGCAGCGTTACACGCATAGATATTCCTTCCGGAAGAACCCCTTCTTCTGCGGATGCGCTTACCGTGATACCCTCGTCCAGTGTTACATAAAACGACGCTGACGGATACTCCGTTTCTGATTCTGAAAGGGAAGTTTCTAACGAAAGGTCTGTCTCTGGGGTGATTTCTTCTGTCTGAGAAAAAGATGCATCTGTCTGGCCTTCCGCCAATGCTGCGGGTAAAGACTCAAAATCACTCTCTGACTCAGATTCGGACTCGATTTCGCCCGTTGGCTCTGATTCAGACTCAGGTTCACTCTCCGACTCTGATTCGGATTCGCTCTCCGCCTCAGATTCAGATTCGCTCTCCGCCTCTGACTCAAACTCAATTTCGCTCGCTGGCTCTGATTCGGACTCGTTTTCCGTCAACGGCTCCTCGGCAGACACATTTCCGGACATAACCGTGCCGCATACGAGCGCCAGACAAAGCAGAATGCTCAGAATGCTTTTTATTTGATTGTTATGCTTTCTTATAAGCTTTAATATCATAAAAGCATCTCCTTGATTTACGCAGCCTCCCGGTTCACTTCTTTCTTTTTTTGCAGCATCAGACCTGTTACGTAAATTATAACACTGAAACCAAAAATCATGTTGTCCATTCGAGCACACTAAACTACCATTGGTGCAATCTGATCACTCCGTGCAAATAATTAGGCTTAAATTAATCCGCCTTCCATCACTCCTGCTTTCAGAAATGACCGTATCAAGTGCAGCACTACCGAGTCGTTTACCCGTTCTCTCAATATTGAAATCAGCTTATCATGATTTACTGTGTCGAAATATTTCTCAATATCAAAATCTATGACCCACGTGTAGCCTTCATTTAGATAACCCAATGCTTCCCGGATGGCCTGATGGCAGTCCCGGCTCGGTCTGTATCCATAACTATGGTCACTAAAGGTTTCGGCTTGCGTTTAACTACATGAACGGTAAGTTATCCATGACTGGACTTCCACCAGCTAGAACTGTGCCATGCCCGGCACTCGTAAAAAAAGCCCCGGCGCTATGCCAGGGCTTTCAGAAAAATATATCATTCAATTCATGTAAGGCAGCATTCCTTATTTGCTTGCAGAATAATACTCATTATAGAGGTTGACAAGATTAGCCGCATTCTGCGCCTCAACCTCCGCCACATAAGTATCCCAGTCTGCCTCAATATCTGCCTGTCCCATTGCAAATTTCAGCGTCCAGGTATTTATTGTATCCTGCAAAGGAGTAGCCCACAGGTTAGCCATTTCCGAATCATCCTCGCTCATTGCAATCGCCGGATCGACCTCACACAGATCCCTGTACTCATCCATCCTGTTGTAGTAATCCTGCAGTTCATCTGAGAAATTGCTGATCAAAAGCGCAAGACTGCCGCTATACATGAAGTTTCCACATCCATAGCCGTACTCTAACCGAAGGTCAACCTGGTCATCTGAAGTCTGGGAGATAGAAAGGCCTCCACAGTAATATTCATCCATAAGTAAATAATTCCCATCTTCATCAACTGTGTAGTGTTCCCCCTCTACACCCCATTTTGTCATTGTTAACGCGCTTTCAGAATACCAGAGCCAGTCAACAAAACGCATCATTTTAATAAATTCATCTTCCCCAAGTTCATCCAGGGCGGTGGAAGAAATGCATACGCCGCACTCCAGGCGAGACTTTTCGGTCTGGTAGTTACAGTTACCTTTTGGAATTACAATCTCATATACAGAAAAATTGCCTTCGCCAAGCTGGGATTCCAGCCCGTCTATCTGTGTTGTATACGTTGTACCATTGGTTGTAATCAGGGCGGTTTCGCCACGGTAGAACTTACCGTCAGCAGTATCATCCTCCTGGCTCCATGTCTCCGGATCAAGGATACCTTCGCTTACAAGGCGCTGTACAGCTTTCATATATTCCTTATATTTATCGCTTGTAGCACTGAGGACAAATTCATCATTGTCCCAGTCAAAATACAACCCGGCAGAGTTTGATGTAATTCCCCAACCGCTGTAAATACCAAATGTAGCAGCCATCAGGTTCAGCAGGCAGCCGCCCTGCCCATAGCCGGAAGTGGCACCGCACCACCTGTCAGACCAGATATAATCGGACTCACCGACTATTCCCTGCTCTACCATATATGCCTTCACATCAACCAGGATATCTGTAAATTCATCCCATGTCCAGTTTTCTTCCAGGGCCGTCACATCGTAGCCTGCCGCTTCAAACAAGTCAGAACGGATCAGGATTGAGTAATTCTGCAAAGCCGCTTCTTTCAAACCTGGCAGGCGGTAATATTTGCCGTCCTCCTGGAGGAGGGAATCAACTTCAGACTGCAGGTCGTATTCCTCAATCATCCCTGTGTAGTTTGACATATACTGGATATACTCGGAAACCGGTACAATACCTCCGCCTGTCACATAAGCGGTCTCGCTATACATTTTGGGGATTATGTATGGGGCAGTACCACCGGAAATTGCCAGCGTCACCTTATCCGAATAGCTCGCGTTATTCACGATAGTTATATCCAAACTGACATTAGTTTCCTTTGTGATCTCGTTGAAAATACCGCCTTCCCCATACCAGCTGTCTTTGATCGGATAAGCATCGTTGTCATTAAAGAACATCGTGTAAGTCACCGGCTCAGATTTATGCTTTGACAATCCTGAAAATCGTCACGCTCTCCGGTTCCGCTTTAAATACAATTTCCACAGGATTCCTTTCTGCTGCAGAATATTCTTCATAAAGCAGCATGGATGCAAGTTCCTGCTGGGCTAGCTGCTCTTTTGAGGGGTATGATGGTTTTCCCTGCATCACCCATTCATTGTATGGATTACAGTGTGTCCCATCAATCACAGCTTTCTCAATTTTACTGAATCTGCCTTCAATGGTAATTTTCATCTCCTGCGCTTCTATATCCCGTTGGGAAATGTCATGGTTATAGGCAAATACCATGACTTCACTGTCTCCAGCCAGGGCGAATACTTCCGCTGTCCTATGTGGTTTGCCTTCCACTTCAAGCCTCATATCCCCAGCTTCGTGCAAGGCCTGGAACAGGCGATACACGGGCTTCGCAATGCCATAGACAGTCTGTAAGCCGAATTCATTGTTAAAAGGCCTCCCATGTAGCCCGGTCTCTTCAAAAATATCCGTAACCGTCCAGTACGAATATCCTTCTACAAGCCCTTCATTGTAAGCAAGTGTCTGGAGGACAAATGCTGCCTGGTAATTGTTGTCAAAATCATCCGAACCATTCCATTCTGTATAGATCAGCGGCAAATCCCCAGCTTCCTGCTTTGCCTTTTTCGCACACCGGAGTAATATGTCACGCGGGTTTTTATTCTCACCACCGCCCCAGGAAGCCTTTATCTTCTCCAGTTCCTCCTCCGGCATATGCAGAATCTGCTCAAACATTTCCGCATCCATCCCCTGCCCTTTTGTACCCGCCCCGTTCATGCCGGCACGCGAAAGCGGGTCATCGTTTGGGTAATGATGGGTAGTGACAAAATCCACAGGAAGGGCGTTATCCCGGCAGAATGCCAGGAATTCCGGTATCCACATATTGTTGGATGTAGCCGGGCCACCTACACGCAAGCCCTCATCAACAGATTTTACTGCCTTAACTGTAATCTCATAAAGGTGGAAATAATCCTCCCTGGTGCCGTCAAAGAAAAAGCGCAGGTTTGGCTCATTCCAGACTTCAAAGTACCAGGTGTATACCTCTTCTTTCCCGTACCGCTCCAGGAGATGGCGGATAAATGTGCGGATAAACTCCTGCCACACGGCTTCATCTTTCGGCATGGTTACATTCCCCTTGTAGTGGAAACAGGTCTGGGTTCCTGATGCAAATGCTTCAGGCATGAAGCCCAGTTCCACAAATGGTTTCATACCTGTATCCAGGAGGAAATCAAAGATACTGTCAATATTAAAGAATGATATCTCCTGTTCGTCAAACGGTGTAAAGGGCGGGATCACGACACTCATGTCATCATCAAATAACCCATGGAACCGAAGATATCGGAAGCCGCACTCTTCATGTGCCTTACGGATCTGGTTCCTTACATCCTCCCTTAGGACAGTCGCCGCATGGCAGGTGCCTACGCACATTTCCCAGTAATGAGGGTACTTCCGTCCTTCTTTTTCTATATTGATCTTATACTCAGCTGCCATTGTAATTTTCCTTTCCATACGGTGTTATTCATAAAGTTCAAATACAGCCCCTTCTGTTATCCCGCATCTGTTAAAGGCATCTATCCGCCCCCAGGCTTTCTGTCCTTTTATAAATGCACCGATTTTCGTATGCTCCTGTCCCAGTACTTCCTTACTATGGTAAAGCTTATCTGGCGCATATCCCCAGTACACTTCATAGCCAACAGCATCCACTCCCTGCCATTTAATGCCAACATCCAAGTCCCCGGTCTTCTCACAAATAACTTCTTCCACCCGTTCCGGAAGGTTTCCTTCGCTAAAACCGAAAACCCGGATACCGGATACACAGGCTGCCTGCCTGAAAGGCTGCTCCAGGACTGTCAGGCGCAGGTATCTTCCACGGATTCCGGCTTCAATAATAACCAGGTCATGGGGCAGGCTCGTCTCCGCATTTTCCTTATCCTCCATTACCTCAAACGTTTCCCCATCAGCAGAATATTCCAGCAGCCAGCGTGTCGGCTGTTTTATCCTGGCCATATACCTGGTCTCGTAAGCAGACTGCATTCCTTCCAGACCTTCCGGAAGTTCCGTTTTCAGCATTCCGTCTGCAAAGTTCACCTGCACAGCATAGATGTCACATTCCTGCCCCAGGTCGACCTCCACCCAGGCGTTTTTATCAGAAGGGTCCGCCTCCCACCAGGTGCGGATGTCCTCATCGGTCACATATTCCTGCCCCGTCCCGGAAGATGCCTTTACCCCTGCTTTGTAAGAGAGGAGCATGAAATCCGGTTTTGAAAAAGCTGCTGTGGCAGCATTAACCGGCCAGTCCCCATATGCCTGGTCACAGTAAAGCTCACCCTCCGCATCAACCCCGGCCTTCCATAGGCCGAGCCGCCGTTCAAACATATGGTTACAGGATATACGCATCGTTGATATATGCCAACCGTGCCCGGCCTTATCAAGCAGGGTTGACCCGTGGCCCGCGCCCGTAATGAATCCTCCCGGGTGATAGGAATAAGGGTTATTTTTTGCCGGCACAAAAGGTCCCAGCGGGTTGTCCCCCACGTAGCATCCGTCACCGTAAATATTCAGTTCGGTCCCTGGCACAGCATATTGCAGGTAATATTTCCCTGAATATTTTGTCATCCAGGGGCCTTCAATAAACGGGCGATCCGACATAAAGCCGGAGACCTTCTCCCGTACTTCTTCGAGGGTGCTGCCATAGCCCATCTTTTCCCTCTCTTCTGCAGGCAGCCCCATCAGCATCGTTACTGTAGATTCAATCTCCGCTTCTTTATCAGTATCAGGTTTCTCATGGTCTTCCCCAAGACGCTCGTAGCCTTTTTCGGATGTCATTGAATCAATAAGTGTGGCCGGCGCAGACATTGGTTCCATCGTGCCAGGATCCAGTTCTACCCCGTAAATCGGGTTGTTATTTGAGCAGCCCCAGTAAAAATAAATTTTCCCGTCCTCATCTTCAAACAGGTTGGGGTCCCAGAACGGGAAACTACCCGGGATTTCCTCGAACGGTTCTGTAAGGGGATCCTTTGTCCGGTAAAAAGAGCAGTTCCTGTCCCCATTTGAAGCGCAGAAATAAAGGTAATCCCCAACTGTCCTTACATCCGGCGCGTAATCATAAACAGGCATCTCTGACAGGAATGCATGGAAATCCCATTCTATCATTTCCCTGCTTGTAAAAAAGCCGTTCGTCATTGACGGGAATAAATAATACAATCCTTTAAAACAGGCCAGTGACGGATCTGCGGCTTCCCGGAAGACGGAATATTCTTCCGGTCCCTGCAGGTAACGTTGGAACTGGTACGTATATTCAATATTCATTGGGTTGCAATAATACTTCATCCTTCCATCCCCTCCCTGGGTGCATCAGCCAGAATTATCCCTTATAAAACCCTGCAGTCTTCATGCCCGCAGAATGCGTCCACCGGTGAAACCCCTTTAAAATCGCTTCTTCCCATCAGCTTCTCAAAAACAGCATCCAGCGTTGCCTGGTTCCCGGTATATGCATTGACATAAACATCTGCCATAGGGATGTCCAGCAGATGGTATGGGTTAGCTGTACTAACAGCCACCAACGGCATCTCACCGCTGTACCAGGGGATGTCATTCCCCATCCCATAGACAACTTTCCAGGCCACCCGAACAACTGTGGCATTCGAAACGGTTTCCATATTTAAGACAATCATACAGAGGTCGTACTGTGAGACGAAATCTTCCGTGTTTGCAAAAATTTCCGCCATCACCTTTTCTGCTTCCGGTGTAACCTCTCCGGTCAGGATTATGTTCGGGTCAAAATCAAAAGCCCGTTCACGAAGAGTCACATCGAAGCCTTCCTTAACAAGCCTGTTTTTAATATCCAAAGCAAACGGCGTATTGTTTGCCACCTGGTTTTCTATTACATTAAGGTAAACCCGCTTTGCCTTTTTGGGGGACATAGGGAGGATATGGCGATTATCTTTTACCAGCGTAACAGCATAATCTGCACATTCCTTCACCCATTGCCTCGATTCTTCTGAATTTACAATTACCCCAAGGTCTAAGTCAGGCACCAGCGTCCCTTCTCTCTTCTTTTCAGGCAACTTCAGGTAAGCTTTCAGAGCCAGTATCCTCATAACAGCATCATTCAGTCTTTCCTCTGACAGGATTCCGTCACGGTAGCCTTCTTTCATGTACCTTACATCTTCATCCAGGCTACGGTTAAACAACATCATATCGCATCCACATTCGATGCAGTATGGTACAGCCTTTTTCCGCGGCATCATCTGCAGAAAGCCAACCATAAGCGTGGAATCAGTTACTATAAGCCCGTTAAATTGGAGTTCGCCACGGAGGACACCGGTCAGGAGCGGCTTCGACAGGGAACCAGGATAAAATGCTTCACGGTCACTGATGTCCGGCTTAACGTGGCGCGCTGCAGCTGGCTGCGCAATGTGGCCCGCCATTACGCATGGGACTCCTTCCGCAATTAAAGTGCGGTAAATTTCCCCATAGGAAGCCAGCCATTCTTCATATCCGAGTGAGTTCACTGATACAAGCAGATGCTGGTCACGTTCATCATCACCATCACCTGGGAAATGCTTGATTGTCGGTGCGATTCCTTCCTCATTGGCAGCCCGCAGGTATCCCCTGGCCATTTCCAGGACCATCCCAGGGTCGTTTCCAAAGCTGCGGATGTTCGTAATCGGGTTCCGGTAGTTCCTGTCAATATCTACAATCGGCGCATATCCCCAGTTTACGCCTGCAGCCGCCGCTTCCCTGCATGACACTTTGCCTAAGCGGTACCCATTTTCAATATTTCCGGTTGCGCTGCAGCCTTCCGGCATGGCAAAGGATGTCCCTTCCAGCACGGCACCGTCCCCGCCGCTTTCCAGGTTTGCTGATATAAGCATGGGGATTTTTGAGTTTTCCTGGTATATACGCAGGGTATCCTGTATCTGCGCCGCCGGGAGTGCCCTGACCATCATACCGCCAACATGCAGTTCATCAGTAAAGTGGGTTACGGTCTCTTTGTCTGTATTTGAAAATGCCGGGCAAAATAACTGCCCGATTTTCTCATCCAAGGACAGGCTGGAAAATGTTTCCTCTACCCAGCGTACCGACTGCTCATTTAAATAGAATGGGTTTCCCCGTAAATTTATACTCATATAATTTCATCCTTTCACTCCGCCAAGTGTGATTCCCTGAATAAAAAATCTCTGAAGCCATGGATAAACAACCATTATGGGAAGCATGCCAAGGACAGCAATGGCCATCCTTACGCCTTCCGAAGGTATTTCCGTAATTCCGTTTGAATACGATGCAACACCGGTGGAATTACTTGTCAAAAACTGCAGGTTTTCCTGCATACGGTTCAGCAAGTTTTGGATACTGTACAAATCTGTCTTCGTAGAGATATAAATATACCCATTGTTCCAGTCGTTCCAGTACCCTATACCAGTAAACAATGCAATTGTAGCAACAATCGGCACCGCCATTGGGAAAGCTATTCTTATAAACTTCTGGTATTCTGTTGCGCCATCGATTTCTGCCGCTTCCAGTATTTCATCAGGAACCGAAGTTACAAAATAGCTTTTTACAAGAATTACATTGAAGCCATTCATAAGAAGACTAGGCAGAAGGAGGCCCCAAAAGGTATTCTTCACATGCAGCGTATTTGTGTAAACCATATAAGTGGGTACAAGGCCGCCGTTAAATAAAAGTGTAAGAATTAGTATGAAACTGATCGCTTTGTTTCCTGGAAGATCTTTCTTTGACAGCCCATATCCAAGCAAAATCGTGATTGCCGTCCCCAGTACAGTCCCGGTTGCAGTCAGTACAATGGATACCCCGTAGGCACGGAAAATTTTGCTGCTGTTTTCAAGAATATAAGCATAATTCTCCAGTGAAAGCTTTGCTGGGAAAAAACTATACCCATTTGTCAATAATGTACTGTTATCCGTAAAAGAGCAGATAACCAATAATAAAATTGGGATTACTGCCACTAAAGAGAGAATAACCATTATAACATGGGAAAGTACTTTAAAAGTCCTATCGCTGTGGGATTCTACCATGGATGTTATCCTCCTTCCTTAGAATAGTGCACTGTCCGGGTCCTTCCTGCGCACAATCAGGTTCGAGCCAAGTACCAGGACAAAACCCACAATAGACTGGTAAAAACCTGCGGCAGCAGAAGTATCTATGCTGTTATTCTCTAACAGGCCGCGGTATACATAAGTATCTATGGTATTTGTTACAGAAAACAGCGCCCCGGAATTTTTCGGGACCTGGTAAAAGAGGCCAAAATCTGAATACATTATCCGGCCAATATTTAACAGCGTCATCATAATTACCATATTTCTCAGCATAGGTATAGTAATGCTCCGTATCTGCTGCCACTTGGATGCACCGTCTATAGCGGCTGCTTCATATAAGGTTCGGTCAAATCCCATGATCGTTGCAAGGTATACGATACAGGTGTAGCCCACATTTTTCCACGCATTCACAAAAATCAGTATAAAAGGCCAGTATTTTGCCGTGGAATACCACGCGATTGCTTCCCCGCCAAAGGATTCAATAATACGGTTAATAAGCCCCTGTTCCGTGCTGAGGAAAGCATATACCAGGTAAGAAAGGATAACGGTTGACAACAGGTAGGGCAGGAGAATTGCACTCTGGTACAGCTTCTTGAGCCGCCCTCCCATTTCACTTAAAATAATAGCTATAGCAATGCTTAAAGTTGTATTAATGATTATAAAAGCCGCATTATATAAAATTGTGTTCCTGGTAATATAAAACGCATCATTGGCAAATAAATATTTAAAGTTCTGCAGTCCACACCATGGGCTCCCGTAAATTCCGTAACGGACATTGTATTTTTTAAATGCTACAATCAGCCCTGGTAGCGGAAGCAGGTTGTTAAAAAGCAGGTAAATCAATCCAGGAAGCATCATGATATAAATCGGGATGAATTTTTTTATTCTTTTTAACAGTTTTCTTCTCTTGTTAACTGAACATCCTGACTGAACTGGTGCGTTTACTTCATTCATAATATTCCCCTCCTTCCTTAATAAAGCCTGAAAACAAGTACAGGAGAGGGGCTGGCAGGCCAGCCGCCTCTTGCCTGTACCTTTTCTGGTTACATCGGGGTTAAAGGATATTATTTTCCTCTCCCCACGCATCCAGCTGGCTCTGTTTTTCCTCAATGTACTTGCTTAATCCAGCCGCCTCAAGTTTTTCATTCATTTCCGCAATACCAGTTGCAGGGTCCACAAACCCATATTCAACCTGATACCTGTATTCCTCATAAGCGTTTGTCAATGCCGTGTATTCAGTAGACACATTTGTCTTATCAAACGAGAATCCCATGGCAATGCTCTTAATTGCATTTTCATTTGTTTCTTTTGTCTGCTCCCATACATCAGCATCATTTCCTTCCCAGACCGGTGTGATGAATTCATTCTGCATGTATGCAGGCACATTCGGATGGTAAATGTCAGAAGTATCTTCCGGATAGGTGAGGAACCCGTCGTCTGTCGTTACATAATCTTCCCCTTCCACGCCGTATATGATCAGGGTCTGCAGTGCTGCATCTGTGTAAAGCGCATTCAGCAGCTTCATGGTAGCCTCAGGGACATCCGTCAGGGAGCTGATGCACCATGGCATATCAGCAAACGCGGCACTCGGCAGGATATATTCATCCTTACCCTCTACCACAAATGCAGATGTCGGGGTTCCATTATTTGTACTTTCCTGAAGGATAATGCCTGCTTTTATCCCGCATTCATATGCCATCGCTTTTCCGGACGATATTGCCTCCGAGCTGGAAACAGAAGTATCCGTCATTGCGTCCTGCGAAATATACCCCATCTGGTTCCAGTTATAATACTGCTCGCAATACTCATAATACTCATCTGTTGCGTAGAGGTTTGACAGTTCAAGGCTATTTGTCGGATCCATCATAACGCCAAACCAGTCACCGCCCGCATAATCGTTTAAAATTGCCGTGCGGGCCACTGTCTGGCATGCAATGACGGTTTTCTCCGGGTACGCTTCATGCAGCCTTGCAAAAATATCATCCAGTTCTTCCTCCGTGATATAATTTACCTCATCCGCACTATACTCGAGCCCGATTGTGTCCAGATACTGGTTTGCGATCATATAACCATTCGGGCTCGCATAGTCCCTGTTCTGCGGAAGCCCGTACAGGACGCCGCCAAAGCGGCAGCCGTCGATATAATCACCCATCGTATCGACAATCCCCTGCCCATAAGTCTGCAGGAGGTCATTCTCTTCCAGGTCAAGGGCATAACCGCCGCTCACCATGGAACTGAACATAGCCAGTGCACTATACGTATCCACTTTTTCCCCGCCGGCAATCATCAGCGGTATCTGCTGGAAATAAGAAGCAGAGTCCATAATCAGGATGTCAATGGCAATCCCGTCTTCCGCCAGGATTTCATTCATGGCATCCTCCACCCTCTGGATGGCTGCATCAGACGGCACGGAGAAAGCCATGAATGCCAGCGTGACTGTCTCTACATCGCCCGCTGCCTTTGCATTAAGCTCCGCCGGGTTTAAAACCCCTGCTAATGCAATACTGGCTGCCCCTGCCACTGTCCCCTGCAAAAATTCCCTTCTGGATATTTTTTTCATCGTATTTTCCTCCTAATCCCTGTAATTTGTTCAATTTCCCTGCAAAAGTCCCGGTAACTTTTCATACCTGGATTATATAGGACAAAATAATTCAAAAAAATAATATTTCTTGGAAAAACTATAACAAATTTGAGTTCACTGTGCTATACTTGTCAAAACCATTATTAAAAACCATACACCAATGCCTATTGCCGGATTAAATAAATATACTAAAGAAGGAATTTACCATGAATATTACCCTCCGTAAGAAAAAAAGAAGCTATTCCCTTATCCTCCGTCTTTCTGCCGCAATGGTCACCATTTATGTTGTCATGATAGGCTTATTTTCCCTAAATAATTATTATACGATATCAGCCATGCAGGACCGTATTTACGACGAACTGTATGACAGCCTGGCTACGGTGAACCAGGAGATTTCGGATGACCTGGGAGCCTCCAGCACGTACATGGCTACTTTTATGCTGGATACTTCTTCCCTCTCCCAGCTGGAACAGAACAGGAAAGATACGGCTTATTATTCAACCCTGTATAACGTTAAAACAGCCCTTACCAACACATTATCCTCCCTTTCCTCCGTCCAGGGGCTTTTTGTGTTCCCAACCACCAGCCAGGAATTTATTTATGCTGCTACAAGTACAGCCGATAACGCCTTTGCACAGGGTATGCGCGACCTTCTTCGTTCATCTGCTGATACAGGGGATCTCGATGGGTTTGTAAGCAAATTCTGGTATCCCATTGAAATAGAGGGAAAAACTTACCTTGTGCGGGTGCTCCATATTGGCAGCAGTTACCTGGGTGCATGGACAGATTTTTCTACCCTGCTCTCCCAGGTAAACGAATCAGCAACCCTGGAAACCATTCCTTTATTTATCGCTGCTGATGGCACAGCATACGGTATCGATTCAGTAATGACAGGTTCTTCTGATATATACAGCACACAAATGGGGAGACGGCAGGTACGGATCAACGGAATAAGCTATATCATGACTTCCCTCGACGTTTCATGGGCTGACGGCAGCCTCGGCATCCTGGTCCCGGTAAGCCAGATAAGGCAGGAACTGATCGGTCATTACCTGTTCTGTGCCCTGGCAGCCACCCTCCTGCTCCTGTCAGGGTTTTTCCTTGTTATCATATTCCGGAACTATCTTTCCGCCCCGCTTACCCAGTTGGATAATTCCATACACGCTTTGCAGGACGGTGATTTTTCCGTACAGGTCCCGGAAGATGGGGAATGCCGGGAGTTTGCCAGGGTTAACCACGCTTTTAACGAAATGGTGGGACGTATCAAAAACCTGAAGATTAACGTATATGAAGAAAAGCTTGCCCAGCAAAAAACGGAGTTGCAGGCCCTTAAGGCACAGATTGCGCCCCATTTTTTAATCAACTGCCTGAATTCCATTTTCCACATGGCAGCAGCAAAAAATACCACTGGCATCCAGAAAATGACCGTGTGCCTTGGGAACCACCTCCGTTATGCGCTGGCGGATACCTCAGTAGTCCCGTTAAAAAAAGAAATAGAGATGGCCGAAAATTATGTCGAACTGTCACGGCTCCGTTTCCCAGAGGGGATCTCTTTATCTGTAAACGCAGGGGAATCCTGTCTGGAATCTCTCGTTCCACCCATGGTCCTCCTGTTCCAGGTTGAGAACATCATAAAATACCAGGTGATTGCTGATGAAATAACCGAAATACACATTGAAATCCAGGAGGCGGACAGCCAGACCCATATCTGCATCTGGGATACTGGGACGGGTTATGAACCAGACATCCTGCGCCAGCTGAACAGCCAGGAAATGCTGAGCCAGGCAGACGGGCATAATATTGGCACGAAAAACATTTACCGCCGCCTGAATCTCCTTTTCGAAGGGGACTTCCAAATGGTTTTCCGTAACCGTGAAAACGCCGGGGCACAGGTTGATATCCGTATCCCGGCACGCACCCTGTAAACAGCATTTTCCCAAAAAAGAGGTTATCTGTATGAATATTTTGATCGTAGATGATGAACCCTTAAGTGTTGACGGTATTGCATCTTCCCTCCACTGGGAAGAAATTGGCATAAGTACAATCCACAAAGCCTACAGCATGAAGCAGGCACAGGCCGTGTTTTCCAGCACCATAATTGATATCCTTCTATGTGATATTGAGATGCCAAGGGGAAGCGGGATCAGCCTCATGGAATGGATCCGGGCAGAAGGATACAGCCCCGTCTGTATTTTCCTTACCAGTTTCTCGCGCTTCGAGTATGCTTCCAGCGCCGTACGTCTTCAGATGTTTGATTATGTGCTGAAGCCCTGTGAGTACAGCGCATTGGAGGATGTTATTAGCCGGGCAGTAAAGAAGCGCCAGGAAGACCTCCAGCATAAGGAAAAGGAAGAAATGGGCGTCCTCTGGTCTAAGGATTACCAGAACCGGCTTGCTAATTTCTGGTACAGTTTACTCAGAGGAAATATCCCATCTGAAGAAGATGCACTGCTGCGGGAATGTGCAAACAGGGGGATAAAACCAGAAACACTTGGACATTCATGGTACATCATGTTGCTGCGTATCCTTCCCCGGCAGGAAATGGACAGTATATGGAAAAATGCAGTTAAAAACATCATTACTGAATCCATGAAGCCGGCCTGTGTCCTTGTGGACAGCTTTACCTTTATCGTAGTCACAGCCGATGTGACTTATAATGATTTCCCGGACTACAATATTTCCAGCAGTCATATGGTTAAAACACTGCAGAATCTGATATCCGGGGAATATATTGCGTATATCGCACCTGCATGCCCCATAAGCCAGGCAGTTGATGTCTTCCGGCAGCTGACGCAGGACGCGCAGGAAAAATATACAGTCCAGACATCTGTTTTTGTCTCCGGCCAGGATAAGGAATACACCAGAGAACCCGATTTTTTCGTACAGGAATGGACAAACGCGCTTCTCTCCAGGGATCCAGAACCAGTTCTGGAGAATATTAACCGGTATCTGACCTCAATCCCATCCGGGCTGTATATCACACGGAACAGGATACGGGAAATCCATGACACGCTCATGGATGCAGTTTATGGTGTCTTAAATGTATACGGGAACCCGGATCATAAGGATGGATCTCGCATAGCTGCTGATAATTATTTAAATTCTATCCCTGATTTCCTTTTGTGGGTAAAGAATGTCACGAATGAAACCGTAAACAGAATAGCTTCCAAAAACAGTACCGCAACTGCGGTCGATATTGTAATCCGCTATATCCATGATAACCTTGGGAATGAACTTTCGCGCAGTGAGCTTATGGATGTCGTACACCTGCATCCGGATTATCTTTCGGCTTTGTTCCGGCAGGAGACAGGGATTTCCCTGACAAAATATATTACCCAGGAACGTATCAACGGGGCAAAAAACCTTCTTATAGCAACAGACCTGCCTATTAGCGAAATTGCCACCCGTAATGGTTTCCAATCCATTGCTTATTTTTCAAAACAGTTTAAAAACCAGGAAAATATGACACCATCTGAATACAGGAAGAAATTCAGGTAACCGCAGGGAACCGGCAATCCATTGAAGGTGATGAATTCCCCTGCATTTGCCTCCGGGTGTTGACGGGGCAGAATCTGGTTGCACCAGTTGTTCCAGTGTTTTCTTTGCGTCTTCCACCGAAAGGCTGATGAAATGCGTCAGCAGGAATGTTGCGACCAGGCAGCCAAAATTGCTCATTCTGTAATCTATCACGTTGATTTTGTTTAACCACAATGCCTTTTCTGTATAATCCATTTTTCTCATGTTATGGAGGATAAAGAAAGGGAAATAAATGAGAAGGCAAACGACTATTTCACGAATTTGTACAACAGCAGTATGGAAAAGAAGGGTCCGGATTCCGGCGGTAAAAATGTCACAGATTCTGTGGATTGAGTTTTAAACCAATATGCGTCCTTTTATTTTTTACTTTTTTTGCCGCGTGAAAGGCAAGTATGCAACACGGGATGCAACAAGCCAACGACAGAATTAAAAAAAAACTTGAAATACAAGGGTTTTTGAAATGCTGCTGGCTGGACTCGAACCGGCACGGTGTTACCCGCTTGATTTTGAGTCAAGTGCGTCTGCCAATTCCGCCACAGCGGCTAAAAACGTTGAATTTAAGCCATTTTCAAAGTACGTTCGCTTGATTATTTCTCATCTACTTCGCTTGATTCGTTCCCCTTACACTACCTATTTTACACCTGCCGCAAGCACCAGTCAAGCGAAATATCAAGCAGACTTTGTATACATCAGGAATACATTTACAGCATACCCGAGCATTGCGCTTTTACCTCTCACAATCTGTATTTCATCGCCTACAAGCCGCACCCATGCAAGTTTTCCTTCAATGTAATTTTGCACATAAGTCGTCACATTGGACACAGAGGAAAAACTGGGATTATTTGCGTTGATGAAATAGGAGCCGCCAGAGCCACCCACGTATCCGCTGCCGTTATCTGGATCAAGCCATGTTGCAGTCATGAATACCAGTTCGCCAAAATTCTCGATGCCATGCGGTTCCATTATCGAGTCATAGTAGGTATAAGCCGCTGAGTCAGTCGCCGGAAATTGGTACATTTTACAGTAGATGGTTTTACCATCAATCCACGTACCAAAGACGGTTTCTTCCGTACTTGAAAATGTAAGTCCGCTGCCCGAATCGCCGCTCGAATTTCCTGATCCACTTCCGTCTGCGCCGTCAGCGCCTTTAAGGTTTGGAGTTGTAAATGTGCCTGTAGCGTCTGTAATATCGAGTTTGTACACGTCATCTGTATTATCGGCATTCTCCACGATAGTCGGCGAAAGACCGTCCGCGCCTGGTTGCCCGTCTGTACCTGCCTCGCCGCGCACATTCCCCAGATTGTACTCTGTGCCGTCAGTCAGCGTGATAATCAGTTCATAATTTTCGAGTATGACACTGGCAATACCTACGCCGTCAGCACCGCTTTCGTCAGAGCCGCCAGACCCGCCGCTGATACTGTCTAGAAGTTTGTCTGTCTCATCCTTTGTATAATAATCGGTCAAATCCACGTTGCCGCTACCTGCCGCAATCTTATCCTGTAGTTTGTCGATAAGGTAGTCAAGCCCCGCTTCGTTCAAATATTTTTCGTCCGAGGTTGAAAACGTCATAGCGCACCCCCTTAGTTATCGAGCATCTCGTCGATATCGGCGCTCGTAATCCGGTTCTTGCCCCAACGTGCCGGACTCCAGTTCCGTCTATCTTCGCGCGTATACATTAAAGAAAAGCAACTGTATTCTTCTTCATCATCAGGCAGAGACGCAATCTTGTCTTTGACTTGTTCAATTCGCTTTTCGAGCCACTTTGCCGCCGCTGATGTAGTCGTAAATTCTGTCGTAATGGACATCATCAGGTCTGTATCATTAGACACGGCCTCAAGAATATCCAATACCGCGAATAACATTTGTCTGTACATAAATGATTTATCATAATCATCAGTTGCCGTCAGTTTATTTTCGAGTAAGAACTGTGTGTACTGTTCGTCGCTGAAATACTGCTGATTTGACAATTCCATCTTCAGTCTATCTAAAACCGTCATGTCGACACTCCTTTCTTGTAAAGGTTTCGTGGAGTCTTCGAATTATTCGTGTACTCCACTTTTCTATGGACCTGTCTAATTATTCGGTAGGTCCACGAACAAAGTATATAAAAGAGGATCCCGAAAAAATCGGAACCCTCTAAACATTATCTTCTCACTGTCGATTAAAGCACTATAATAGCATATTTTTTATTTATCCTCAGTATAAGAATCTTTTTTCACATAACCAGTTAAACCATCATATTCAACCAAATACCATCTTTCGGTATAACCTATTACAGTAACAATTGTTTCTGCTGGAATAGTCTTAATTATTTCACCATCAATCGCAGGTTTATCCCTCATGTTTACTCCTACTGTAGCAGAAACTTTAAAACTTTCATCGAAATACTCAACTCCATATATTCCCGTAACATCTGTTTCATCTTCGGCTTTATACGCTTCCGTATCATCGTACAATTCAGTTTCTTCTTTGCTTATAGGTTCTGTTACTTCGTAGTCTTCTGGTAGATTGGCCAAGATTTCCTCATAGTCTAACTCTTCAAATTCATCAGATTTTAAGTAATCTTTATAATCTGTCCATGAGTCTCCCCATGTGTCTATTATGTTATTAAATCTGATATTAACCCATTGTTCAAGTAACTCATAAGTTAATTCGTCTGTATCATCCGAATCTATAATTTCATCGTACTTTGTCCCAGAACAACCGTCTATAATATTACCATATACATCAGTTATATATACATACTGCTCGTCGCTAATTCCACCCATCCGATTAGTTGCGCCAATGTACAGATACACCGTATATAAATCATAATTCTTTTCGTCTAAGGTTCTTCCAAATTCTTCGTAAAGATATTCTTGATAGGAAGTATCGTACGTTTGAGCATAGCAAGCATAGCAGTCATATACGATAATAGAATCTGGATCCAATAATTTATCCTGTACTGTTTCGTATACTTTTTTAACTATTGCATTATCTACATTCTCATCTGTTTCAGGCTTTGCATATACGGGTATACAAGATAGCAATGTAACTGCTAATACTAAAGGGAAAATTTTTTTTGCGCTCATAATTTGTTTCATTCTCCTTTATTCTATACCTTTTTCTTCGATTATTCGCCGGTCAATTCTGTAAGGATGATACTCAACAGTATTAACAGGCCATCCTTTTCCAAATCCTTAATGCCAATCCTCGGCTTTACATCATGTGTGATTTCCATATTGTAATACTTTCCAAAAATCGTCTCAAGATTACTACAATCATTCTGTTCATATATTGTTGTATCAAATTCATACACATTCCTATATTTATCAACAATATAATGTACTACATCACCTTTACGTATGTGCTCCAATATTGATTCAGCACTTTCGTTTTTCCCATTAGCAATTAAGCAAATAATATCATGTCCGAATTTTCCTAATCTACTATTTCCTTCATATACTATGCCCATAAGTTTTCTCCTTTTGTTTTTGAGTATATGGAGTCTTTGAATTATTAGAAAACTCCATATCATATCTACTTCAATAAAAACTACTACAGATATGTTCATTTTATAATTACGGCTCCCAAGTGTATCCGCAGTTTTAGCATCTATTTACAGTTTTATTAGATCCAATAAATC
>JAJPWX010000111.1 GCA_021205755.1 Lachnospiraceae bacterium | reverse complement strand
TCTGTCTGTCTGTCTGTCAAAATTATGGCGGCAAATTTCATATTGTCAACCTCATTTCCGTCAAAATTTCATAAATTTATAATAAGATGATGTGAGTATATCATATGTTTTTTAATTTGACATCACCCATTTCGAGGCAAAAATGGGTGAGAAACATACGTTCGGCGTTTCAAACTCGAGGTGCTTTGCTTTTATGTTTTTCAATTATGCGTCTTCACAAAACGAACCGGATGAATTATAATACACAGGAAAAGCAGAAGTGCGATGTTTTTAGCAGGCAATTTCAGAAATGAGGCAGGATATGGGGAAAGACAAGAAAAAAAGAGCGAAAAAGGCGGAAAAAGCATCTGAAAAAAAAGGAAAGTCCAAAAGCGGGAAATCGAAATCCGTCCCCAAAAGTTTTCCCGGCGAATCTGTGGAAAACGGATTCTCCGCCGCTCCCATACAGCACACACACCCCAAAAAAGCATCCTCCAGACACACCTCTGACGCGTCGGCACAGGAGATGCTTGCCATTTTCCAGGCGCTCTCCGATGAGAACCGCCTGAAAATCATGACTCTGCTCGCGAACGGAGAATTGTCCACGCCGGAATTGCTGGAATCGATTGACGTCGTCCAATCCACTATGTCACACCACATGAAAGCTCTGAGCGAAGCCGGACTGGTGCAAAGCCGAAGGGTTGGGAAGCGTTCCTGCTACCGGGTCCGAAAAGACACCCTGGAGCGTATGGCTTCCTATTTCCAGCTTCTGTGCGGAGAGTGACGATTGTCAGATTTTTAGAGCCTGCAATTCGCATACCAGGCATACAGGATGCATAAATGATTGGACAACCGATTCAAAGGAGAGATTCATATGAACCGAAGTGACCGAGAGTTACACAGCGACTGGGAGGAATCTTGGGAACGCCCGGAGCAGAACCGGGGAAATGGGCTGACCGCACCTCAGATTTTGCTGATCATCCTTGCGGTACTGCTTCTCGCGGCGCTGATTGCAATGCTTGTTTTGTTTTTTGCCTGAGCGTTTGGAGGATTTGTAGCCGTCCGACCTGAATTTAGACCATGTTTTGGCATTTTCATGATTTGACTATTTACAAAAATGTGCTACAATAGCTTGCGATGGCGGAAATTTACAGGAATACTATTTCAGTTTTCAGAACAGCAGGCAATTCTGACTGTTACGATTCAAATAACCGGCGAGGATGGCGGGCTCTTGGCGCGGATGCGCGGGTGCCAGGCCATTTTTTTATAGCTTATGACAGAACTATTTCGCACGGCTTTCCGGACGAGGCAGCCCCGCCCTTACGGAATGATTGCATATAGCCCGTTTTCCCGTAGGAAATGGCTTGCCCATCTTATTTAAGCATTGTAAAAAAGGAGGAGGATTCACCATGGCAATTAGTGAAACAGAAAAAAAGATAAGGGATATCAAGCTGACGGAACTGGCCAGATACTGCCTGACCTCCAGTGAGTTTGATCTGAACCTGTACGCGGAATACGATGTAAAACGCGGCCTGCGTGAATCCGACGGAAAGGGCGTGCTTACCGGCCTGACCGAGATCTCCGACGTCGTCGCGTTCCGCACGGAAAAGGGGAAAAAATTCCCGCGGACGGCGAACTGTATTTCCAGGGCTACAATGTCATGGATCTGAAAAACGGTTTTGGCGACCGGCGTTTCAATTATGAGGAGATCGTTTATCTGCTCCTTTTTGGCGCCCTGCCGAACCGTCAGCAGCTGGATTCCTTTCTGGAAATCCTTGCGCAGTACCGGGAGCTTCCGAATAAATTCGTCCGCGACGTCATTATGAAAGCGCCCAGCCAGAATCTGATGAATGCGCTGCAGAAAAGTGTGCTGACGCTTTACTCTTACGACGAAAATCCAGATGATATTTCAATTCCGAACGTACTCAAGCAGAGCCTGTCGCTGATCGCCACGCTTCCGCTGATTTCCGTGTATGCGTACCACGCTTATCAGCACTACAACAACGATGAAAGCCTCGTCATCCGTTACCCGGATCCGAAGCTCTCTACCGCGGAAAATATTCTCCGGACGCTGCGCCCGGATGGCCAATACACCGAGCTGGAAGCGCGGGTGCTTGACATCGCACTCGTGATTCACGCGGAGCACGGCGGCGGTAACAACTCCACCTTCACCACGCACGTTGTGACTTCCACAGAAACCGATACCTACTCCGCCATCTCCGCGTCGCTCGGCTCTCTGAAGGGACCAAAGCACGGCGGTGCGAACCTGAAGGTCGAGCAGATGTTTTCTGATATCCGCGAACATGTAAAGGACTGGGAAAACGAAGACCAGCTCCGCGATTACCTGCTGAAAATCATCCGCGGACAGGCTTTTGACGGCCGCGGCCTGATCTATGGTATGGGGCACGCAGTTTACACCCTCTCCGACCCGCGAGCGGTCATTCTGAAAGAATACGCGAAAACACTCTCCGAAGCCAAAGGTCTTACCCAGGAGTTCGCCCTCTACGAAAACGTCGAGCGGCTCGCCCGCGAAGTGCTGACCAGCGAAAAACATCTGCACAAGCCCATCTGCTGCAACGTCGACTTTTACAGCGGCTTCGTCTATTCCATGCTGGGCATTCCCAGAGAGCTCTTCACTCCGATCTTTGCCATCTCCCGTATGGCCGGCTGGAGCGCGCACCGCATGGAAGAACTGGTCAACGGCGGCAAAATCATCCGCCCGGCCTACAAATACGTCGGACATCATGTACCATATGTGCCGCTTGAAAAACGCTAAATTGCAAAAACCCAGCCTGTGCGCAGAAAACGCCAGGCTGGGTTTTTGCTACAGGGCGTTTCCGCCCCGCTTTTTTTATTCCGTTTCGCTTTCCGCGTCTCCGGTTTCTGTTTCCGTTTCTGTCTCTTCCTCTTCTTCCGCAATCAGGTCATATGCCGAATAGCTCAGGAGTGTCGTGACAATATCGCTGGAAAGGGTATGCACCTGCGCAGAGCCCTCTAGGCGCACATAATAATCGCCGTTGGAATCCGTATCGCCGATCAGGAAGGTGACCGCCTTTTCAATGGTTTCCACGCTCTCCTCAGTCTCTGTCTCGGATTCCTCTTCGCTCTCCGCTTCGGTGTCTGCCGCCTCAGTCTCTGTCTCGTCCTCGTCGGATTCTATTTCCTCCTCATAGGTAATGATCAGCGTCACTGCGGGCTCCTCCAGACCATAAGCAGAGAAATCGCTGCAGTTGTGCTCCAGATAGTCCACATATGCCAGTCCCGCAAGGGTACTTGTCAGGGTATCCGCCTCATCTGCATTCGCCTCAACACCCGCGGCCAGATCCTCCGCTGTCACTTCATTCTCTGCGCTTGGCGTATCTTCCTCGTCCGCTTCTGTCGCATCCTCTGCATCTTCGGCATCCACTTCGTCCGCTTCTGTCGCATCCTCTGCATCTTCGGCATCCTCATCCGTGATGCCCGTATCCTCGCTGACGCCGCTCACCATCCAGACGGCATCCTCAATATAGAGAGCATAGCTTTCCCCGTCCGCCGTCTCCACAGAAATTCCCGTGATCGCCGATGCCTGGAGCGCCGGCAGTTCTTCGCTTTCCGCGTAGTCATAAATATCGTCGGAGAATCCCTCGCGCAGATCTGTCGCTATCGTATAAACGGTGGCCGTATCCTCATTCAGCATCAGGTAATCGTTTCCGGTCGAATCGTTATTATCGCCAATCGTGACAATCGTCACTTCCCCGTCCTCATCGGTCAGCGTAATAAGATTCTGCGGATCATCAAAACCATATTCCGACACATCCTCAATCTCCGTCAGCGTCCGCAGCGATTTCAGCTCCGAAAGCTCCGAAAGCGGGGAAAGAATAGCGTCTCCGTCTACCGGAAATGTTTCATCATCATCTTTCTGCCAGGTTCCGTCCTCCTGCAGAGTAAACGAAGTCTCCTCTCCGTCGATCAGGAAGGAAACCGCCGTCAGCGTGGAAGTATCCAGCTCCAGGATCGTCTCCCCCGCCGCCGCCTCTTCTTCGGCTTCCTCTGTTTTTTGATTGTAGGTTTTGAGTCCGAAGTAGGCACCGCAAAGGATAAAAATCACCGCTACGCCGGCGATCAATTTTACGCTTTTTTTCTTCATAATTTATACAAGCCTCCGTTACCATAAGCTCAGATATTCCGTAATCCGCGCCTCCGTCCGTCAGCCTGCCGCCGACGGACGAAAGTACACGATAATTCTTTACCGTTTTCTCCGGCTCAGCCATACGCCAAGTCCAAGCAACAGAATAATGACCGGAAGAATGATTGTTGTCAATGCGCCCCAGAAGCTTACGGAAGCAGACGTCAAAGTCAGATAATCTACCACCGTACTCTTAGACGGAACCGATACAGAGCTTTCCTGGTTGCACGCCCAGCTCACGACATTGGCAATCAGCTGATAGTTCCCGCCGGACACCGCCTGATTGATGGAATCATTGACAAGTGCGGAGGAGGTAAACACAGCCAGTCTGGTCTCTGCCGTATCCGTTTCTTCTTCCTCTGTCTCCGTTTCTGTCTCTTCTTCGGTCGCATCCTCCGCTTCCGATGCATCTTCAGCCTCGGTCGTGTCCTCCGCCTCGGTTACTTCTTCTGTCTCCTCTTCGGTCTCTGTCTCCGTCTCAGTTTCCACCTCAAGCGTATCCACCCAGCTGTCAAAATCCAGACTGTCATCGACAGAAGCCGTGTCCTCCAGCAGCTCATCCGTCAGCTCAACGCTCTCTGTTATAATCACGCCCAGGTCAAACGGCCCGCTGATGTCGTCGTCTTCCTGTGAATAGGTCGTCATATTCTGCACGTCGATCTTGGAATAAGCAGCGCTCGATGTGGTGAGTACACTTTCGATCGTCAGCGTATCCCGCGCATCGTCCAGTGTCTCAATGCCCTGTGCCGACGCTACCATGACATAGCTTCCGCTCTCTGCGAGATCCGATGACACATCTGTGCTGTTGATATCCGGCAGCAGATAATACAGATACTGTGAGTAGTAATAATTCGGATTGCCCTCGAACACAATGCCGTCTACCAGTTCCACTCCATAATATTCCATAACGGTAGCCAGGTTCGGCAGCTCTTCGGTCGTGTAATCCGTAATAATAATCACACTTCCACCCCGCCGCAGGTAATTCAGAATCATCTGTGCTTCCGTGGTAGAAATATCAGACATCGGGGAAACGATCATCAGGCAGTCCGCGTCCTCTGGTACTCCATCCGAGGTCAGAAGACTCAGTTCCTCGATCTCAATATTTTCCTTTTCGATCGAAGACACCATGGAATCCGTCAGTTCCAGTTCACTGTGTCCGGTCAGGGTATACAGCTTTGGAATATCATCGCTGATCAGGGCGGAAATCGCACTCGTAATCAGTCCCTCCGCGTCAAACCCGGTCGTCGTACTGGAATACGTGTAATAGCTGAATTCTGTCTCATACATGTCATCGTAGGAAATCACCTTACTGTTATCCCCGCATACGATGATCACACTGTTGTCTGACAGAGTCTCATCCGTATATTGCGACGTAAACTGCGGGTACAGCACCGGATCCTTTTCTACCACCGTAATGTGTGAAGAAAGATCCTCATAGCGTTCCAGCAGCCTGGAAACATAAGAATCCCGATTGCCATCCTCCAGGATATAATAAATCGTAATATCCTCTGTCAGGCTTTCCACAAGCTCTTTTGACGTATCTGTCAATACGGAAAGCTGTAGTCCGCTCAAATCAATCTGCGTATACTGCGACGGAATCTGGGCCACGATCATATTGATCAGGATCACTGCCACAATCACGATCACTGACAGTGCAATGCTGTAGGAGCCATGCTTTAACTGGCGCAGGTTTTTGGGCCGCAGGGAAAATTTTTTCCCGTTTTCTTCTTTGATATCCTTTTGCACTTCGATTTGCGTTTCATTTTGCTTTTTGCTCATTTTTCTGTCCCACCTCCGTCTTTAGCTCCAGCGTCTCTTTTGAATCGTCTCAACGGTCAGGTAAAGAAAAAGTCCGATCACAGAGAGATAATAAACAATGCCGTTCACATCAAAAATACCGCTGTAAAAGTTCGAAAAATGGTTGGATAAATCGAGAACACTCAGCACATCCTGTATCAATCCTTCGTAAAGAGTGCTGTTTACGACATAAACAGCAACTGCCGCCGCTGCTCCCGCGATCAGGCAGAGCAGCGAGACCAGCGTGCTTTTCACCGTATTGTAAACCAGCACCGCCGCCAGCACGATCAGCACCAGAATAATCACGAAGGAGCCGAACGCGGTTTCCGGAAGCAGGGATGAGATTCCGGAAATTACATAACTGACAAACAGAACAAGGAACGTGAGAACTGCCGCGATTACCTGGCTCTCTGTCACAGATGACACGAAAAGCCCGATCGCCAGAAAGCTGCAGCCCATCAGAAAGAATCCAAACATCGCGGTATAAGTTTCACCAAAATAAACTGTACCAAATTGCGACAGAACCAGCGGATAAAGCGCCATAATCAGCATCGGGATCAGAAAAATCGTCGCCAGGGCGAGAAACTTTCCTACCACGATCTCTGTCACGGAAATGGGTGCAGTCAAAAGCATCTGGTCGGTCTTCTGCTTCTGCTCCTCAGAAAGAACGCGCATCGTCAGAATCGGCACCGCAATCATAAAAACAAACAGGATACACGAAAGCACATAGGCAAATTTGGGCCAGCCAACGGACAGATTATAATAGGTAAAGTAAATACCTGTCACTACCAGCAAAAACGCCATAAACACATAACCAATCATAGAAGTCAGAAAACCGCGGACTTCCTTTTTATATATTGCTGCCATCTATCCTCACTCCTTCCTGTCCGTTTCCTGGGCGCCTGTTTCCAGGCTGTCTGTAACCTGGCGATCCGTTTCCAGGCTGTCTATGCCCTGGCTATCCGTTTCCAGGCTGTCTGCACCCTGGCTGTCTGTTTCCAGGCCGGCTATATCTGGTCCGACATTCTCAGGGGTTGCAGCCACCGCATCTGCTTTTAGCTCCTGCTTTGGCTTTTGGCCGAGTCCAAATCGTCTCTTCTTTTTCACGGCCGGTGCCTGCGGATGGTCTTCCGTCAGTTCAAGGAATACATCCTCCAGCGAAATACGCGTATGCTGCATGCGAAGAATCGGCGTATCGTGCTGTACGCAGAGGTAGAAAATCTGTTCCCGCAGGTCGTGGTCTCCCTCCGTCTTGATCGTGACGTCACAGGCGCCCTCTTCCGTCGAATTCGCTACGCTGATCGACTGCACCCCCGGCAGCGATCCAAACATTTTTCTGGCATCAGAAACCTTCGCGGAGACGGTCAGCTCCAGAGAGCCGGATCCCCGCATCAGCTTTGTCAGATTTTCCGGCGTGTCGCTCGCCACCAGCTTTCCATGCGCAATAATCATGATATGATCGCAGATCGCGTTGATTTCCGACAGGATATGAGAACTCAGAATCACCGTATGTTTTTTGCCCAGTTCCTTAATCAGCTCACGGATCTCTATGATCTGCTTCGGATCCAGCCCCACCATCGGCTCATCCAGAATGATAATATCCGGATATCCGAGAATTGCCTGCGCCAGACCGGTACGCTGCCGGTACCCTTTTGACAGGTTGCGGATCAGGCGATTCTGCATCTGGGTCAGCCCGGTTGTCTGCATAACCTCAGCAATCATAGCCTCACGCTCTTTCTTGGGCAGTTTTTTCAATTCCGCCGCGAACTGCAGATACTCCAGCACGGTCATCTCCGGATAAACCGGCGGCATCTCCGGCAGGTAGCCGATACACTTGCGCGCTTCCTCCGGCTCTTCCAGAATGTTATGACCGTCAATCATTACCTCACCGGCCGTTGGGGCAATGTATCCGGTAAGAATATTCATTGTTGTCGTTTTTCCGGCGCCATTCGGTCCAAGGAAACCATAGATCTGTCCTTTTTCTACGGTAAACGATAAGTCATCCACTGCGGCATTCGAGCCATAGCGTTTTGTAAGATGGGTTACTTCAATCAAGACATTCACTCCTGTTCCGCATAGTATGCATGGATATAATTTAATTTATTGTAGGAAAAGATTGTGTCCATTTCAGGAATAGATTGTGTCCATTCTGTGGATAGTCGCGCGGAAGCCATTGCCGCATTTGACCAGCTGTGTTATAATGCTTCCAGCTTAAAAAGCCGCACCGTTAAAACAGTGTATTTTAGAAAAGAGACAAAAATGAACCAGAATATTTTTTTAATTGGATTTATGGGCGCCGGCAAGTCTACCGTTGCGCGGGCGCTTCGCGATCACTATGGCATGCGCCTGATTGAGATGGACGAGCAGATCGAAGCCCAGGAAGGGCGATCGATTTCTCAGATCTTCGCAGAAAACGGCGAAGACTATTTCCGCACCCTGGAAACCAGATTGCTTCTGTCATTGAAGCAGGAAACCAATACGGTCGTCTCCTGCGGCGGCGGCGTGCCCCTGCGCGAGGAAAACGTTGCCGCCATGCGCCTGAGCGGAAAAGTCGTTTACCTCTGCGCATCCCCGGAGACCATCTACGAACGGGTAAAAGATTTTCACAACCGGCCGCTGCTTGAGGGGAATATGAATGTGGAATACATCCAGAGCCTGCTGACGCAGCGAGCCCCGAAATATCAAAGCGCCGCAGACGTCACAGTCGCCGTAGACGGCAACGATGTGCGCGCGGTCTGCGAGGAAATACTGCGAAATGTCGGAAACGGTGAATGACATACATTTCCTGTAAAATCAGAAAAGCCAGCGTCTGACTCCTCAAAAGGAAGCCCGGACGTCTGGCTTTTTCGTTATTCACAGTCAGCTTTATCTAAAATAAAGAGAGTTCCATCTGCTCTGCAGTCAGGTCATAAGAGAACGCCGTGCTATCCCCCACACCGTTTTGCTTTGGCTTTATATTTTATAGTAAACGACGTAAGTCGTATTACTTTGTATCACACCCAGTTTTCCATCCAGGCATGTACCAGCTGCGGCCACACCGCAACCGCCGCCTCTGTCCAGCCGCCATCTGTGGAACCGGTCAGACGGTTCGCAAGCGACAGGCCATGTCCGCCTTTTTCAAAAAGATGAAATTCGGTCGGAATGTGATGGCTCACCAGTTCATTCACCAGCAACAGAGAATTCTGCACCGGAACGCAGTCATCCTCACAGGTGTGCCATACAAATGTCCGCGGAACCTGCTCTCCCACGCAGAATTCCAGAGACAATTCTTTCTTTTTCTCCTCATAATCCGCTCCCAGAAGGCTGCGGAAAGAGCCCTCGTGCGCATACTCCCCGGACGAAATGACCGGATAGCAGAGAATCAGGGCATTCGGTGCAAGAGCTGCGGAATCAACGCCCAAATCCTCCGACAAGAATGCGCGGTTCCAGAACATTGCGTAATTCGCCGCCAGATGTCCGCCCGCGGAAAAGCCGGAAACCACAATTTTCTTCGGGTCGATATGCCAGTCGCCCGCGTTTTCCCGAATCACGGCTACCGCTCTGCCAAGCTCCAGAAGCGCCGTCGGATACACAGCAGGAGCCACCGAGTAGCGAAGCACCGCCGCGTGATAACCCATCGCCAGATACTGCATCGCGATAATCTCCGCCTCCCGGTCAGATGTAAATTCATATCCGCCTCCCGGGCAAATCACCACCATCGGACGCTCCTTAATCGCAATCTCCGGTGAATCGTCCAGAATGTACAGATACAACGCCGCGTAGTCCATGGAATTCTGGTTTTTGATATCAATCTTTTCGTATTTCATGCTTCTGCTCTTCTCCCTTCTTTTTTTAATAAAAGAGCCTGCCGCTCAGCTTTTCAAAAGCCGGCACGGCAGGCTCTCCATTCACTGCTCCGGTACATCTGCAGCAGTATCTTGTACTCGTGCCTTTACTTCCGTCCACCCGACACGTATCATTTTAATCCTCTTCTGATGCAGTCTCCGTCTCCGAAGCTGTCTCGGATTCAGTCTCTGTTTCTGTCTCTGCTGCCTCTGTTTCAGCCTCAGAGTCCTCTTCTGACGCAGTCTCTGATTCCTCTTCCGTCGCGGTTTCTTCTTCTGTCTCGGATTCCGCCTCTGTTCCGGTCTCAGACTCAACTTCTGAAGCAGCCTCTGTCTCTTCCTCTTCATAGAGACTCAGGTTAAAATCAATGGTAATCGTAGCAAGTACATCCTCGTCCGAGGTAATCTCGCTGTCCTCTTCCCACTCTTCGTAAAGAGCATCAATCGCCTCGTCCTTGCGTTCTTCGATAATGCTCTCTTTTTCTTCCTCTGTCGCCTCTTCATCAAATGCGCTGATCACTCGCACTACATAATAACCGCTCGTACCCTCTACCGGATAATCTACCAGAGTATCATCCTCCAGATCATCCGTCGCGGTAATCAGGCTCTCTGTTACCGCTGTGCTGTCCGCGCCAAACGTCGTCTCTGTCACTGACAGATCCTCATCAACCTCCACAGCTGCCTCTTCCAGGTCCATACCATCCTGTACCAGCGCAATGATCTGCTCTGCCTTCTCATAAGCTGCCGCCATCGCCGCCGCAGTCTCCGGATCCTCGGTCTCAGTCTCAGTCTCAGTTTCTTCTTCGGTCTCTGTCTCTTCCTCGGTATCCGTCTCCGCTTCCGATGCGTCTTCCGCATCCGACTCATCCTCAGCTGCTTCCGCCGTTTCAGTCTCAGACTCTGTCTCATCAGCAGAGGTCGTCTTCACTGCCGTATTGCCTGTCAAAAGTGCTGTCTCAGACTCCGAATCCACCGTCGTCTCTTCCTCTGTATCTGCGGCTGTCTCCGCTTCGGTTTCCTCCGACTCACTCTCAGCCGCTTCCGTATCTTCTTCTGTCTCTTCCTCCGTCGCATCCTCTGTCTCAACGTAGACATACTCTACCCGCCGCTGCGCCGCTTCTTCGTCTGACACTTCCGTATCCACATCTGCCGTCATGGCGACTTCCATCTTTGTCTGGATTGTGAGCAGAGTCAGATATTCCTCTACAATCTCCTGCGTCGCGCTCATGGCCTCCAGCGTCTCCTCATCATTCGCCTCGATGAACGCTGTCGCTGCCTCCGTAATCGCTGCTTCCTCATCCTCCGTCAGCTCCACCTCATACTCTTCCATATGCTGCTTCGCCAGGATCATCTGATGGAAGGTCTCCACACAGCTGTCAATCATCATATCGCCAATCGTATAATCTGTGCTGTATTCATAAGAAAACGGATTATCGCCAAAATAATACTCATAGATTTCCTGCACCTGTGACTGCGAATAATGCACCGCGAATTTCACCACTCCCGCAGAAACCTCTTCCTCATTTATCGTCATCACCGTTGCATCCGCGTCAAACGCAGATGAGGTATCCTTTGAGCAGCCCGCGAGAGAAGTCGCCGCCAGACTCGCGCTCAAAAAATACACTGCCGCTTTCTTCATTCCCTTATTCATTTTCTAATACTTCCTCTCATATAAAAATCTGCCATGCTCCTGCACCGGCGCAACATTTTCGTCCGTATTCATGCCGACCGGAATAAAACATCATACAGCCGTTTTCGATACGCCACTGCATCCTTCCACGTAAAAGCTGAAAATTTCTCGTCAGGCACTTACACTCGCCGATTTATTATAATCGTTTTCCGGGGATATCGCAACATCAAATTTATATAAAAAGAAAGTTTTTGCGCCAGGCTGCGCTGGTTTTGTACTACTTATTTCCTGCTTATTTCCTGTTTATTCGCCATCTTCCGGATTCATCGGAACCTTCTTTCCTCTGCCTGCCAGCACCCAGCCGGATGTCAGCGCCGTCAAAGGCGCAGCCAGCACCAGGCCAAAAGAACCGACCAGCGTATGGATGATTTCCGAAGTCACATATTTATAATTTATAATATTAATAATAGGCGTCCCCTGCGCCATAAATACCATCAGAAGCGCAATATAGCCGCCAGAATAGGCCAAAAGCAGTGTCGTCGTCATCGTCCCCATCGCCGCCTGACCGACATGCATCCCTGAGACTGCCGCTTCCCAGCGGGAAAGATCCGGCCGTTTCTGCGTTACCTCATTAACCGCAGCAGTGATATCCACCGTCAGATCCATCATCGCTCCCGAAGAGCCGACAAAAATGCTCGCCATGAAAATACGGGTCAGATTCAGATTTTCATATCCGCTGTAGAGCAGCGTTTCCGAAAAAGACATCACCGCCCCCTGCACTTTAAAGGTGGAGGTGCAGAGAATTCCCAGCACGCAGGTAAGCGCCAGCCCGGACAGAGCACCCGTCACAGCCGCAAAACAGCGCCGGTCAAACCCAAATACCAGGGCAATGATCATCAGCGTCAGCAAAGCTGTAATCGCCCCGCCCACCAGGATCGGATCCATCCCCTTCAGGCAGCATGGCACCAGAATCTTCCAGATTGCCAGCACCGACAAAACAAACGACAGGATTGCACGCAGTCCCGTTCCCCTGGCAAAGAGAATCAGGAATAGGAAAAACGCGCCCAGAAGCAGAAATTCCAGATCCATACGGTAATGGTCAATCATACTGACCGATGATACCTCATCCTCGTTAAAGCTCACCAGCACAAGCGCCCGGTCACCTTCCTCATAAATTTTATCCGATTCCAGTGAGCCGCTCAGCTTGTTGCTCGCCCAGTACGTCTCCCCCTTATGGCTGCCTGCCAGCAGCGTAACCTCACAGGACTGCTCTCCCGCCTGCACCAGCCCGGTATTAATCACTGTCGAATTATCCACACTGATTACCTTCGCGGCCACGCGCTCTCCTCCGTCTTTATACGCTGCACCCGCTTCCTCAAAACCGGTTGGGATGCAAATCAAAATTACAATCATCACGATACAGACCGCTATGGAAACCCACGTTTTCCTGATTTTCAACGATTTCATATGGAATCCTTTCTATTCTCTCATTATCCTCTCCTTATTCTCCTGATAATCGGAACGCTCGGAATCATTCATTTTCGTCCGACAGGGAAATTCGGAGAACTTTCCTTTCTGACAAGAGAGACCGCGATTTCACGCGGCCTCTCCATCATACCATCATACATTTTCCGTAACTGTTCAGTATATACTTTCATACGTACTTCGCAGCAGGTGCGAGGTACTGTCCTGAATGGTTACCATTTTTCACACTTCATAACTCACATCCTGGCAGGAAAGCACCTAAATCAGTTCATTTTATACGGTCAGATCTTCCAACCCCAGCAGACTGACAAATTTATCATGAATATCCGTGTTGTCATAAGAACCGCTGAAAAGATCCGCGCCGACGCCCTGCGCAAACACCGCTGCCGGAAGGCCGGTATGTGCATAAGAAGTAAAGCAGATACCAGATTTATTATTTACCAGATGCGTAACCGTTACTGAAAACGGGGTATATGTACCGTAGCTGATATACTCGCCCTGTGTCTGCACTGTGTTGCCTTCGGTATCCGTTGCATACCCGTCAAGCGTCAGCTGATACGCTTCCTGAAGCTCTTCGACTTCGTAATCGGTCAGCACAAGCGTCGTATTATCCTCATCGGTCGCGTTTTCCGGAAGAACCAGGCCAAACAGTGCCTGTACATCTACCATCGCATCCTCAAAGGATGTACCATTCTCCCGATATGCCGCCACATAATCGGAATCATATTTTGCAAAAGAAATACCCTGGTTCTGTACATTATCCAGATAGGTGTCATAATCCGTCCCGGCAAAACCGATCGACAGACCACCTGTCTCATGGTCACCTGTCACAACAATCAGCGTCTCATCCGGATGCTGCTCGGCAAAATCTACCGCTACCTGAATCGCATCCGCCATTGCCAGCACGTCATAGATTACCGTCGCTGCATCATTTGCATGGCAGGCCCAGTCAATCTTGCCGCCCTCACACATCATAAAGAAGCCGTTGTCATTCTCCAGAACCTCAATTCCTTTCGAAACATAATCCGCCAGCGCCCACTCATCATCCGCACGGTCAATCTCATAGCTCAGAGAATCACTGTCTGCCAGATTTTCCGTAACAATCAGCGTCTTACCATCTTCCGCAGTCACATTCTCTGCCTCCGCCTGCGTACGGACAACGTTGTAACCTGCCTCCGCAGCCAGCTCATAGATATCCGTCTGATCTCCATCCGAACCGGTCGGTTTCAGCAGTCCGCCGCCTGCGAAATAATCATAATTGCTCTCCACCATCTCCACGCCGATGTCATAATAATTGCTGCGGCTCGCCTGATGTGCATAAAAAGCAGCCGGGGTCGCATGATTCAGGTTCACAGAGCTGATCACACCGATTTTATATCCAAGCTCATCGCGAAGCTGCTCCGCAAAAGTCGTATATTTCACAGTCGTTGATTCATCCATATTGATAATGCCGCTATATGTCTTAAATCCAGACGCAATTGAGGTTGCTGTCGACGCAGAATCTGGGCAGAACGAACTGGAATCATACGTAGTCGCGCTTCCTGTACAATCAAACTCCATAAAGTTCAGCGCCACATTACCATCCAGAATTCCATCATCCGTCTCATCCGCAAGTGCTCCCAGATAAGAAGATGCAAGCTGGAACTGGGAATACGTCATACCATCACCGATAAACAGGAACACATACTTCGGTGCTGTCACAGCAGCCGTATCATCAGCGTTTTCCTCTGCCAGTGCCGTTAAGCCAAACGGCCCCATAACGCCCGTCAAAGCCGCTCCGGCCACACCTGCTGCAGAACCCCTCAAAAAATCTCTCCTGGATATTTTCTTCATTTTATTCTTCTCCTTTAATTCTCCTAATCGAATTTCCTTCATTCCCACATGATCAGGTATTATACAGCCTTGCGAAATACCCAATCCCTGTATCCTGTTTTTCATTCGCAGTAACAGATAGAGGTAAGAACGGTCGGTTTTACTCGGCCGCCCTGTTCACTACATTATGTTAAGATCAACGTTAACCATGAGAAGAGTATAAAAGAAGAACGTAAAAAACAAAATCTTGAGAGGTAAAGTTACCGTAAAATGTATCTGTACATATATATCTACTTATGAGCATAGTTCAAAAGAGGCGGAAATACCAGCCAATTTTTGTAACTTCGTGTATTAAATTGTTAAATCACATTCAAAAAAACAGACTGAATCACCCTTTCCACATCTTCTATGGATACATTACAGTCTTTCGCGATTTCCTCGTTAGAAAATCCATCTTTGTGCATTGTAATAATTTTAATCGTACGGTTTTCACCGATTTCAACGCCTTGTTCAATACCCTGTTCAATACCCTGTTCAATACCCTGTTCAATACCTTGCTCAATACCCTGCTTAATACCTAATTTGAGACCTTGTTTCTGTGCATAGCTGATCGCTGCGTTGTAATCCCGGATTGCTTTTTCGCGCGCCTCATACTCTAAGCGCTTCTGTTCATCCGCACTCAGGTTGACGAGGGTATTGTAAGCTTCATCGATATACTCATTTTTATTTGCCATGGTTTGAAAGTCCTCCACTTTCTTCCCACTGAAAAAGCGCATCCAGCTGATGACATTGT
>JAJPWX010000039.1 GCA_021205755.1 Lachnospiraceae bacterium | reverse complement strand
TTTATATACAACAAAAAAGAGAGGTATCTACCTCTCCAAAGTGTTTAACTACCGGCCATATGGTGTAAGACTGATTTCCACTAGGTTTTTGCTGCGAACGCCGGAAATACAAGTGGAATTTTGAGTAAGACTGAATTCCACTTGTACCCCCGAGTTGTGGAATTTAAATTTTCATTTCACTAATGAAAAAACTTTCGAAAAAACTTGAAAAAAGTGCTTGACATTTTTGGGGTGCTATAGTATTATATTCGTCGTGAGCCGGATGGTTCACCACCCGCGGAGGTGGCGGAATTGGCAGACGCGCAGGCTTCAGGTGCCTGTGGTAGCAATATTGTGTGGGTTCAAGTCCCATCCTCCGCATGAAAGCTTCTCGTAATTAGCGAGAAGCTTTTTTGTATCTTTTCATTGCCACAGGATGAACAGAAGAGGCTGTCTTTTCTTTTTGATGATGTTCTGAACTGTTACCAAAATTAAGGAAAATATTGTTTGACATTTTTATCTGCAACAGCCATAATGGTACATGGCAGTAAAGTGGGACTGCCATATTAATGAGCGGGAGAAAACAGGATGAATTTGAAGAAAATATTTATAATCAGCTTTTGCATCGTAATCGGCATTGTCCTTGTCAGCGGAGGGCTTATCTATAAGCTGGGTCATGATCTGTACAGCAGCGTAAATTATGTGTCAGATGATTCGGTTGCTGTGGAAGAGACACTTCCTGAGGAGGCAGAGGAAGAGACAGACGAGGGCGTGGGAGATGTCGTCAGTGACGAGGAACTGGCAGCGATTCAGGATTCCATGGATACCTCTAAGGATGTTGTGTCAGATGACGATATCTATAATGTCCTTCTGATTGGTGTGGATCGTCAGGACCAGACCTGGAATGGTAATTCAGACTGTATGATTCTTGTTTCTATTAATAAGGCAGATAACCGTGTCACGATGGTTTCTCTGATGCGTGACACGTATGTAAATATCCCGGGTGTTGGCTATAAGAAGCTGAACGCAGCTTACGCGTACGGCGGCGGGCCGCTGCTCTGTGAGACGATCACCGAGACGTATAAGATTGAAGTAGAAAAGTATGTGGCGGTTGATTTCTGGGATCTGGTGGATATTATCGATATTATTGGCGGAGTAGATCTGGAAATCACAGCTGAGGAGGCCGAGGTGGCGAACGGTTATATCTGGGATATGTGCACGAGACTGATGGATATTGATCCGGACGAGCATTATTTCCCGACCTCGGGCGGCAGTGTGCATGCGGATGGGGTTCAGGCAGTTGCCTATGCAAGAAACCGTTATGTGGGGAATTCTGACTTTGAGAGGACAGAGCGTCAGCGCTATGTCCTGACACAGCTGATGGAGGAAGTGAAAGATATGTCACTTGCTCAGATGACCTCAGCGATGCAGTCGATTCTGGAATATGTTATGACGAATATTTCAGAGACAGAGATCTGGAGCATGGTAACTGAAGTTCCGGAAATGCTGGAATATGAATTCGAGATGAGCCGGGTTCCATATGATAATATGTATAGCACGATTTATGTGAACGGTCAGGATATGCTCGTGCCGGACTGGGATGAGACGCTCGAAATACTGCATGATTTCATTTATGGCAGCAGTGAGGATACAGCGACTGGGACGGATTGAAACCGGGCCGTATGCGGCAGGAGAATACAGGTAATGTCAAAAGGCGCTCCGGCGAAAGCTTGGAGCGCGTTTTTGACGAAGCTGCAGAGCTCACACACCGGGAAAGGACGGTCTGTGTATGGGAAAAAATATTTTTTTTACGGATTTGGATGGAACATTGCTGAATGATCAGAAAGAGATCACACCGGGGAATCGGAAAGCGATTGATGCGGCACTGAGAGCCGGGCACAAAATTGTCATTGCTACGGGGCGCCCGCTTGCGAGTGCTCTGATTCAGGCAGAGAGGCTGGGGCTGATGCGGGAGGGCTGTTATGTCATCGCTTTTAACGGCGGTGAGATTTATGACAGCAGCCAAAGGCGGTCTTTGTATAAAAAAACGGTGCCGATGAAATACATTTCACCGATTTTTCAGGAAGCTCACCGATTGGGAATTCACATTCAGACGTTTGCATCATCGGAGGTGCTCGCAGAGGAAGAGCGGCCGGAAATTTATGACTATGTAAAGCGCACTCTTCAGACATTCCGGATTGTCCCCTCAGTTGTGACGGCACTTACAGAAGCACCCTGCAAGCTATTGGCGATCGAATATGAGAGGCACGAGGTGATTGAACAGTTTCGACGGGATATATTGAAAAAGTATGAGGGTATTCTGGACTGCTATTTTTCCAATGAGGATTATCTCGAAATCGTACCCTGTGGAGTGACAAAGGGAAAAGCCATCCGGTGGCTTTGCAATTACCTGGGAATTTCCATGGAGAATTCCATCTCTGCCGGTGACGCGCCGAATGACATTGACATGATTGAAGCAGCCCATGTTGGGGTCGCAATGCGTAATTCCTTCCCGGGAGTCGTGGAACACAGCGATTATGTGACGACTGTGGATAACAATCATGACGGTGCGGCCGAAATCATCTATCGTTTTGTCCTGGAGGATGACAGAACACGTTGAGACAAAAGAGGCGACGGGCATAGCCGCCGCCTTTTTCCGTGACAATGATGAAAAATACCTTAGTATCTGCTGTCGCAGTCCTTTTCACTGGCACTGTTATCGCAGTTGCGGCTCTCGGAAGCCTCATTTGAACTGGAGTTCTTTGAGGAATTTTTTGAACTGTTCTGCTGCTGATTTCTCTGCTGGTTCTGTGAAGATGCGTTTTTTGCGCTATTCTGCTGTCTTTCTGTGTTTGATGTTGTGTTTTCACTTGTGTTTTTCGCCATTTGTTTGTACCTCCTGGGCTGATTTTGTGTTACGATGCTAGTATTTCTAGTTTTTTTAAAATTATGTATTGCTTTTTTTTGGAAACTATATTATAATCCTTTCTGTAAAAAGAATTTACCCTTCAAACAATTTTTTTTACAAACCCCTTATTAATTATTTATACTCCCCTCGAAACACCCGGTAGCTCCCCTACTGGGTGTTTCTCTGTTCGGACGTACGGTTATCCTGACCTTTTGCCCCTTGCGTCATACTATAAAATGTAGAAGCAGCACAGGAGGTGTGGCGGGATGGATACGATTCCGGCAAAAGAAATCGACTGGTATGTGGCGAAACCGGGCTACCGGATTGTGGATTTGCGTTCGGCTGCGGATTTTTCCAAAGGGCATATCCGTGGGGCAATCAATGTCCCGGAAGAGGCGCTGAATTTTCTTCCGGAAGAGTACAGGAATGAGACGTTGATTCTTTATTGCGAACGAGGAGCAAGAAGCATATCTGTGGCGCGCGACCTGGAAAAGAAAGGGTGGCGCACAAAGACGGTAATCGGTGGAATCAACGCCTATCGGGGCGTAAATCTGGTAAAATAAGCCTTTGCTTTGCCATGATTTGTGCGGCATTGCCCCGGTAAAAAGGTTGACAGAGTGTGCCGTGGGCTTTAAGATATAAGAAAGATTGTCAGGAAAGACGGAAGAACAACGAGAATTGGGACGGAAAAAGACAAATGAAAGAACTGATGGAATTGATGGCTCCCTGTCATTTTGGGCTGGAGGCAGTGCTGAAAAGAGAAATTCAGGATCTCGGGTATGAGATCAGCTGTGTAGAAGACGGGCGTGTGACGTTTTACGGGGATGCACAGGCGATAGCAGTGGCGAATGTGTTTTTGAGGACTGCGGAGCGGATTCTTCTGAAAGTTGGCAGTGTGCACGCTGTGACGTATGATGAGCTGTTTGAGGGAGTCAAGGCGATGCCGTGGGAGCGTTACCTGCCGATTGATGCAAAGTTTTGGGTCACAAAGGCGACAACGGTGAAAAGCAGGTTGTTCAGCCCGTCGGATATTCAGTCAATAGTGAAAAAAGCGGTGGTGGAGCGTCTGAAAGGAGTGTACCGGGTCAACTGGTTTGCGGAGGATGGCGCAGCCTATCCAATCCGCGTGTTTTTTATGAAAGATGAGGCGGTGCTGACGCTGGATACGACCGGTGAATCTCTGCATAAAAGGGGATATCGGAAGCTTACGGCGAAAGCACCGATTTCGGAAACGCTTGCCGCTGCACTGATTATGCTGACGCCGTGGAAGGCAGATCGGATTTTGGCGGATCCGTTTTGCGGCAGCGGCACGTTTCCGATTGAGGCTGCGATGATGGCCGCGAATATTGCTCCGGGGATGGAACGTTCGTTTCTGGCTGAAAACTGGGACAATCTTGTTTTGCGCAGGAACTGGTATGATGCGGTGGAAGAGGCACAGGATCTGGTCGATTCTTCGGTTAAGACAGATATCCAGGGCTATGACATAGATGGGGATGTGATTCGCGCTGCCCGAGAGAATGCGAAGCGTGCCGGCGTAGATCATATGATCCATTTTCAGCAGCGCCCAGTGAGTGAGCTGAACCATCCGAAAAAGTACGGGTTTGTGATTACCAATCCGCCTTATGGAGAGCGCCTGGAGGAAAAAGCTGCGCTGCCCGGCCTGTACCGTGAGATTGGGGAAGCGTTTGCCCGGTTGGATTCCTGGTCGGAGTATTTGATTACTTCTTATGAAGACGCGGAAAAATATATTGGAAAGCAGGCGGCGAAGAACCGGAAGATTTACAACGGTATGATTAAGGCATATTATTATCAGTTTCCGGGACCACGCCCGCCCAAAAGAACGAATGTGCAATGAGAAAAAACATGGCTAAGAAAAGAACTACGGTGAAAAATGGAAGGAGAAAGCTGGCAGGCGCATTGCTGATTGCGGCCTGCCTGCTGTCCGCGGCGGGACTTGTGTGCATGGAAAGTGGTGTGTCAGTCCGGCGTGCAGCGGCGGAAGAAACAGAAGAAACTGAAGAAACTGCCGCACTTCCTTCCCGGTGGTATGCCGGAGATGAGGGCAGGAAGCCTGCGGTTAAGAACCAGGGCTCTTACGGCACATGCTGGGCGATTACGGCAACGTATGCTCTGGAGACAGCACTTCTTCCAGAAGAGAGGATTGTCTTTTCGACAGATCACCTGACCCTCCGGAATTCTTTTACGGCAAGTGTAAATGATGGCGGTGATTATCTGATGTTGATGGCCTACCTCTGCGGCTGGCAGGGACCGGTGACAGAAGAAGAAGACCCTTATGGGGATGGGTATTCGCCAGATGACCTGGAGCCAGTGGTTCATGTACAGGAAGTGCGGGTTCTTCTGGATTCTTCTATTGAAAAAATAAAAGAAACTGTGTATACTTATGGTTCTGTACAGACATCTCTGTATATGGATCGGACGACTGCCTCAGCGGATTCCGGATATTATAATGAAGCAACTTCCTCTTATTATTATACAGAGGAGACCACACAGAATCATGATGTGCTGATCCTTGGATGGGATGATGCCTGGTCGGCGGAAGCCTTTGCCGCGACACCGGATCAGGATGGGGCATTTATCTGTCTGAATACCTGGGGCAGCGATTTTGGGGAGGATGGAATCTTTTACGTATCCTATTCGGATCCAAATATCGCGCAAGTTGCTGTGGCATATGCACGGATTGACGACACAGATAATTATGATCATTTATACCAGTATGATGCCTGCGGCTGGCAGGGACAGCAGGGATATGATTCGGAATCCTGCTGGTTTGCAAATGTGTATACGGCGGAGGGGGAAGAGACACTGGCAGCGATCGGGTTTTACGCGACTGGCGAAAATACTTCCTATGATATCTATCTGGTGCACGATTTTACGGGAACGGAATCCTTTGCACAGATGGAATATCTGCAGAGTGGTAATTTTACGGATATAGGTTACTATACTGTAGATCTAGAGCAGCCTCAGACACTTTCTGAGGGAGAGGTGTTTGCAATTGTGGTTCAGATCCAGGTACCAGATGCCTCAAATCCGGTCGCGGTGGAATACCGTGCGGATGAGTATACGCAGAATGTGACCTGCGAAGGCAAGGAGAGTTATCTGAGCCAGTATGGCACTCTCTGGGAAAATACACAGGAAAAATTTGAGACAAACGTTTGCCTGAAGGCTTATACCTGGGATCGGTGAGTATGCATGCTCTCCTTTCCGGAGGATAAGAAGACATGAAAGTAATTGCCTATTTGGAAATAAGGCGATTCAAAGACTGAGAGGAAAGAAGCACGGCCAATGAAAAAAAGAATGATATTTGCTACCGGCAATCCGGATAAGCTAAGGGAGATTCGAATGATCCTGTCTCACAGTGAGATGGAGATTATATCGATGAAAGAGGCAGGGGTGTCTGATGACATTATCGAAGATGGGGAGACCTTCGAGGAGAACGCGGTGATCAAGGCAAGGACGATCATGGAGCGAACAGGGGAGATTGTCCTGGCGGACGATTCGGGTCTGGAAATTGATTTTCTGGATAAAGCACCGGGGATTTATTCTGCCCGTTTTATGGGAAAAGATACCTCGTATGAGATTAAGAATGCCGTTCTTCTGGAAAAACTCTCGGGGGTTCCGGACGAGGAACGCACTGCACGCTTTGTCTGCGCAATTGCCTGCGCGGTTCCGGATGGACGTATTCTGACTTGTAATGGGGTGATGGAGGGAATCATTGGATATGAAAGCCGCGGGGAGAATGGTTTTGGGTATGACCCGATTTTCTATTTGCCGGAATGCGGCTGCTATTCCGCAGAACTTGACCCGGTGCGGAAAAATGAACTGAGTCACCGGGGAAAGGCGCTCCGGAGGATGCGAGAGATACTGCTGGAAGAAGGAATTCTGTAAAGAACAGTCGGAAATTTATGAGGTAAAATGGTAAGGAGAGAAGGCATGAATATACTGATCGTGAGTGATACACATGGTTATGATTCAAATCTGAAACAGGTGCTCAGTAAAATCGACCAGCCGGATTGCGTGATTCACCTGGGGGATTCAGAGAGTACGGTGGAAAATATACACAGTGTTGTAAACTGTCCGGTTTATATGGTGGCGGGAAACTGTGATTATTTTACAAGGCTTCCCCTGACCCGGATTGAAGAACTGGATGGCTGCCGGATTTTTATGACTCACGGACATTATTACTATGTATCGGTAGGCATACGCGACCTTGCTGAAGAAGCCAGGACAAACGGCTGCAGCGTGGCGATGTTTGGTCATACGCACCGCCCGTTCTTAGACGAAAGCGATCCGGAACTGACGATATTGAACCCGGGAAGTCTGTCCTTTCCGCGCCAGGAAGGGCGTGTGCCAAGCTATATTCTGATGAAAACGGAAGATGGAAAACGTCCCTCCTTTCAGATATGCTACCTGGAAAAGAACCTTTCAAAAAAATGAGAAGAAATTTTTCATGGCCAGACGGCAGATTGGACAGAGCACGGCAGAATCATTTGCGCTGAAAAATAATGAGCCGATTCAAAGAAAAGTCTTGACTTCTACTCCGGTGTTGTGCTACACTATACGAGCGTATGGAAGAAGGCTTTTTTTTTATGCCTGAAAAAGTATTGCTGACCCACACGGCTGTACAGAACATGATTGCTGTGCGGTCGGGTAAATCTTTAGGGAAGAGAGGTGGAAGTTGTGCGTGTACGTATCACATTGGCATGTACGGAGTGCAAACAGCGTAACTACAACATGACAAAAGATAAGAAGACCCATCCGGATCGTATGGAAACGAAGAAATATTGCCGTTTCTGTCGGTCGCACACGCTGCATAAAGAGACAAAATAATCGATAGAATTGTGCAAAGGAAGTGAAGGTTATGGCAAAAGCAGAGAAGACAGAGAAAAACTCTAAAATCAAGGACTGGTTCCGGGGAGTTAAGGCTGAGTTTAAAAAGATCATCTGGCCGGACCGGAACACGCTGGTAAAGCAAACCGGCGCCGTTATTGCCGTTTCTATCGTACTGGGAATGATTATTGCGATGCTGGATTTTATCTTCCAGTATGGAGTGGATTTCCTGGTGAACATTAGTTTCTGAGTGAAGTAAGGGCAAAGGGTGATTGTATGGCAGAGGCGAGCTGGTATGTAGTTCATACTTATTCCGGGTATGAAAATAAGGTGAAAGCCAACATTGAGAAGACGATTGAGAACCGCCATCTGGAGGAGCAGATCCTGGAGGTGCGTGTTCCGCTTCAGGATGTTGTAGAGATGAAAAACGGTGCTCAGAGAACCGTGCAGAAAAAGATGTTTCCGGGCTATGTACTTCTCAATATGGTGATGAATGACGATACCTGGTATGTTGTGAGAAATACAAGAGGCGTGACGGGCTTTGTAGGCCCGGGTTCCAAGCCGGTACCTCTGACGGACGCGGAGATGTATAATCTCGGAATTCAGTCAACCTCTCTCTCGGTTGATTTCGAGGAAGGGGATACCGTGACCGTGATTGGCGGTGTCTGGAAGGATACGGTTGGAGTCATCCAGTCAATGAACCAGGCAAAGCAGAGCGTCACAATCAATGTTGAGTTATTTGGCCGTGAGACACCGGTCGAGATCGGTTTTGCAGAGATTCAGAAAATGTAAGAAAAAAGAAATGCCGCGGCGGCCAGCCGGGGCAGTGGGAGGGACGACTTCCCGACAATACCACATAGGAGGTTTCTGACATGGCAAAAAAAGTTACAGGTTATATTAAATTACAGATTCCTGCCGGCAAAGCGACACCGGCTCCTCCTGTTGGTCCTGCATTGGGACAGCATGGTGTGAATATCGTTCAGTTTACGAAGGAGTTCAACGCGAGAACCGCAGATAAGGGTGATCTGATTATCCCGGTTGTGATTACAGTTTACGCGGACAGAAGCTTCAGCTTCGTTACAAAGACTCCGCCAGCCGCAGTTCTTCTGAAGAAGGCCTGCAATATTAAGTCTGGTTCCGGTACTCCGAACAAGACAAAGGTTGCTTCGATCTCAAAAGACAAGATTCGTGAGATTGCGGAGATGAAGATGCCGGATCTGAACGCAGGCAGCATTGAGGCAGCTATGAGCATGATCGCGGGTACTGCTCGCAGCATGGGCATTACGGTAGAAGAATAGGCCAGGAGGTAATTTGATATGAAAAGAGGAAAAAAATACGCAGAGGCCGCTAAAGCCGTAGATCGTTCCGTGCTCTATGACGTAAACGAAGCGATGGCTTTAGTCAAGAAGACATCTGTTGCAAAATTTGATGAGACGATCGAAGTTCACATCCGCACGGGTTGTGACGGCCGCCATGCAGATCAGCAGATCCGTGGCGCAGTTGTATTGCCGCACGGTACCGGCAAAAAAGTTCGCGTGCTTGTGTTTGCAAAGAACGCAAAAGCGGACGAAGCACTTGCCGCTGGTGCAGAGTATGTGGGCGGAGAAGAACTGGTTCCGAAGATCCAGAAGGAAGGCTGGCTTGATTTTGACGTGGTAGTAGCTACCCCGGACATGATGGGTGTAGTTGGTCGTCTTGGCCGTATCCTTGGACCGAAAGGCCTGATGCCGAACCCGAAGGCTGGCACGGTTACCATGGATGTGACGAAAGCTGTCAACGATATCAAAGCTGGTAAGATTGAATACAGACTCGACAAGACCAATATTATTCATGTGCCAATTGGAAAGGCTTCTTTTACAGAGGAGCAGTTAACGGACAACTTCCAGACGCTTATAGAAGCAATTAACAAGGCTAGACCTTCAGCACTGAAAGGACAGCTCATGAAGAGCGTTACCGTCACCTCGACGATGGGTCCTGGCATTAAGCTGAATACGGCGAAGCTTTCGTAAAAGCTTTCGAAATGCTACTCCCGGAGATGGAGATCTTCGGGAGTTTTTTAATTTTATACTGTTTTGAACAGCAGGCCGCAGACCGCAATTCTGAACTTTTTTACAAAAAAAGTGATTGACAAAAATGTTATGGTGTGGTAGGGTATGGAAGATAACTGCCAGAGACAGCAGGTGCCGTATGGCGTAATTGTTTTGTGAGAGACGGCCTGCCGAGGAGTATGATTCTATGGAAGAATTATGATGCTCTTTTGTCTAGTGGTGACAGAAGGGCTTTTTCTATATTCATTTTTCCTTTTTATACGGCGGTTTGGAAAAGGCGGTTTCTGTCTTTTCAAAAAATCTATAAGGAGGTATGGATTATGGCAAAGGTTGAGCTGAAGAAACCGATTGTAGAAGAGATCTCCGCGAATATCAAAGATGCGGAGTCCATTATTCTTGTACATTACAGCGGGATCACTGTGGAAGCAGATACTCAGCTTCGTAAAGAGCTGCGTGAGGCGGGCATCGTTTACAAGGTTTATAAGAACACAATGATGAATTTTGCGTTCAAGGATACACCTTGTGAGGCACTTACTCAGCATCTGGAAGGACCGAATGCGTTAGCGATCTCTAAGACAGACGCAACGGCAGCGGCGAGAATCATTTCCGGATATGCGAAGAAAGCTCCTACTATGAAGATGCTTGCCGGTGTTGTAGAGGGCACCTATTACGATGAGAATGGTGTTGCTGCGCTGGCGACGATTCCGTCGAGAGACGAACTGCTTGGAAAGCTGCTTGGAAGCATCCAGTCACCTGTTGCAAATCTTGCTCGTGTACTGAATCAGATCGCGGAAGCAAAAGCAGCAGAGTAAATGATAAGTGGAACAACAACGCTGTGAGAACACAGCAATCGAGAAAAAATTTAATCAGGAGGAAAAGAAAATGGCTAAGTTAACAACTGCTGAGTTTATCGAAGCAATCAAAGAGTTATCTGTACTTGAACTGAATGAGCTCGTAAAGGCATGTGAGGAAGAGTTTGGTGTATCAGCGGCAGCTGGTGTTGTCGTAGCGGCAGCAGGCGGCGCGGCTGAGGAAGTAGAAGAGAAGACTGAGTTTGATGTTGAACTGACGGAAGTTGGTCCGTCCAAGGTTAAGGTTATCAAGGTTGTCCGTGAGGCGACTGGCCTGGGTCTGAAGGAAGCAAAGGATGTTGTAGACTCTGCTCCGAAGGTGATCAAAGAGGGCGTATCTAAGGTAGATGCAGAAGAACTCAAGACCAAGCTTGAGGCAGAAGGCGCGAAGGTTACTGTTAAGTAATCAGGTTCTTCTTAAAAATCGATATAAGATACGAGTTTCGGTTTGTTGCTTAATTTCGAAATCCGGGGGACTCCAGAACGGAGTCCCCTTTTTCGGCGTAAGGTATGTTTACCAGGGATTTATATGGAATAGCAGACCACGAAATTCTAAATGTAAAAAAATTTGTAAAATTTTCCTTGACATGATTTTTTCTTTGCGATACACTATAGATTGCTCTATTGTGCGGGATTATGTCCTGCGGTATATTTATGCCCAAAAAGCGATTCAGACTGCAGAAAGAACAGAGGTGGAACATCAATGGAGAAAAACAGAATACGTCCTGTTACGAATGGTAAAGGAATCCGTATGAGTTATCAGCGGCAGAAGGAAGTTCTCGAGATGCCGAACCTGATTGAGGTTCAGAAAAATTCCTACCAGTGGTTTCTGGATGAAGGACTTAAAGAAGTCTTTGATGATATCTCACCGATTGAAGACTATGGCGGGAAGCTGAGTCTTGAGTTTGTGGATTTCAAACTGTGCGAGGATGATGTGAAATACTCGATTGAGGAGTGTGTGGAACGTGATGCTACGTATGCCGCACCCCTGAAAGTACGGGTACGTCTCCATAATAAGGAAAATGACGAGATCAGCGAGCATGATATTTTTATGGGCGATCTGCCCCTGATGACTGCGACCGGTACGTTTGTGATTAATGGTGCAGAGCGTGTCATCGTCAGTCAGCTGGTTCGTTCGCCTGGTATTTATTATGATATTACGCATGATAAGTTTGGTAAGAAGCTGTACTCCTGTACCGTTATTCCAAACCGCGGCGCGTGGCTTGAGTATGAGACAGACTCCAATGATGTGTTTTATGTGCGTGTCGACCGGACAAGGAAAGTTCCGGTGACGGTACTTGCGCGTGCGCTTGGCCTGAGTTCCAATGCGGAAATCCTGGATTTCTTCGGCGAAGAGCCGAAGATTGTGGCGACGCTGGCGAAAGATACTGCTACGAACTATCAAGAAGGTCTTCTCGAGCTGTATAAGAAGATTCGGCCGGGAGAACCGCTTGCGGTAGAGAGCGCGGAAAGCCTGATTATGAGTATGTTCTTTGATCCGCGCAGGTATGACCTGGCAAAGGTGGGCCGCTATAAGTTTAACAAAAAGCTGATGCTGCGCAATCGGATTGCCGGGCATATTCTTGCGGAGGATGTGTTTGATACATCGACAGGTGAAATTCTGGCAGAGGCTGGTACAGAGCTGACCCGTGAGCAGGCGGATGCGATTCAGAATGCGGCGGTTCCGTATGTACTGATCCGTACGGAAGAACGTGACGTGAAGGTGATTTCCAGTATGATGGTAGATCTTCGCACTTACGTTGACTGTAACCCGCGCGATCTGGGGATCACAGAGTTAGTATATTATCCGGCATTGAAAAAGATTCTGGAAGAGTATGATGATCCGGAAGATCAGAAAGACGCGATTCGGCGTTCTGTACATGAGCTGATTCCGAAGCATATTACGAAAGAAGATATTCTTGCTTCGATTAATTATAACATCCATCTGGAATATGGCATTGGCACGAATGATGATATCGACCATCTGGGCAATCGCCGTATCCGTGCGGTAGGCGAGCTGCTGCAGAACCAGTATCGTATCGGTCTGGCCAGACTGGAAAGGGTGGTTCGCGAGCGTATGACAACGCAGGAGATTGAAGGTATTTCGCCGCAGTCTCTGATTAATATCAAACCGGTGACGGCGGCGGTGAAAGAGTTCTTCGGTTCTTCTCAGCTGTCTCAGTTTATGGATCAGAACAATCCGCTTTCTGAACTGACGCATAAGCGCCGTCTGTCCGCACTTGGACCGGGAGGACTTTCAAGAGAAAGAGCCGGGTTCGAGGTTCGAGACGTGCATTATTCCCATTACGGCAGAATGTGCCCGATTGAGACGCCTGAAGGCCCGAATATCGGTCTGATTAACTCACTGGCCTGCTATGCCCGAATCAATGAGTACGGTTTTGTGGAAGCGCCGTACCGGAAGATTGATCATTCTGATCCGAAGAATCCGCGCGTTACGGATGAAGTGGTTTATATGACCGCGGATGAAGAGGATAATTATCATGTAGCGCAGGCAAACGAGGCACTGGATGAGGAAGGGCATTTTGTCCGCAAAAACGTTTCTGGTCGTTTCCGCGAGGAGACACAGGAATATGAGCGTACAATGTTCGATTACATGGACGTATCGCCGAAGATGGTATTTTCTGTGGCGACGGCGTTGATTCCGTTTTTGCAGAACGATGACGCGAACCGCGCTCTGATGGGTTCGAACATGCAGCGTCAGGCAGTTCCGCTTTTGACGACAGAAGCACCTGTTGTTGGCACTGGTCTGGAGACAAAGACGGCTGTTGACTCTGGTGTGTGTGTAGTAGCCACTCATGCTGGCGTGGTTGAGCGCGCAGAGTCGAACTGCATTGTAATTCGTACGAATGACGGCCAGCGCGACGAGTATCATTTGAAAAAATTTGTCCGCAGCAATCAGAGCAACTGCTATAATCAGCGCCCGATTGTGAATAAAGGCGAACGTGTGGAAGCAGGGGATGTAATCGCGGATGGTGCGTCGACTTCAAATGGCGAAATCGCACTTGGAAAGAATCCGTTGATTGGATTTATGACCTGGGAAGGCTACAATTACGAGGATGCGGTTCTGATCAGTGAAAAGCTGGTGATGGACGATGTATATACTTCCGTGCATATTGAGGAATATGAGGCGGAAGCGCGTGATACGAAGCTCGGACCGGAGGAGATTACCCGCGATGTGCCGGGCGTCGGCGATGAGGCTCTGAAAGATTTGGATGAGAGAGGTATCATCCGCATCGGTGCTGAAGTGCGGGCCGGTGATATCCTGGTTGGCAAGGTAACGCCGAAGGGTGAAACGGAGCTGACCGCAGAGGAACGTCTGCTGCGTGCAATCTTTGGTGAGAAAGCGCGTGAAGTGCGTGATACTTCCCTGAAAGTGCCGCACGGTGAATATGGTATTGTGGTAGATGCAAAGGTATTTACCAGGGAGAATGGAGATGAACTTTCACCTGGTGTGAATCAGGCGGTTCGCATTTATATTGCACAGAAGAGAAAGATTTCTGTTGGCGATAAGATGGCTGGCCGACATGGAAACAAGGGTGTTGTCTCCCGCGTGCTTCCGGTAGAGGATATGCCTTTCCTTCCAAATGGACGTCCCCTGGATATCGTATTGAATCCGCTGGGCGTGCCGTCCCGTATGAATATCGGGCAGGTATTGGAGATTCACTTAAGCCTTGCGGCAAAAGCTCTTGGTTTTAATGTATCAACACCAGTATTTGACGGTGCAAATGAGAATGATATTATGGATACTCTGGAGCTCGCGAATGATTACGTGAATCTGGAGTGGGATGAATTCAAAGAAAAGCATGAAGATGAGCTGCTTCCGGAAGTGCTGGATTATCTGTGGGAGAACCGGGATCACAGAGCCCTCTGGAAAGGTGTGCCGATCTCGAGAGATGGAAAGGTTCAGCTTCGCGACGGGCGGACAGGCGAATATTTTGACGGTCCGACAACGATCGGACACATGAATTACCTGAAGCTCCATCATCTGGTGGACGATAAGATCCACGCTCGTTCTACCGGTCCGTATTCTCTGGTAACCCAGCAGCCTCTGGGCGGCAAGGCGCAGTTTGGCGGTCAGCGTTTCGGAGAGATGGAGGTTTGGGCTCTGGAAGCGTATGGTGCGTCCTATACTCTGCAGGAGATTCTGACCGTGAAATCAGATGATGTGGTAGGTCGTGTGAAGACTTATGAAGCGATCATCAAGGGAGAAAATATTCCTGAGCCGGGTATTCCGGAATCCTTTAAGGTGCTTTTGAAAGAGCTTCAGTCTCTTGGCCTGGATGTCAGGGTGCTGAAAGATGATAATACAGAAGTAGAGATTATGGAGACTGCTGATTATGGGGATACAGACTTCCGTTCTGTGATGGGTGAAGACCGCAAATACAATGACAAAGAAGATGAATCCCTGGGCCGTTATGGGTTCAGCCGCCAGGAGTTTGATGGGGATGAACTTGTTTCCGTCGAGGAAGAGAGCAATGACAGTGACGGAGACGATGGATTAGACCTGTATGATATGGAAATGGAAGAAACTTTTGACGAAGAGTAACGTGTGAAAGGAGTACCATCAATGCCAGAGACAAATAGCAGTGAAGTGTATCAGCCAATGACGTTTGATGCCATCAAGATCGGTCTGGCTTCTCCTGATAAAATCCGGGAGTGGTCTCATGGAGAGGTCAAAAAGCCGGAAACGATCAATTACAGAACTTTAAAACCAGAAAAAGACGGTTTGTTTTGTGAGCGCATTTTTGGGCCGAGCAAGGACTGGGAGTGCCATTGCGGAAAATATAAGAAGATTCGTTACAAAGGCGTAATCTGTGATCGATGCGGCGTAGAAGTGACAAAATCTTCTGTTCGTCGTGAACGTATGGGACATATTGAGCTGGCGGCTCCGGTATCCCATATCTGGTACTTCAAGGGGATTCCATCCAGAATGGGTCTTATTCTGGACATCTCTCCGCGCGTGCTTGAGAAGATTCTCTATTTCGCAAACTATATTGTTTTGGATCCGGGTGAGTCGGATTTGCATTACAAACAGGTATTGACTGAGAGGGAGTATCAGGAAGCAAAGGAAAAATGGGGCAAACAATTCCGTGCGGGTATGGGTGCCGAATCCGTGAAGGAGCTTCTGGAAGCGATCGATGTCGAGAAAGAATCCGCAGAGCTGAAAGCGGCCCTTAAGAATTCTACTGGTCAGAAGCGTGCGAGAATCATCAAGAGATTGGAAGTTGTTGAAGCTTTCCGGGAGTCTGGCAATCGTCCGGAGTGGATGATAATGACAGTGATCCCGGTGATTCCGCCGGATCTGCGTCCGATGGTACAGCTTGATGGCGGACGATTCGCTACATCGGATCTGAATGACCTTTACCGCCGTATCATCAACCGCAACAATCGACTGAAGAGGCTGCTGGAGCTTGGTGCACCGGATATTATTGTGCGCAATGAAAAACGTATGCTCCAGGAAGCAGTTGACGCGCTGATTGACAATGGACGCCGCGGCCGTCCGGTTACAGGACCGGGGAACCGGGCGCTGAAATCTCTTTCCGATATGCTGAAGGGTAAGTCTGGCCGTTTCCGTCAGAATTTGCTTGGTAAGCGTGTAGACTACTCAGGACGTTCAGTTATTGTCGTAGGACCAGAGCTGAAGATTTATCAGTGCGGTCTGCCCAAAGAGATGGCTATTGAGTTGTTTAAGCCGTTTGTTATGAAAGAACTGGTGGAGAACGGCACTTCACACAATATTAAGAACGCAAAGAAGATAGTAGAACGTCTGCAGCCGGAAGTTTGGGATGTCCTGGAAAATGTGATCAAGGAGCATCCGGTTATGCTGAACCGTGCTCCTACACTGCATCGTCTGGGCATTCAGGCGTTTGAGCCGATCCTGGTCGAAGGCAAGGCAATCAAGCTGCACCCGCTTGTGTGTACCGCATTTAATGCAGACTTCGATGGCGACCAGATGGCAGTTCATCTTCCGTTGTCTGTGGAAGCGCAGGCGGAGTGCCGTTTCCTGATGCTTTCTCCGAACAACCTTCTGAAGCCTTCCGATGGCGGCCCGGTGGCTGTTCCTTCTCAGGATATGGTGCTTGGTATTTATTATCTTACCCAGATGCGGCCAGGGGCTCTCGGTGAAGGAAAGTTCTTCAAGAGTGTAGCGGAGGCCATCCTTGCCTATGAGAATAAATTTATTACCCTGCAGTCGAAGATTACGGTCCGTATGATAAAGAAGATGCCGGATGGCAGTGTGGTAATGGATGATGTGGAATCAACACTTGGACGATTCCTGTTTAATGAGATTTTGCCGCAGGATCTGGGCTTTGTAGATCGTTCCATTCCGGGCAATGAATTGAAGCTGGAAGTAGATTTCCTTGTCAAAAAGAAGGAGCTTAAGAGCATTCTGGAGAAAGTCATCAACATACATGGCTCTACAAAGACGGCTGAGGTACTGGATGACATCAAAGCAATGGGTTATAAGTATTCCACAAAGGCTGCGATGACGGTATCTATTTCGGATATGACAGTGCCGCCGCAGAAGCCTGAGCTGATTAAACAGGCGCAGGATACAGTAGATAAGATTACGAGAAACTATAAGCGTGGTCTGATCACGGATGAAGAGCGCTATAAAGAGGTTGTGGAGACCTGGAAAGATACGGATGATGTCCTGACCAAGGCCTTGCTTGACGGTTTGGACAAATATAACAATATCTTCATGATGGCCGATTCCGGTGCGCGTGGATCGAACAAGCAGATTAAGCAGCTTGCTGGCATGCGCGGCCTGATGGCTGATACGACCGGCCACACGATTGAGCTGCCAATTAAGTCGAATTTCCGTGAGGGACTGGACGTACTGGAGTACTTCATGTCTGCACATGGCGCCCGTAAGGGACTTTCGGATACAGCGCTTCGTACAGCAGACTCCGGATATCTGACCAGACGACTTGTGGATGTCTCACAGGATCTGATTGTTCGTGAGACGGACTGCTGCGAAGGCAGTGACGAGATTCCTGGTATGTATGTGCATACATTCTCGGACGGGAAAGAGGAGATCGAGAACATTCAGGAGCGTATTACTGGGCGGTTTTCCTGTGAGGATATCTGTGACAAAGATGGCGAGATCATTGTGAAAGCAAATCATATGATCACACCGAAGCGTGCCGCGCGAATTATGAAAGAAGGCGTGGATGCAGAAGGCAAGCCGTTTGAAAAGATTAAGATTCGTTCGATTTTGACCTGCCGTTCTCACATTGGAATCTGCTCAAAGTGCTATGGAGCTAACATGGCGACCGGTGAGCTGGTACAGGTGGGAGAGTCTGTCGGTATTATCGCAGCACAGTCGATTGGTGAACCTGGTACGCAGCTGACGATGCGTACGTTCCACACTGGCGGTGTGGCCGGCGGCGATATCACACAGGGTCTTCCGCGTGTTGAGGAGCTTTTTGAGGCAAGAAAACCAAAAGGACTTGCAATTATCACAGAAATTGCCGGTATGGCTTCTCTGCGGGACACCAAGAAAAAACGTGAGATTGTAGTGACGAACGAGGAGACAGGAGAATCCAAGACCTATCTGATTCCGTATGGCTCCAGAATGAAACCGGTTGACGGCACATACCTGGAAGCCGGTGATGAGCTGACAGAGGGTAGTGTGAACCCGCATGACATCTTGAAGATCAAGGGCATTGAGGCAGTGCAGGATTACATGCTTCGGGAAGTGCAGCGTGTATATCGTTTGCAGGGTGTAGAAATCAATGACAAGCACATTGAGGTTATTGTACGCCAGATGCTGAAAAAGGTTCGGATCGAGACAAATGGGGATACAGATTTCCTGCCAGGCAGTCTCGTTGATATTCTGGAATATGAGGATAAGAATGCTCAGATAATAGCGGAAGGGAAAGAGCCTGCGGAAGGTAAGCGTATTATGCTTGGTATCACGAAAGCGTCCCTGGCGACAAACTCGTTCCTGTCAGCAGCTTCATTCCAGGAGACTACGAAAGTCCTGACTGAAGCGGCGATCAAGGGGAGGGTAGATCCTCTGGTAGGCCTGAAGGAGAATGTGATCATTGGTAAGCTGATTCCTGCGGGTACCGGTATGAAACGCTATCGCAATGTTGCGATTGACACGTCAGGAACGGATGATTACGAATATGAGCAGATGATGCTTGATGAGTATGGCGAAGAAGATGACGATCTGGCACCGGTTGACGGAGCACAGGAAATGACCTTGGGTGAGTTGATTGGAGAAGAAGGAGAGTCAGAAGATAAGTCGGCAGATCTGGAGGACGCTACATCTTCCGTGATTAAAGCGGAAGAAATGCCTGCTGAGGAAGAAAACTTTGCTGCGGAGGCAGAAGTGCCCGAAGCATCCCCAGAATTGGAGGAGAATCCGGGGGAAGAATTGTCGAAAAGTGGTGAAGACTGATTTAATCTCCTGCGTCTTCTTTCAGGATTCGTTGAACGGAAACAGAATCAAAATAAGAAAGCCCTGGCTGCCAGCCGGGGCTTTCTTACTGTCAAAATATTTTATTCTTCATTTGTATCTTTGTCTGTCAGGTCATGAATCAGCTTTTTTAACGACATATCTTCGGATAAACTTTCGGCATTGTTTTGCCGCCGTTTTTTGGAACTGGATGCCGTCTGGGATGCTCCATGATATAGGTTCTGCCCCGAATTAGACTGCGTGTTCTGGTACATCCATGAGTTTTGCGTAGACGACTGCTGTTGATACGGAGAATTCTGGCGTCCATTCTGGTATACCTGAGACTGACGGTTCTGTGCTCGAGGCGGGTAAATGGAAGAAGCTTCCTTATAATAGGCAGCGTCTTCTGTGGCTGCCGCTTCTTGATTTCCTTTATTCTTTTTCTTCTTGCTAAAGGGACGGAAAATTGTTTTTCGCCCAGTCCATCCGATGATGCGCACAAGAATGATACCCCAGAAGACACCGAACGAATCGATTAAGACATCCCGGACACCCGGCCCGCGGCCATCGACAAAGGATTGATGATATTCGTCGCTGGCAGCAAAAGCTACACAGAACAATCCGGCGACAAGCATAAGAGGTATCCCTCGAAGACCATAGACATACAATGGAAACGAAACAGCGATAGCCAGGGCAAAATACTCTGTCATGTGAGCAAGCTTTCGGACGACCCCGTTAAAACGCGTAGCCAGGCTGGCAATTTCCGTTGGCTGCAGATCGGCATCGAGAATGACGTTGCCAGCCTCCACGAGAGTATAGCTCACTTCGTAGCTGAGGTCTGCTGAAGTGTCGCCATCCTGTGAAGAAAAAGAGAAAATAATATACATAAGTAAAAGAGCCGGTATAAATGATAACGGCTTTAAAAATTTAATGAACATCTATTGCGCTTCCTTCCTGCATCTTTTGCCAGATAGGAAAAACTTCAGATTTTTCTATCAGAATATGAATTTCGTCGGCTCATATTTTACCATCCTATCCGGCAAGTGTCCAGCTGTTTTACAAATAAATCGTTCGACAGGAACATGCAGATGATATCTGTCGGACAGAAATGATACGTTTTGCCCGACAAATCAAGCTTTTACAATTTTTACTGCGCCTGCTGCATCGGCCGAATCATTTTTTTGTTGATCCGGTTCAGGAAGAACAGACCGCAGGTGATGGATACGATTTCAGCGATCGGCCATGCAAGCCATACTTTTGTGACATCACCGGTCTGTGCGAACAGATAGGCCAGCGGGATCAGGCAGACGAGCTGACGCATGATTGAGATCAGCATACTGTAGATACTGCAGCCCATCGCCTGGAAAAACGAAGAGCAGATGACACTTACACCAGCGAACAGGAAGCTGATACTGATGGTTCGAAGCGCCGGGATTCCGATTGCGAGCATTTCGTCAGAAGCGCTGAAAAGCTGCAGAAGCGTTCCCGGAATGGTTTGCATAATCGCGAATGCAATCAACATAATACAGGTAGCATAAAAAGCAGCGAGCTTCAGTGTTTTCATAATGCGATCCGGCTTCTGTGCACCATAATTGTAGGCGATGATCGGCACCATTCCGTTGTTCATGCCAAATACTGGCATAAAGGCAAAGCTTTGCAGCTTATAATAAACACCGAAGACCGCGACAGCCGTAGAAGAAAAGGCAATCAGAATCTTGTTCACGCAGAAAGTCATCACTGAACCGATGGCTACCATGATCACTGATGGAATACCGATAAACAGGATATTGCCGATGGCTTTTAGATCTAGTCTGAATTTTCGGAAATCAAGCTGAATGTCAGTGTTTTTCATGGTATTCAGGGTGACGGCAAGTATTGCTGCTACAATTTGTCCAAGTACAGTCGCTGCCGCAGCGCCTCTGATGCCCATTTTCGGGAAAATGCCGATGCCGAAAATCAGCATCGGATCCATGATAATATTGATGATCGCACCGATCCCCTGTGTAAACATCGTATAGATGGTTTTTCCGGTTGACTGGAGAAGCCGCTCATAGATGACTTCAATGTAGACACCGAAGCTTACACACATGATGATAATCAGATAGTCGTGGCCATACTGAGCAATGGTATCTGAGGCTCCCTGAATGACAAAAAATATTCTGGATATGGTAAGACCCAGCACCAGAAACAGTAAATAGGCGCATAGCGCCAGAAAGATTCCATGCATGGCCATATGATTAGCTAATTCGGATTTTTTCTCACCAAGTGCTTTGGAAACCAGGGCATTCATACCGACTGCAATGCCAGTTGCCAGGCCGATCAGCAGATTCTGCATCGGAAAGGCCATGGAGACGGCTGTAAGAGCGTCCTCACTGATTTGGGACACAAATATACTGTCAACGACATTGTAGAGTGCCTGTACCAGCATGGATATCATCATAGGCAACGCCATAGTCACGAGCAGCCGGTTTACTGGCATAACGCCCATTTTGTTTTCTTCTGAAATGGTCTGTTCTTTTTTCAAGTCTTATCCCTCCGTGTTCTTCCTGCGGGGGTGTACCTGTTCTCTCCAGGATCAAGAGAACCCCGCTGTTTTTCTCTAAGATATATTGTAACGGGGCTGATTATATAGCATCATTTTCCAAACGTCAACCGTAGATCATCCGCAGAAGCTCCTGCGGTATGCTTGTTTGGCGAAGACAGTATAGATATTTTGCGTTTTACATACCCGATCACGGTCGCAGGGAACTCAAATTCAGCTGAGAGGCTGAAAGATTAGAATTCGCAGGGATGTCGGCCTCTGTTTTTTTCTGTACCAGTTCTACAAAACGTTTGGCCATGGGCGAAAGATCATGCTGATTCCGATAGCAGAGGTCTACGGATATCGTTGTATGTGGAAGAATCGAAGCAACCGCGAACGGAGCGTTCTCTGGGAAATTGCCGTCCTCCGGCCGGTTTGTCATATACTCCGCCAGGATTGCAATGCCCATTCCCTTTGTTACCAGATCCAAAACACTGTCTATACGATGACAGATAAATGCAATTTTTGGAGAAAACCCGACCCGATAGCAGCTGTCAAGAATGAGCTGATGAATGGTCGTATTTTCTTTGAGTGCGATAAAGGTCTCATCTCGCAACTGCTCCAGACGCAGCTCTTTTTTCTCGGCGAGAGGATGTTTCCTTGGAAGGATGCAGACTAGAGAGTCGTCCAGATAATGAATACGCTGAACTGTTCCATCCGTCAGCTCCCGCTCCGGCATATGTGCGAAAATGACATCGCATTTGCGCTCCCGAAGCTGAGAAGCCAGGTCGTTCGGGTCTCCCTCAAACATCTGGATGCTGCTTCCTGGATACTTTCTTTTAAAATCAGCGATCAGGCCGGTAATGCCATATTTTGCAGTGGCGGCGATGGTGCCAACGGTCACACGGCCGCGTTCGGATTCGAGTTCATTCTGCAAGGTAGAGGTGTAGCTATACTGTGTCTGGACGATCGTGTTGGCATAGGGGAGCAGAAGCTTGCCATATTTTGACAGGGAAACCTTACGAGAAGTGCGTTCAAACAGCGGAACGCCCAGTTCTTTTTCCATGGACATAATGTGTTTGGACAGAGTCGACTGTCCGATGAAAAGCCGGTCAGCGGCCTCCAGATAATTAGAACAGTCCGCGAGAACGGTAAATTCACGAAAGTATTCAATGTTCATGTGTAAAAACCTCACAAAGCAAAATTGATTTATAAAAGTAATCCAGATATATTTCACAATTCCATTCTGGAATAAATTGTACAGGAATTCGAATTGCTTGTCAACCTTGTATAGTTTATAATTTATCAGACTTTAAAAGAAGTCAGCCGTGACCGAGATATAAGGTTGACCCAAATCTATCATTAACAAAAGAAGGAGGTTTTACAAATGAGTACTAACAAAAAAGTCCCGTTGTGGCGGAAAACCGTTTACGGACTTGGCACGGGCGGCGGTAACATATTCAGCCAGATTGGCGCTGCTTTCCTGCTGAGCTACTACACGGACACCGCACTGATGGGCGCAGCGGCAATCGGCACCATGTTCGTAGTGTGCCGTATCTTTGATGGCTTCAGCGATCTGATAATGGGCATGGTGGTAGACAAGACGAATACAAAATGGGGCAAGGCTCGTCCCTGGCTGATCCTGTCCGGCCCGTTGACTTTCCTGGGTATGGTTTTGCTGATGCATGTGCCTGTAGGGGCGGCAGACGGTACGAAGTTGGTTTACGCTTATCTCACCTACATATTCATGTCTGTGATTGTCTATACAATTTTTGGCATCGCGAATACAGCTATGCTTCCGCTGATGACACGAGATCCGCAGGACAGCACGATGCTGGCCACGTTTTCCGCTGTTGGGAACAACATTATCGGCCTGATTGCTGGTTCAGCAATCACTCCGCTGGTACTGGCACTGGGTTGGCACTGGTCGAGTATCATCCTTGGTCTGATTGCGGGAGGCCTGATTTTGATTTCCGGCCTGCTTAACAAAGAAATCGGAATGGAAGAGGGAGAATCCAAAGAGAATATAGATGCAGGTCCGAAGCCGACCATAGGACAGCAGCTCCCGTCTGTATTAAAGAATAAGTATTTTTGGCTGCTGCTTCTCATCGGTGTGTTCAGTCTTTTGATGAACGCAAATGCGATTGCTGCACAGACTTATTTCTGCAACGCGGTTTTGAACAACCCGATGTTTATGTCTACCCTGATTGCCGCGGGACAGGCGCCTGGTATCATCATCCTGCTTCTGATGCCGGCAATCTCCAATAAATGGTCGAAGCAATTCTTCCTGGAGATCGGTGCAGTGCTTCTGATTATCGGTTTTGTAATCGCCGGTATGGCGGGAACGAATACCACATTGATTATTATCGGTGTTATTATCCGTTCACTGGGCGCCGGTCCGCTGCTGAGCGCAGTGTTTGCTCTGGTTCCGGACGTGGTTGAGTATGGATACTGGAAGTTTGGTATGCGTTCGGAAGGTTTGATTTCTTCCGCACAGTCGATCGGCTCCAAGATCGGTATGGGCTTTGGCTCCGGTATGTGTGCATGGATTCTGGCCGCAGCTGGTTATGATGCGACTCTGGAAACACAGAGTGAGGCGGCAGTCAACGCGATTCAGTTTAACTACACGTATATGGGCGCAATTTTCGGGGTGATTATTCTTATCCTTGTAGTTCTGACAAATGTGGAGAAATATGCTCCTGAATATCGTGAGGCAAATGCGAAGAAGGATGCGGCTCTTGCGAAGTAACGAAGTAGTTGGAATAGCAAATGCATATTGCAAGTGCATTTCCGGTAACTGTTCAGAATATAGAAAAATGTAAGTTGCACCATTCCCGATGCCGGGACAGCGGAAGCGTTGGTCTTCGGCTGCCCCGGCAGTTACGATGTTTACTATAAAACCTGTGATTCGCGTATCAGACGGTGCAAGACGCATGAGCTATAGGCCGACAGTTTCTTAGAATGTGAGGAAAAAATGAGCGAGGATAAAAAAACGTTTGGCTTAGAGGATTATGACAGCCTGGAGGGCTCCCTTCGTTTTTCTGATGCTCCGGAGGGCGAGCCGGGCGGCGGATTTGAAATGAAGATGGCGGATGTCAGCTGGGTAAAACGTAAATTTCTGGATATTCCGTACGCAAATCAGTCAAAGGCGCAGTGCCTGGATTTGTATTTACCCGAAGAGGGAGATGGACCGTTTCCGCTGGTGGTCCATCTACATGGCGGTGGATTCGGCATGGGAGATAAGCGTGATGACCATATGGATACCTATTTGCAGGGGCTTCACCATGGCTATGCGATCGCTTCGGTGGAGTATCGGCTTAGCGGCGAAGCAATTTTTCCTGCTGCTGTGTTGGACTGTAGAGAGGCATTTCGGTTCCTTCGCAGAAATGCGGCAAAGTATTCGATTGACCCGAATCGGATCTGTGCCTTGGGCGGCAGCGCGGGAGGGAATCTTGCGGCGATCATGGGCATGAACATTCCGAGTGGAGCGTTTCCAGGCGAGGAAGGAATGAGCTTTGATGGCGACTGCACCGTGCAGGCGGCGGTTGACCAGTTTGGCCCGATGGATTTTCGACCGATGGATGACCAGGCGCGCGCGAATGGGGTGAGTTTTGCCGATCATGACACACCGGAATCAGCCGAGAGCAGCTATATGGGAGGAGCTTTGCCAGAACTCTCAGACGAATGGCTGGCGAAAGCAAATCCGGCTACCTATATCAGTGAAAAGATGGCTCCGATGCTTGTGGAGCACGGCTGCATGGATCGTCTCGTGCCTTTTATGCAGAGCGTGAACTTTGTCAATGCGATCTGCCAGAAGCTGGGAGCAGGGCGTGTGGAGTTTGTACCGTTGCCAAATGCGGATCATGAGGATAAAGAGTATTCCAGCGACTGGAATATGAAAGTGCTGTGGGGCTGGCTGGATCAAAACCTGAAATAAGTCCCTGGTATTATAGCTGATTTCAAGAGAAAAATAGATCGTAATCTATAACTCTTTGTTTCATATTTGGCATCAATTAGCTCTAAATAGAATGAGACAGATGGGGAAAAAGGTAATATGATAAGGATAATCACTGTTCAGGACAGATAAGCGTGCTTTCCACGTGAATGGTTCTGTCAGAATGAGCAGATGAAAAAGGAGGGATTTTATAAATGACTCAATCAATTCCCATGATCAATAAAACAATGGATTTAGCGGAGGTTCAGGATCAGTGGTTCTTCGATGAGAAGTATCAGTGCTGGTGCCTGGAGGATGTGCTTTATACGTCAAAAGCGACAACGCCGAAATTTCAGCGGCTCAGTATTTTTGTTCCGGCGCCTTATATGAAGGAAGGCGGCGTGATTGACCCGGAGGGCAGCATGAATGGCTTTACGGCTGCGACAGCTCCGGTAATTATGAACAACAATTCCGCGGGCTATATGGAGATGCCGCATATGTGGCTGGGCGGTCCGCGTTGCTTTGGGCCGCAGTACCTGGAGCGCGGTTTTGTCTATGTGACATGCGGGAACCGCGGACGTGAGTCGAGGGACGCGGACGGAAAACGCTGCGGAAAGATTCCTTCGAACCTGGTGGATTTGAAGACCGTGATCCGTTTCCTGCGCCACAACGCGGCTGTGCTGCCGGGCGATATGGAAAAGATCATTTCTGTCGGCTGGAGCGCGGGCGGGGCGATGTCTTCGCTGCTTGCAGTAACCGGAAACAATCAGAATTATGACTCCTATCTGGAAGAATCCGGCGCATTCATGGATGAGCGTGACGATGTTTATGCGGCGCAGATTTACTGTCCGATCATTGATCTGGAGCACGCGGATCTCGCTTATGAGTGGATGTTCTCGGCAGATAAAGAAAACGAGCCGTCCCCGGCTGGACCGGCTGGTGTGATGACGCCATTTGAGGAAGCGCTTTCAGCCAGACTCAGCGATAGCTATATCCGGTATTTCAATAGCCTTGGACTGAAAAATCCGGAAACTGGAGAAGCACTGAGCCTGAATGCCGATGGCAGAAGCGGCAGTGCGTATGACTATCTGATGGCGAGGATTGACGAGTCTGCGACGAAGTTTCTGTCGAAGCTGGAGAAGGGCGAGCTTCCAGAGCAGTATTCGGCGGAGGATTATATTAAAGGAAACTATACCTATGAGACGATGGCACCGCAAGGTGGCAAGGATGATGATGAACCGGACGATGTTTCCCTGATGCAGGGTCATGCCGGTCCTGGCGTAGCGTTGAATAAACCGCCTGTTGGCGGACCGGATGGCGATCTGCCTTCGGAACCGCCTACTTTGGGCAATATGCTTTCCCGCCCGCCCAAGGGTGTGCCGACGCCGCCGCCGTTTGAGCCGCCCATGATCACGCTGCAGGGAAAAGATAAGAGCGGGTGGCTCTCCTGGGATGGGGCGCAGGCAAAGGTTTCCGATCTGGATACTTATGTGCTGAACCATCGTCGCAGGATGAAGCCTTGTACCTCTTTTGATATCCTGAATTGCCGGAGCGGAGAGAACGAGGTGTATGGAACACCGGATCAGCCGTCTGTTCATTTCAGCACGGATGTCGCGAAGGCAATTGAATCCCTGAAGACGCAGTTCCCAGAGGAGTACGGAGCATATTATCCGGCGTATGTGCTGGCAACAGGGGATACTGCTTTGACCCGCCAGAAATATCTGAACAATCCGCTGAATTTCATCGGAACAGAGGAGAAATCCGATCAGGCGAAATACTATCGTGTGCGTGTCGGCGCGAGCGACGCAGATACCTCCTTTATGATCGGTATGACGCTGGCGCTGGAGCTGGCAAATGCCGGCAAACCGGTAGATTACGCGCTTGTGTGGGACAAGCCGCACTGTGAGGCGGACTATCCGGGCGAGGTGTGCGACTGGATTGAGAGTATTTGCAGATAGTGGAAGCATGCAGAGGAAAGGAACAGGAGGAAACAAAAATGGCAAACAAAGTAACCGATCTTCGTTCGGCGCTGGAGCTTTTAAAATCCATGCCCGGGCAGCTGGTGGAGACGGATGTGGAAGTGGAGCCGATGGCCGAACTCTCCGGCGTTTACCGCCATGTGGGTGCCGGCGGTACCGTACAGCGCCCGACGCAGGAAGGACCTGCGATGATTTTTAATAACGTAAAAGGCCATCCGGACGCGAAGGTGCTGATCGGGCTTTTGGCAAGCCGCAAGCGAGTCGGAGCGCTGCTGGACTGTGATCCGAAGCGGCTTGGATTTTTGCTGAAGGACAGCGTGACAAATCCGATTCCGCCGGTGGAAATCCCGCGGGAGCAGGCGAAGTGTCAGGAAGTCGTTCATCTGGCGACAGATCCGGATTTTGATGTGAGAAAGCTGGTACCGGCTCCGACGAATACCGAAGAGGACGCAGGCCCGTACATTACGCTTGGCATGTGCTACGCAACCAGTCCGGAGACCGGAACATCTGACGTGACGATTCATCGGATGTGCCTGCAGAGCAAGGATGAGATTTCGATCTTCTTCCAGCCTGGGGCACGCCACATCGGACATTTCTTTGAACTGGCTGAGGCGAAGGGCGAGCCGCTTCCGATTTCGATTTCAATCGGTGTGGATCCGGCGATTGAGATTGCGTCATGCTTTGAGCCGCCGACAACGCCGCTGGGCTACGATGAGCTGCAGGCGGCGGGCGCGATTCGTCAGCAGCCGGTAGAGCTGGTAAAATGTCTGACGATCAACGAGCGCGCGATCGCGAACGCGGAGTATGTCATCGAGGGCGAAGTCCTTCCGGGCAGACGCATCCAGGAGGATATCAATTCCGGTACGGGCAAGGCGATGCCGGAATTCCCGGGCTATTGCGGACCGGCCAACCCGGCGCTGCCAGTGATCAAGGTGAAAGCCGTGACGACCCGCAAAAACCCGATCATGCAGACCTGCATCGGACCGTCCGAGGAGCATGTCTCTATGGCTGGCATCCCGACCGAGGCGAGCATTCTTACAATGGTAGAAAAAGCCATGCCGGGCAAGCTGCAAAACGTTTACTGTGCGTCTTCCGGCGGCGGAAAATATATTGCGATCATGCAGTTTAAAAAATCCATGCCGTCCGACGAGGGACGTCAGCGCCAGGCTGCGCTGCTCGCGTTCTCCGCGTTTGCAGAGCTCAAGCATGTTTTCCTTGTGGATGAAGACGTCGATCCGTTTGACATCAAGGATGTGATGTGGGCAATGACGACCCGCTTCCAGGCGGACAAGGATATCATCATGATTCCTGGCGTACAGTGCCATCCGCTGGATCCGTCGAATAATCCGAAGTATCATCCGGATATCCGTGCGACCGGCGTGGCGTGCAAGGCGATCTTCGACTGCACTGTGCCATACGACCAGAAGGATCGGTTCGAGCGCGCGAAATTTATGGATGTGAACCCGAAAAAGTGGGTGCCGGAGCTGTTTTAAAAAGGAAGATGGATGACGATATGAAAAGAGCCGGATCTTTTGACCCGGCTCTTCGTGGAGATAGCAGGACTCGAACCTGTGACCCTCTACACGTCAAGCAGATGCTCTCCCAGCTGAGCTATATCTCCGTTGCCATCTATCATAAACGAAAACCGCATTGATTGCAAGAAAAACTTCAGCTGAATTTAACATCAATTCATCAATTCATAATCAGCATAGAACTGTGCAGAAAAAGAATAGAACAGAGGGCGGAAAAAGTAGTACAATAAAAGAAAAAAGAGAGAAGGGCGGAGCATATGAACTTACAGGAAAAACCATTTTATTTAACGGATGACCAGGTGCGTTGGGTGGAGGAGACGCTTTCCTCCATGACAGCAAAGCAGAAGGTTGGTCAGCTGTTCTGTGTGATGGGACAGGATTTTGGAGCGGATGAGCTGAAAACTCTGGTGAAGGATTACAACATTGGCGGGATTCTTTTCCGCCCGGCACCGGCAAAGAAAATCCGCGCATGGTATGAGCCGCTGGATGAGGCGGCGCGAGTTCCTCTTTTGAAAGCGGCAAATCTGGAAGAGGGCGGCACCGGCGGATTGAGCGACGGCACTTATTTTGGCTGGCCGATGGCCGTGGCGGCGACGGACGATCTGGATGTGATGGAGAAATTTGCGAAGGTATGTGCGCTGGAAGGACAGTCGGTCGGGCTGAACTGGACTTTTTCTCCGGTCTGTGACCTGGACTTAAACTATCGGAATCCGATTACCAACGTGCGTACCTGCGGCTCGGATTTGGAGCGGGTAAAGAGCTTCTGCTCGCAGTATGTCCGTACCCTGCAGGAGCAGGGCATGGCGGCCTGTGCGAAGCATTATCCGGGGGATGGCGTGGACTTCCGGGACCAGCATCTGCATCCGACCTACAACAGCCTTTCCGCGAAGGACTGGTATGAAAGCTATGGCGCGATTTACCAGCAGCTGATCGAGGATGGTCTGATGAGCGTTATGGTGGGGCATATTGTGCAGCCGAATGTGGAAATGGATATCAATCCCGAACTGCGGTTTGAGGAATGCCTGCCAGGTTCTTTGAGCAAAGAACTGCTGACAGGTGTTCTTCGCAAAAAATTTGGTTTTAACGGTGTCATCACAACCGACGCGACGATTATGAGCGGTTTTACACAGGCTATGCCCCACAGGGAGGCGATTCCGACTGCGATTATGGCGGGCTGTGATATGCTTGTGTTTACGACCGGATTCTATGAGGACTACCAGTATATGCTGGACGCGCTGGAGAGCGGCTTCCTGACGGAAAAGCGTTTAAATGAGGTGGTGACCCGCACGCTTGCGCTGAAAGCAAAGGTGGGCAAGGCGCCGGCCGGCGGACAGCTGCCCCAGGCAAAGCAGTGGCAGGCAGAGTGCGCGGATAAATGCGTGACTCTGGTAAAGAATAACCAGGATGTGCTTCCTCTGACACCGGAAAAATATCCGCTGATCCGTCTGGTGACGCTTGGAAAGGATGCGATCACGGAAGGCTGTGAGGCCGCACCGGATGACGCGCGGTATCCCATCGAGAGCAGTATGACCGCGATCGCGGAAGAACTGCTGCGGGAAGCGGGATTTGAGACGGAGCGTTTTGATATTGAACAAGAAGAACTGCATGGCACAAAGGATCTGCCGAAAAATCGCCTGACCCTTTATCTGGCAAACTGTGAGCACGCTTCCAATCAGACCGCGGTGCGGCTGTTCTGGGCGAAAAAGCATGCGCTGGATGTGCCGCGCCATGTGGAAGAGGAGCCGTATATTTTTGTCTCCTTCTCCAATCCGTATCATTTGCAGGATGTGCCGCGTGTCAAGACCTACATCAACGCCTACAGCTGCCACCGCCCGATGATCGAGGCAGTTATCAGCAAGCTGCTTGGAAAGAGCGCGTTCAAGGGTGTTTCTCCGGTAGACGCCTTCTGCGGACTGCCGGACGCGAGACTGTAGGGAAAGACGGGGCAGAACCGGAAACTTTAGTTGTGGATGGGGCGGACTTTCTTTTTTCGATTGAAAAAACCGGAGGATAACCTGTATGAAACGGATTGTAGTAGGGATAAGCGGCGCCAGCGGATTTCCACTGGCTGTCTGCCTGTTAAATGAATTAAAAAAGGTGCCGGATGTGGAAACGCATCTGGTGTATACCTACGGCGCGGAGCTCACGGCAAAGCAGGAGAGCGGGTATGAGCCAGAGCAAATCCGCGCGCTGGCTGACGTCTGCTACGAGAATCAGAATATCGGTGCGGCGATCGCGAGCGGTACCTTCCAGACAGAAGGCATGATTGTCCTGCCCTGTTCCATGAAAACAGTCAGCGGCATTGCGCATGGGTTCAGTGAGAACCTATTGCTGCGCGCTGCGGACGTGACCATCAAAGAGCAGAGGAAGCTGGTGCTCGCCGTGCGCGAGTCGCCCTTAAGTCCGATTCATCTGGAGAATATGCTGACCCTGTCCAGACTGCACAATGTCTATATCATGCCGCCGGTCGTGACGTATTACATGAAAGGTAAAGAGGAAGAAGCACTGAGCGTTGGCGATATGGAGCGCCATATTGTCGGAAAAATGCTGCAGCCATTCGGCATCGAAGCAGAAGAATTCCGGCGGTGGAACGGATGAAAACACTTTCCATGTCTCTCGGTTTATGGTATATTGTCTGTAATTGTTCAGAAATGATTATGACAAAAACCGGTAAGGAGTGTTTTACTAAATGGAAAAGCTTTCTGTGCAGAAAAAGCGCAACTACCAGAAAGAACTGGAGCAGGTGATCGCCAAAAACACCGCAAATGGCTGTGCGGTTCCGACTCTGCTGCTTCACAGCTGCTGCGCACCCTGCAGCAGCTATGTGCTGGAGTATTTATCACAGTATTTTCAAATTACGGTTCTTTACTATAACCCGAATATTTACCCGGAGGATGAATACGCGCGGCGTGTCCGGGAGCAGCGCCGCCTGATTGAAGAGATGGGGGCAAACGGTGTGCTGCCAAATCCGGTGCGACTGATCGAGGGGCGCTTTGACAGCCGGGAGTTTTATGAGGTGGTACGTGGTCTGGAGCAGATCCCGGAGGGCGGCGAGCGGTGTTTTGCGTGCTTTCGGCTGCGGCTCGGAGAGGCAGTGCGGAGGGCGGCGGCGGATGGCTTTGATTATGTCACAACGACGCTGACCATTAGCCCGCTTAAAAACGCGCCGAAGCTCAACGAGATCGGGGAAGAGCTTGCCCGTGAGTATCAGATGCGGTGGCTGCCCTGTGACTTTAAGAAGCGCAATGGATATAAGCGGTCGGTGGAGCTCTCGGCGGAATATGGGCTGTATCGGCAGGATTACTGTGGATGCGTGTTTTCGAAGAAAGAGCGGGAAAAGAAAAATGAAATAGCAGGTATATGAACGAAAAAACTGCGAAAAATATATATTCGGACACAGGTATACATAACAGATGGTTTATGTGTACCTGTGTTTTACTATGCGCATAAACCTCTCTTATGAATTCTTTGGAAAGAGTGGGTTTCAGGATGAAAGACAGAGTATTTGGCGTTTTGCAGCGCGTGGGGCGCAGCTTTATGCTCCCGATCGCGATTCTTCCGGTGGCGGGACTTCTGATGGGGATTGGAAGTTCTTTTACAAACGAGACGACTTTGGAAACGTATCGTCTGACTCGGTTTCTGGGGGAAGGGACAGTATTGCACGCGCTTCTGGTCATTATGAATGACGTCGGCAGTGTGGTATTTGATAATCTGCCGCTTTTGTTTGCGATCGGTGTCGCGATTGGCATGGGAAAGAAGGAAAAGGATGTGGCCGCCCTTTCAGCGGTGATTGCTTATTTTGTTATGAATGCGGCGATCCGGGCAATGCTGGAGATCAACGGGAAGCTTGTGGATGGCGAGATTGCGGAATCGGTGTTGGAGGGAACGGTCACAACATCCTGCGGGATTTATACGCTGCAGATGGGTGTCTTTGGCGGGATTATCGTCGGACTTGGCGTGGCTGCGCTGCACAATCGGTTTTATCGGATTCAGCTGCCGAATGCATTGTCTTTTTTCGGCGGCACCAGGTTTGTGCCGATCATCTCGACGGTAGTCTATATGTTCGTCGGTATTCTGCTGTATTTTGTCTGGCCGATTGTGCAGACAGGTATTTACAGCCTCGGCGGCCTGGTGACGCGTTCCGGCTACATCGGGACACTAATTTTTGGTCTGGTAAAGCGGGCGCTGATTCCGTTTGGGCTGCATCATGTTTTCTATATGCCGTTCTGGCAGACGGCGCTGGGCGGCACGATGGAGGTTGCCGGGCGGATTGTTGAGGGCGGACAGAACATTTTCTTCGCACAGCTGGCTGACTCTGCAAATATTGAGCATTTCAGCGCGGACGCAACGCGGTATTTTTCCGGGGAATTTATTTTTATGATTTTTGGTCTTCCGGGTGCGGCGTTGGCTATGTACCAGTGCGCAAAACCGGAAAAGAAAAAGCAGGCGGGCGGTCTTCTGCTCTCCGCGGCACTTACCTGCATGGCAACCGGAATTACGGAGCCGTTGGAGTTTTCTTTTCTGTTTGTGGCTCCGGCGCTGTTTGCGGTGCAGGTAGTGCTCGCGGGCAGCTGTTATATGGTCGCCCATATGCTGAATATCGCGATCGGTCTGACCTTTTCCGGCGGATTCCTGGATTTTTTCCTCTTCGGCATTTTACAGGGGAACGCAAAGACGAATTGGCTGCTGGTGATTCCGGTTGGGGTGATTTACTCTTTCCTGTATTATTTTCTGTTTCGCTTTCTGATTTTAAAATTTGATTTTAAGACGCCTGGGCGTGAGGATGACGAAACGGATGTGAAGCTTTATACAAGAGCGGATGTAAATGCGAAAAGTGTGGTTGAAGGAGGCACTGCCTCCGGCGGAAGGATTGGTGAGAAAGCAAATGCTGGCACAAGAAATGGCGGCGAGACATTAGTTCGCGCGGGTAATGAAAGAGTGGATGAAAACGATCCGGTCAGCGCCGCGATTACGCGGGGCCTTGGGGGCAAGGGCAATATAGAGGACGTGGATTGCTGTGCTACGAGGCTGCGCTGTACGGTGGCGGATCCGTCAAAAGTCAGCGACGCCCTGCTGCGGTCAACTGGCGCTTCCGGTGTCATCCGCAAAGGAAAAGGTGTACAGGTCATTTACGGGCCGAATGTGACAGTAATCAAATCGAATCTGGAGACTTATCTGGAGGCTATTTTGGAGGATGAGGCGGGAAGTGCGCAAATCTCTTCTTGGCAGAGATCGGCAGCAGAGTGTGCTTCTGATAAGAAAATCGAGGCGGATGCCATCGTTACGGCGGATTACGGTTCCGAACCGTCGGATGTTTACAGAAAAAATAATGTGATTCCCGGAAACAGGATCATTCATAGTCCCATGACCGGCATTGCTGCGCCGCTCGCCACCTGTCCGGATCCCGCTTTTGCGGAGAAAATGATGGGCGAGGGAGCAGTTGTGACGCCGACGGATCCGCTGGTGCGGGCGCCGGAGGACGGAGAGATTGATTTCGTGTTTGACACAAAGCACGCAGTCGGATTTCTTACGGATTCGGGAGTCAGTATCCTGATTCATATCGGTATTGATACGGTGGAATTGAAGGGACAGGGCTTCGAAGTGCTGGTTTCTCCGCGGGATAAGGTGAAACAGGGAACGCCGCTTCTGAAGCTTGACCTGGAGTATCTGCAGGAGCATGCTGCCTCTATGGTTTCACCGGTTTTATTTGCAGAACTGCCTGAGAATCAGAAGATAACGCTTTTAAAGGAAGGAGAAGTGCAGGCCGGAGATGCCTTGTTCCAGATAGAGGAAAATTAGAGGAGCGGATGCCCAAATTTTATTCTTGCATGAGAGCAAAGCTTGTGATAGACTTTGGAAGATATATACGGAATCTGGATATAGATGGCTAACGAGATACAGGAGGATTTACGATGGCACAGTTATGGGGCGGGCGCTTTACGAAGGCGACCGATCAGATGGTATACGATTTCAATGCTTCGATTTCATTTGATAAACGTTTATATCGGCAGGACATTGAGGGAAGTCTGGCGCATGTGAAAATGCTCGCGAAGCAGGGAATTCTTACGGAAAAAGAACGCGATCAGATTACAGCAGGGCTGGAGGGAATCCTTACAGATGTAGAGAATGGCACACTTGCGATTACACCAGAGTATGAGGATATCCACAGCTTTGTGGAGGCGAATCTGACCGAGCGCATCGGCGATGCCGGAAAAAAGCTGCACACCGGTCGCAGCCGCAACGATCAGGTGGCGCTGGATATGCGGATGTATGTCCGTGATGCGGTGAAGGAGACTGATCGGCTTGTAAAGGAGCTTTTAAAGGTACTCTATCGTATCATGGAGGAGAACCTGGATACGTTCATGCCTGGCTTTACCCATTTGCAGAAAGCGCAGCCGGTGACGCTGGCTCACCACATCGGTGCTTATTTTGAAATGTTTAAACGCGACCGTTCACGGCTGGCTGATATTTATAAACGGATGAATTACTGTCCGCTCGGCGCGGGCGCACTGGCGGGTACGACCTATCCGCTGGACCGCGATTACACGGCCGAGCTGCTGGGGTTTGACGGCCCGACGATGAACAGCATGGATTCGGTGTCCGACCGTGATTATGTGATTGAATATCTGAGTGCGCTCTCGACCATCATGATGCATCTGAGCCGTTTTTCCGAGGAAATCATCATCTGGAATTCCAATGAATACCGTTTTGTGGAGATTGACGACGCTTACAGCACCGGCAGCAGCATCATGCCGCAGAAAAAGAATCCGGACATTGCCGAGCTGGTGCGCGGCAAGACCGGCCGGGTGTACGCATCCCTGATGGGGATTCTGACGACGATGAAGGGCATTCCTCTGGCTTACAATAAGGATATGCAGGAGGACAAGGAAGGCACCTTTGACGCGATTGATACCGTGAATGCCTGCCTGCCTCTTTTTACAGACATGCTTGACACGATGAAGTTTAACAAAGACGTGATGGAGGCTTCCGCGAAAAACGGGTTTACGAACGCCACGGACGTCGCTGATTATCTGGTCAGTCACGGTGTACCGTTCCGTGACGCGCACGGAATTTCCGGCCGTCTGGTGCTGCGCTGCATTGCGGAAAACAAGGCGCTCGATGATCTGAGCCTTGCGGAATTCCGCGAGGAGAGCGAAGCGTTTGAGGAAGACATCTACGAAGCGATCAGTATGAAGACCTGCGTGGAAAAGAGACTGACCAAAGGTGCGCCCGGCGAAGCAGCGATGAGGGAGACGCTGGAGAATTATAAAGAGTATCTGGAGTCTGAGTATTGAGAACGCAATGAGCGCACCACGAGTCTGACCATTGAGAACGCTTTCTCAGCAAACAAAGGAGGGCGGGCATCGCTGCCCGCCAGAGAAAAATGTATGAAAAACAAATGTTGGTATGATGTCCTTCATTTGTTTCATCTGGTACTATACGCGCGAAATGTGTTTAGAATATGTTCAGATTATGGAGGATATGTGAAAATTACTTGTAACTGTTCCGTACTTTCACAGTCACAAGTATCCTAATTTCAACACAGAAAAATCAGGCGATTGTACCGAAAAAAGTTTTTTGGGTCTTGACAGTGAGACCAAACGAGTGTATCTTGTAAAGACAAATGTGTGCCAGACAAAGACATAACATTTTAGACAACATGAATATGAGGAGAAATGAAAAAATGAGTCAGAAACTGAGAGTTGGTATTCTGGGAGCGACCGGAATGGTAGGGCAGAGATTTATCTCTCTGTTGGAGAATCACCCCTGGTTTGAGGTAGTGACGGTGGCGGCCAGCCCGCGCAGCGCCGGCAAGACATATGAAGAGGCTGTCGGCGGCAGATGGAAGATGACGACCCCGATGCCGGAGGCGGTGAAAAAGCTGGTTGTTATGAATGTCAATGAGGTAGAGGCGGTCGCAGCGAGCGTGGATTTTGTATTTTCCGCGGTCGATATGTCGAAGGATGAGATTCGCGCGATCGAAGAGGAATATGCAAAAACGGAAACTCCGGTTGTATCTAACAACAGTGCCCATCGCTGGACACCGGATGTCCCGATGGTCGTGCCGGAGATCAACCCGGAGCATTTTGAAGTGATCGCATCCCAGAAAAAGCGTCTTGGGACGACCCGCGGTTTTATCGCGGTAAAGCCGAACTGCTCCATCCAGAGCTACGCACCGGCTTTGAGCGCGTGGCGTGAATATGAGCCGTATGAGGTGGTCGCAACTACATACCAGGCGATTTCCGGAGCAGGCAAGACATTTAAGGATTGGCCAGAGATGGTAGAAAACGTCATCCCATACATCGGCGGTGAAGAGGAGAAGAGTGAAAAAGAGCCGCTTCGTCTCTGGGGTGTTGTCGAAGACGGTGTGATCAAGCCGGCTACAGAGCCGAAGATTACCTGCCAGTGTATCCGGGTACCGGTGCTGAATGGCCATACGGCAGCGGTATTTGTAAAATTCCGCAAAAAGCCGACCAAAGAGCAGCTCATCGAGAAGTTGGTGAACTTTTCCGGGCTTCCGCAGAAGCTGGAGCTTCCGAGTGCGCCGAAGCATTTCATTCAGTACATGGAAGAGGACAACCGCCCGCAGGTAGTTCTTGACGTCGACTATGAGAATGGAATGGGCGTTTCCATCGGACGTCTCCGTGAGGATACGATCTATGATTATAAGTTTGTCGGACTCTCCCATAATACCGTGCGCGGCGCGGCCGGCGGGGCGGTGCTCTGTGCGGAGACATTAAAAGCGCTTGGGTATATTGCGGCGAAGTAAAGAGTGGTAATGTATAAAAAATGATTTTGTGATCTTGAAAAATTATATTTTTATGTTATAATGCATTTAACAAGGGAGCCGGAAGGTGAATGCCACTCACCCGACCCGGCGTTAATAGTTCCTATAAGTAATAGTCGTCATCTCCGCCAAGAGCAGGACGGCTATTTCTTATTTTCCATATTCAGAATTTCGACTATCAGTAATGCCAAAGTCAGTAAAACCATAAATTCTTCGTATGTACTCATAATAATCCCCCTTTCCGCAAGGTATTCGGATTGGGTGAGAGACGTCCCCCGGCTCCCTGGTTAAATACATTATTCAATTTTTATGATACACAAATAATAAAGACTTACACATATATAACATATGCACGCAAAATGTCAATTGATTTATCGTAGAATATAAAAAAATAATAATTGCAAAATTGTAGGATAACTTTTATAATAGATCTGTTGTGGATTTATTGAAACGATTATGCTGTGGCAGTGGTATTTGTCTGCTGCTTTCTATTTGCACAGGGGTTTTCCTGTTTTTAATACATTGTTCGGAGGATTTACATGGCAAAATCGCTGTTTATAGCAGAAAAACCAAGCGTGGCGCAGGAGTTCGCGAAGGCATTGCATGAGGATATGCGGCGCGGCGACGGCTATCAGGAGTCGGATTCCTATGTGGTGACCTGGTGTGTCGGGCATCTGGTGACGATGAGTTATCCGGAGGCCTATGACCCCAAATACAAAAGATGGAGTCTGGATACCCTGCCGTTTATCCCGGATCAGTTTTTATATGAAGTGATTCCTTCCGTGAAGAAGCAGTTCACGATCGTGAGCCATCTTCTGAACCGAAGCGACGTAGATACGATCTATGTCTGTACGGATTCCGGGCGGGAGGGAGAATATATATACCGTCTGGTGGAGCAGGAGGCAAAGGTGCGCGGCAAGAAGCGCCGCCGTGTCTGGATTGATTCCCAGACAGAGGAGGAGATTCACCGCGGGATTGAGCAGGCAAAAGACCTTTCCGCGTATGACAACCTGGCGTCAGCCGCTTATTTGCGTGCGAAAGAAGACTATCTGATGGGAATCAATTTTTCCCGTCTGCTGACATTGAAATATGGGAATGCGATTTCCAGCTACCTCGGAAAGAATCGTGCGGTTGTTTCCGTTGGGCGCGTGATGACGTGCGTTCTGGGGATGGTGGTTCGGCGCGAGCGTGAGATTCGGCAGTTTGTGAAGACACCATTTTACCGTGTCGTGCAGTCAGTGGAGCTGCCGGGCCAAGCACAGTCATCCCTGGAAGGGGAATTTCGTGCGGTAGAGGGTTCCGACTGGTATCTTTCCCCAAAGCTTTACAAAGAAAACGGCTTTTTAAAGCGGGAGGATGCCGCGGCGCTGATTACCTCTCTGATGCCGGGAAGCGCACAGAATGCGGAGACGGCTGGACAAAGACCGTGTCTGACGGATACTGATGTGCTGGCGGCCACCTCTGGAGAGACAGCCCGTATTGATTCGATTGAGAAGAAGAAAGAAAAGAAAAATCCGCCTTTGCTCTATAATCTGGCAGAGCTTCAGAACGAATGCTCCCGCATGTTTAAAATCAGCCCGGATGAGACGCTGCGGATTGTGCAGGAGCTGTATGAGAAGAAGCTGGTGACTTATCCGCGAACCGACGCCCGTGTCCTTTCGACCGCGGTGGCGAAGGAAATACATAAAAATATCGGCGGCCTGAAAAGATTTGCGCCTGCCGCGGAATTCGCGGAAGAAATTTTGTCATCCGGCTCCTATAAGGGAATCGCAAAGACGAGATATGTCAATGATAAGCAGATCACCGATCACTATGCGATTATTCCTACCGGACAGGGGCTGAATGCGCTTAGCGCACTGAAAGGGCACGCTTATGGGGTTTACGCGGCCATCGTGCGGCGATTTTTAAGCATTTTTTATCCGGCAGCGGAATTTCAGAAGATTACAATGGTGACTGCGATGGGAAAGGAGAAGTTTTTCTTTTCCTTTAAGGTGCTGTTGTCAGAAGGATATTTCAAAGTGGCTGGCAACCCAAATGACAGAAAAAAGAAAAGTCAGAATCAGACGCAGGGTATGTCAGCAAACAGCGGCGGAGCAAATACGGATATGCTTCCTGGTGCGGAAAATGGCGCGGGCGGCAATGAGACGGATAGCGGGGAGACGGAGTTTGGCGCAGACCTGCTGGAATCGCTGAAAGGCTTGCGCAGGGGAATGCAGCTTCCGGTGCGCTCCCTGGGCATTCGCGAGGGGGAGACGTCCCCGCCGAAGCGTTACAATTCCGGCTCAATGATTCTTGCTATGGAGAATGCGGGGCAGCTGATTGAGGACGAGGAGCTGCGCGCGCAGATCAAAGGCAGCGGTATCGGTACGAGTGCGACACGTGCGGAGATTCTCAAGAAGCTTGTATCCAATGAATATTTGGCACTGAATAAAAAGACGCAGATCCTGACGCCGACCCTGCAGGGGGAGATGGTTCACGATGTTGTCTACTGTTCGATTCGCTCTTTACTGAATCCGGAATTGACTGCGAGCTGGGAAAAAGGGCTTACCTACGTTGCGGAAGGCTCGATTACGAGTGACGAATATATGGAAAAACTGGAAAATTTTATCCGCTCACGGACGGAGGGAGTCATGTCTCTGCGGAACCAGACCGCGCTGCGGCCCATGTTTGATGAGGCGGCAAAGTACTATAAAAACGGGAAAGTAGCGGATGCAGAAAATGCAGCCGGGACGCGCAAAAAAAATCCCGGACAGGGAAGAGTGCGTAAATCGAGCGCCAAAGGACAGAATAAATGAGAGGATGATCCCGGTATCCTGTGATTCATAATTCATATATAAAGAAAACCGTTTGGAATACATTGTAGTAGGAAGAAAGCAGAAAAGGAGAGAAAAACGCAATGGAATCTTGTAAGATAAAAAATCTGTACAATTTAGATGAAACAATCGCAAAGTCCCTTTTTGACGGCGTAGAGTACCCCTGGGAGGTTCTGCCGAAGATCAGTGCGTTTATCCTGGAACTGGGGGCGACTCTTTCAGAGGAGGAATACGAAAAGCGCGGCGAGGATGTCTGGATTGCAAAATCCGCGACGGTAGCGCCGACGGCCTACATCCATGGCCCGGCGATTATCGGAAAAAACGCGGAGGTTCGCCACTGCGCGTTTATCCGCGGCAACGCAATCGTGGGAGAAGGCGCAGTTGTGGGAAATTCGACGGAGCTGAAGAATGTGGTTCTGTTCAATAAAGTACAGGTGCCGCACTATAATTATGTGGGCGATTCCATTCTTGGCTACAAGGCGCATATGGGCGCGGGGTCTATTACGTCGAATGTGAAGTCTGACAAGAAGCTGGTTGTGGTGAAGGATGGTACAGAGCGAATAGAGACTGGCTTAAAAAAATTTGGCGCGATGCTTGGAGATGAGGTTGAGGTGGGCTGCGGCTCTGTTCTGAATCCGGGAACCGTGATCGGCCCGCATTCCAATATATATCCGCTTTCCTCGGTTCGGGAGGTTGTACCGGCGAATTCGATTTATAAAAAACGGGGCGAGATAGCGGAGAAACAGTTATAGAGAAGAGGAGTAACAAAAATGGCAAAAAACAATACCGGAGAGGTCTATGATGCGAGCAGTATTTCCGTCCTGGAGGGGCTGGAGGCGGTTCGCAAGCGTCCCGGCATGTACATCGGCAGTGTCTCACGCAAGGGACTGAACCATCTGATTTACGAGATTGTGGACAATTCCGTGGATGAACACCTGGCTGGGCATTGCAGCCAGATTGAGGTCTATCTGGAAAAGGACGGCACGGCTGTAGTGCAGGATAATGGGCGCGGAATTCCGGTCGGAATGCATGAAAAAGGAATGTCTGCAGAGCGTCTGGTTTTTACCACGCTGCACGCGGGCGGCAAGTTTGATAATACGGCCTATAAGACCAGCGGCGGTCTCCACGGCGTGGGTTCTTCTGTGGTTAATGCGCTCTCGACCTGGCTGGATGTGCAGGTTATGCGGGGCGGGAAGATTCACCATGACCGCTATGAGCGCGGCGTGCCGGTGATTGAGCTGGAAAATGGCCTGCTGCCGGTGATCGGAAAGACGAAGGAGACAGGAACCCGGATTCAGTTCCTGCCGGATCCGGAGATTTTTGAAAAGACACGTTTTTCCGCGACGGAGCTGAAAAGCCGTCTGCATGAGACGGCCTATCTGAACCCGGAGCTGAAAATTCATTTTCAGGATCGGCGCGGGGAAGAGATTGAGGATATTCTTTATTATGAACCGGAGGGCATCACGGGGTTTGTGCGCGAGATGAACCAGGAATCCGAACCGGTCTGTGAGCCGGTTTACTTTAAAGGCGAATCAGAGGGCATTCAGGTCGAGGTGGCCTTTCAGTATGTGAATGAGTTTCATGAAAATGTACTTGGCTTTTGTAATAATATTTACAACGCAGAGGGCGGCGCGCATCTGACCGGGTTTAAGGCGACCTTTACCACGGTCATGAATACCTATGCGCGGCAGATTGGCGTTTTGAAGGAAAAAGATCCGAATTTTACCGGAGCGGATATCCGCAACGGTATGACCGCGGTGGTTTCGATCAAGCACCCGGATCCGCGATTTGAAGGGCAGACGAAGACAAAGCTTGATAACCAGGATGCTGCCCGCGCGGTTGGAAAGGTGGCCGGGGATGAGATCGTTCGCTATTTTGATAAGCATCTGGATGCGCTGAAAAATATCCTGGGCTGTGCGGAGAAGGCTGCGAAAATCCGCAAAACAGAGGAGCGCGCAAAGACCAACCTTCTGACAAAGCAGAAATATTCATTTGACAGTAATGGTAAGCTGGCAAACTGTGAGAGCCGGGACGCCAGCATCTGCGAGATTTTTATTGTAGAGGGCGATTCTGCCGGCGGCTCTGCGAAGACGGCCCGCGACCGTAATTTCCAGGCGATCCTGCCGATCCGCGGCAAGATTCTGAATGTTGAAAAGGCCAGTATTGATAAGGTGCTTGCAAATGCAGAGATAAAGACCATGATCAATGCCTTTGGCTGTGGGTTTTCAGAAGGCTATGGAAATGATTTTGATATCTCTAAGCTGCGCTATGACAAGATTGTCATCATGACCGATGCCGATGTCGACGGTGCACACATCAGTACTTTACTGCTGACGCTGTTTTACCGCTTTATGCCGGAGCTGATCTATGAGGGGCATGTCTACATCGCCATGCCGCCGCTTTATAAGGTCATTCCTTCCAAAGGAAAAGAGCAGTACCTTTACGATGACAAGGCGTTGGAAAAATATCGCAAAACGCATAAGGCACCGTTTACTTTGCAGCGCTATAAGGGATTGGGGGAGATGGATGCGGAGCAGCTCTGGGAGACAACGCTGAATCCGGAAACCCGCGTCATGCAGCGCGTGGAGATCGAGGACGCGCGCTTTGCGTCCAGCGTTACTGCGATGCTGATGGGCACGGAGGTGCCGCCGCGCAAGGAATTTATCTACGAGCACGCGCAGGATGCGCTGTTGGATGTGTAATCAGGAGGAGGACATGGGAGAAAACATCATTGGAGCGGAATACTCCGAGATTATGCAGAAATCATACATCGATTACGCGATGAGCGTAATCATTGCCCGCGCGCTGCCGGATGTGCGGGACGGCCTGAAGCCGGTGCAGCGCCGCACCCTCTACGATATGTACGAGCTGGGCATCCGCTATGACCGCCCGTACCGAAAGTGTGCGCGTATCGTCGGCGATACGATGGGTAAATATCACCCGCATGGAGACAGTTCCATTTATGATGCGCTGGTAGTGATGGCGCAGGACTTCAAAAAGGGACAGGCGCTGGTGGACGGTCACGGCAATTTTGGCTCGATCGAGGGCGACGGGGCGGCCGCGATGCGTTACACAGAGGCGCGGCTTCAGAAGATTACGCAGGTGGCGTTTCTGGCGGATCTGGACAAGGATGTGGTAGATTTTGGCCCGAACTTTGACGAGACGGAAAAAGAACCTGTGGTACTTCCGGTACGGATTCCGAACCTGCTCGTGAATGGCTCGGATGGTATTGCGGTCGGTATGGTGACAAGTATTCCGACGCACAATCTGTCAGAAGTGATCGACGCCGTCAAGGCGCTGATTAAGAATAATAAGCTGACCAATGCGGATCTGATGAAGTACATCAAAGGACCGGATTTCCCGACCGGCGGCATTGTCGTCAATCAGGACGAGCTTTTGCGGATTTATGAGACCGGACAGGGGAAAATCCGCCTGCGCGGCCGCGTGGAAGTGGAGCAGGTCAAGGGCGGAAGAGAACGCCTGGTGATCACTGAGATTCCATATACCATGATCGGCGCGAATATCGGCAAATTTTTAAATGAGGTCGCGGCACTTGTGGAGACCCGGAAGACGAACGATATCGTTGATATTTCCAACCAGTCCTCCAAGGGCGGAATCCGCATTGTGCTGGAGCTGCGCCGCGGCGCAGATGTGGAGAAGCTGAAAAACCTGCTTTATAAAAAGACAAGGCTGCAGGATACCTTTGGCGTCAATATGCTGGCTGTCGCAGATGGCCGTCCGGAAACCCTCAGTCTGCGGAAAATCCTGGATTATAACATAGATTTTCAGTTTGAACTGACGACCCGGAAATATAAAAATCTGCTCGAAAAGGAGGAGAAAAAGAGTGAAATCCAGGAAGGCCTGATCCGTGCCTGTGATATCATTGACCTGATTATTGAGATTTTGCGGGGCAGCCGCAGCCGCGACCAGGTAAAGGAATGTCTCGTGCATGGCGTGACAGAGGGTATCCGTTTTAAGACAGAAAAATCGCGCAGGATGGCGGCAAAGCTGAATTTCACAGAGCCGCAGGCGAACGCGATTCTGGATATGCGTCTGTACAAGCTGATCGGTCTGGAGATTGAGGTACTGATGCAGGAGCATGAGGAGACGCTGAAAAATATTGCTTCCTACAAAGATATCCTGAATAATTACGATTCCATGGCGAAGGTGATTATCAAAGAGCTGGACGCATTAAAAAAGGAATTTGGACGCCCCAGAAGAACGGCGATTGAAAACGCGGAAGAGATTGTGCTGGAGGAGACGAAGATGGAAGAGCTGCCGGTAGTATTTCTCATGGATCGGTTCGGCTATGTGCGTTCCATGGAAGAGAGCGTCTATGAGCACAACCGGGAAGCAGCGGATGCGGAGAGTAAGTATGTGCTACACTGCCTGAACACCGACCGTATCTGCATTTTTACAGACAGCGGTAAGGTACATCTGCTGAAAATGCAGGATGTACCGTTTGGAAAGTTCCGGGCGAAAGGGACGCCAGTCGATAATCTGTGCAATTACAACAGCAGTGAAGAGAATTTTATCGGCGTCTTTTCCATGAATGACATTCGGGAGACGGTGCTTACATTTGTGACGAAACAGGCAATGGTAAAGCAGGTAGAAGGAAAAGAATTTGACGTATCCAAGCGCACAACCGCGGCAACGAAGCTGCAGGATGGCGATCAGCTGCTCACGGTGTACGCTGCATCGGAGAATGCGCATATCGTTCTGGCGTCTGAAAATGGCTATTTTCTGTGTTTCCCGGTATCGGAAATTCCGATGAAGAAAAAAACCGCCGTCGGCGTGCGCGGGATGAAGCTTGGCGAGGACGATGCGGTTGCGGAGGTATACTGGGTCGAAAAAGGCGCGGATAAGGAGATAAAAGAAGCGTCATACAAAGACAAAACGGTCAGCCTGGCAAAACTGCGCGTTGCCTCAAGAGATACAAAGGGAACCCATATCCGCTTGTAAGAATGATGAATTGATTAACGATCGTTATTTTTACTTCCACGCAAGCGCTTTTGTACATACAGGGCATCATCCGCAGCCTGAATTAATTCATCGGCGGACTGGCCGGATTGATATTCGGTCAGTCCATAGCTGGCAGCTGCGGTATGGCGAATTCGACCGGGCTCGAGAATTTTCGAGGATTCCCTGTAGATTCGTTTACAGATAACCCCGGCTTCTTCCATAGTAATGCCGGTGAATAAGATACAGAATTCATCGCCGCCATAGCGGAAAGTCAGATGCTGCGCACACTCTGTTCGCAGAATTTCACCAAATTGTTTCAGGTAATCATCGCCGACCAGATGGCCAAGCGTGTCATTGACATCCTTAAAATGATCGATATCCAGCATTGCACAGATAAGGCCAGTATCATTCTCACTCAGATGCGCCAGTACTTCATCGAGAGCGGTACGGTTGTAGAGAGAGGTCAGCTGATCGATGATCATGCCATGCCGGTACTGTACACGTTCAATCTCCTTCTTGATTGCTGCATGATTTTTTTCCTGCTCAAAATAAATCAGAGCCATGCAGGAGATATAAAATCCGATGAGAAGCAGAATGGAGAGAGCAAAGTTCACGGAATTATATCCATACTCAATTATTTGCGTTTTATCTGCATCCCAGATAATAACAACGTCGCCGACAACCCTGGCAATGAGCACACAGATGGCAGTTACAGTTGTCAGAACATAGTTCCCGTACAGACATGAGAACATCAGCGGAATTGCAAACAGAAAATAGAGAGAGGGAAAAATGCTGTGTATGGTAAATAATACAAAACACATCCCCACCAATCCGATGGAAACTACATAAGTCTGGAGGGTGAGCCTTTTCGGATACTTTTTCCGAACCAGTAAAATCACCAGAAGAATCAGGATATTCAGCCCAGTAGGAATGATCAGGTATTTTACCATATATCTGGGGAGCGTAGAATCCATCATATCCAGCCAACTCAGGACAAAGAAAAGAATCAATTCCAGCAAAAATGAGGCGATCGTCAGGCCAATGCTGATGACAGTATGTATATTCAGCCAGTGTTTGCTTACCTTTTCATATTCAAATTCAATTGTTCGTATATATGAATTTACCATAAGACCCTCTCGAATCATGTCTGCAAGACTGTAGAGAAATACTGTCTGACAGCTCGCTTATGAAACTTTACGCATTCACTAAAGTCTAACATTTTTTACTACCCAATACAAGAGTGAAATTGCGGGAATTTATGAGTAAAGCCTGAAAAAATATGGAATTTTACTGTAACCGTTCGGGCATGATGTTTAAAAAAATGTTGTGGAATGAAAGCAAAGGTGATAGAATGTGGCTTGTTGGATCCTTTATCTGGCGAAAGAAGGATCCGCGCAGCCAGTCAGGATAGAATGAGCTGGCCAGCGCAACCACCACAGAGAAGAAAGGCGGGAGATTATGATTAAATTATTCGAACATGGAGCATGGCTGATCCGCGGCACTCAGATTGTAGCGGAGGAGGACCGGGCGAAAGTCCAGGCAGTCTGTGGAAAGCAGCCGGACAAAGAGGAAGACCGGAAGGGTACGATTGCATATTCGATTCTGAAGGCACACAATACCTCGGACGACATGTCGCATCTGAAAATTCGCTTTGACGCGATGACTTCTCATGATATCACGTTCGTTGGTATTATCCAGACCGCGAAAGCTTCCGGTATGGAGAAATTTCCGATCCCATATGTTCTGACCAACTGCCACAATTCCCTGTGCGCGGTTGGCGGTACGATCAATGAAGATGACCATGTATTTGGTCTTTCCGCGGCGAAAAAATACGGCGGCATCTATGTACCGCCTCATCTTGCCGTCATTCACCAGTATATGCGCGAGACGATGGCGGGCTGCGGGAAAATGATTTTGGGTTCTGATTCCCACACGCGTTATGGCGCAATCGGTACAATGGCAGTCGGCGAGGGCGGCGGCGAGCTGGTAAAACAGCTGCTGCAAGATACCTATGACGTCGCTTATCCGGGCGTGGTGGCAATTTATCTGGACGGGAAGCCGAACCCGGGCGTAGGACCGCAGGATATCGCGCTGGCGATTATCGGAGCGGTATTTAAAAATGGTTATGTAAAAAATAAAGTCATGGAATTTGTCGGACCGGGCGTTGCATCGATGACGACGGACTATCGCAATGGTATTGACGTCATGACGACAGAGACGACCTGTCTTTCCTCTATCTGGCGGACAGACGAGGAGACCAAGGCTTATCTGATGCAGCACGGGCGCGGCGGGGAATACCGTGAGCTGAACCCGGCGGATGTCGCATATTACGACGGCCTGGTTTATGTAGACTTAAGCACCGTGAAGCCAATGATTGCGCTTCCATTCCATCCGAGCAATACGTATGAGATTGATGAGTTCCTGGCTAATCCGGGTGATATCCTGCGCGAGGTGGAAAAGAGCGCAGAGGCACTCACAGAAAACACGACCGTTGATTTCCACCTGACAGACAAGGTCGTAGATGGAAAGGTTTACGCAGAACAGGGAATTATTGCAGGCTGCGCGGGCGGCGGTTATTCGAATCTGATGCAGGCAGCACAGATTCTGAAGGGCAGAAGCATCGGCAATGGAGCGTTTACCCTGGCGGTTTATCCATCCTCTCAGCCGGTATTCATGGATCTGGTGCAGAAAGGTGCGATTTCAACACTGATGGCAGCGGGTTCGACAGTCAAGACTGCATTTTGCGGACCGTGCTTTGGTGCGGGCGATACACCGGCAAACAACTGTTTAAGTATTCGCCACACAACCAGAAACTTCCCGAACCGGGAAGGCTCCAAGCCAGGCGTGGGGCAGCTTTCCGCAGTTGCGTTGATGGATGCGCGTTCGATCGCGGCAACCGCCGCAAATGGCGGTGTGCTTACCTCTGCGGAGCAGTTTGCGGATGTGCTGTATGAAGAGGGATGCGGTGCCGGTATGTCAGTAGATGGAAGAATGAATGGAGCGGGGGCGATGCCGGAATACCAGTATGACGACAGCGCGTACCGCGTACGGGTATACCAGGGATTCCAGAAAGCGGAACCGGACTCCGAGCTTGTCTATGGTCCGAACATCAAGGACTGGCCGGAAATGGAAGCATTGTCAGACCATATTCTGCTTCGTGTATGCTCGAAGATCATGGATAAGGTTACAACGACGGATGAACTGATTCCATCCGGCGAGACTTCCTCTTACCGTTCCAATCCGCTTGGACTGGCGGAGTTCACTCTGTCCAGACGTGACCCGGCGTATGTGGGGAAAGCGAAGGAAACCGATCGGCTTGAGCGGACAAGGCTTGCTGCCAATATGGAAGAGGCTGCGGCTCTTGATGATTCTCTCGCTGCAGCGCTTGCACAGATTAAATCAGTGAATCCGGATGTGGATCTGGCCAATATAGAGATTGGCAGTGTGATTTACTGTGTAAAGCCGGGTGATGGCTCTGCGCGGGAGCAGGCTGCAAGCTGTCAGAGAGTGCTCGGCGGGCTTGCGAATATCTGCAGTGAATACGCGACGAAGCGCTATCGCTCCAATGTGATGAACTGGGGTATGCTCCCATTCCAGATGAAAGAGGAACCTTGCTTTGAGGTTGGCGATTATATTTATGTGCCGGATGTAAAAGCGGCTCTTGACGGTGACAGGAAAGACATTAAGGCATATGTGATCCGTCAGGTGGATGCGTCGGATGGCGCTTCCGCGAAAAACAGCGGCAGGGAGCAGGCGAATGTAAAGGAAATCTCTCTTTACATGACAGATATGACAGAAAATGAGATCGAGATCGTCAAGGCGGGTTGCCTGATTAATTTCAACCGGAACCGTATGAAGAATATGAAATAGTAAGGATGAACAGAGAGGAAACAGGACAATGCAGGGAAGAACACACAATTGCGGAGAATTAAGACTAAGTGATGTCGGCGCACAGGTAAAGCTGGTCGGCTGGTTTGAGAATCTCCGCAAGGTTAGCAAAAATTTGGGATTTTTGATTTTGAGGGATTTTTATGGAACAACGCAGGTAGTCGTGGAGACAGAAGAGATCATGGAGCAGCTTTCTGATCTGAATTATGAGTCAACGATTTCCGTGGAAGGTACCGTTCGTGAGCGCAGCAGCAAAAATGAAAAGCTTGCGACTGGTGAAATTGAAGTGGTTCCTGAGAAAATCGATCTGCTCGGCAGGTGCCAGTATAATGAGCTGCCGTTCCAGATCAATCACTCCAAAGAGGCGGATGAAAATCTTCGCCTGAAATACCGTTATCTGGATCTTCGGAATCCGGCGGTGAAGGATAAAATTATTCTGAGAAGCAAAATTGTGGCTGACCTTCGCTCCAGCATGATTGCACATGACTTTATGGAAATTACGACGCCGATTCTGACCTGTTCTTCTCCGGAGGGTGCGCGGGATTATCTGGTTCCGTCCAGAAACCATCCTGGTAAGTTTTATGCGCTGCCGCAGGCACCGCAGCAGTTTAAGCAGCTTTTGATGGCGTCAGGTTTTGACCGTTATTTCCAGATTGCGCCGTGCTTCCGCGATGAGGACGCGCGCGCGGATCGTTCTCCGGGTGAATTCTATCAGCTGGATATGGAAATGGCGTTCGCGGATCAGGATGATGTGTTTGCGGTTCTTGAGGATGTGCTTCCGCCGATTTTCTCACGGTATGGAATTTATCAGAAAGCCTCAAAGCCGCCATTCAGACGGATTGCATATCTCGATGCGATGGAGCGCTATGGAACGGATAAGCCGGATCTGAGAATTCACCTGGAGGTGCAGGATGCGACGGAGGTGCTTGCAGACTGTGGTTTTGGACCGTTTGCCGGACAGATTGTGAAAGCAGTTGTGGCTTCTGATTTTACCGGTACCAGAAAGGTGATTGACAAGCTGTGTGCGGATGCGGAAGTGCAGAGTGGGCAGAAAGTCTACTGGTTCCGCCTCGATGAACAGGGAGAGCTGGTCGGAGGCATTTCAAAATTTGTGAAAGAGCGCAAAGATGAAGTGGCAAAGGCGCTTGGCTTGAAACCTGGCGATTTTGTGGCTCTGGCTGCAGGCAGCCGCGGAGCCGCTCAGAAAGGTGCAGGTGTTCTGCTGAAGCTGATCGGGAATCGTTTCGAAGGCTATATGGATAAGGAAAGCTATGAGTTCTGCTGGATTGTGGACTTTCCTATGTATGAGATTGGAGAGGAGTCTGGTGTGCTGGAATTCTGCCATAACCCATTCTCTATGCCGCAAGGCGGTTTAAAAGCGCTGGAAGCGGCGTCGGAGGATCAGGAGAAGGCACTTGCCATCCTGGCTTACCAGTATGACCTTGTCTGCAACGGTGTGGAGCTTTCCTCCGGCGCCGTGCGGAATCACGATCCGGAAATTATGGTCAAGGCGTTCAATATTGTAGGACTTGGCGAAGAGGATGTGAAAGCGAAATTCCCGGCCATGTACAACGCATTCTGCTACGGCGCGCCGCCACACGCAGGCATCGCTCCCGGCGTAGACCGTATGGTGATGCTGATCGCCGGGGAAGAGAGCATCCGCGAGATTATTCCATTCCCGATGAACAAGAACGCACAGGATGTGATGATGGGCGCACCGGCTGAGGTGGAAGAAAAACAGCTGCGGGATGTGCATATTCAGATTGTGAAAGAAGAGAAAGAAGCAAAGTAAGTTCTGATCAAAAAGATATCCGGAAATGAACTTGAGACGGGTTCATTCCGGATATCTTTTTCTATCTCATTCTACCTGAATAACATCTTCCTCACTGGTATTCTCATTTCCGCTGCTGTCATTTGCGGAGGCATCGCTTTCTGACGTGTCCGCATCTTCCACAGTGGAAGCCTCGTCGGTCTCATCCGCTGCTGCGGCTGCTGCGGATTCGTCCAGGATCTCTTTTAATTCATTAATCATATCTTCATCCTTGAGGCTGAACTTGATTTCAACCCGGCGGGAGGCGTCCGCGTCCACAGAGCCGTCTTCCGCATAAACCGGATCCGCCCACGAATGCCCGTTGACCGAAAGCTTTTCCTCCAGTTTTTCCAAATCAGAGGAGGAGATGGTACCCAGCTCAAGCAGATAGGCGGCGACTGCAAATGCTCTCGACTGAGAAAGCTGCAGGTTCGAATAATAGGTACCGGTCGTATCGGTATAGCCGTCAATCCGGATCTCCGCGAGATAGTCATAATATTCATCAGACATCAGCACGGAACAATAGATGGGAAGAATCTGCCCAAGCAACGTCTGTCCTTCTTCTGTCAGCGTGTATTCATTAAATCCGAACAAGACACTGGAATCCAGGACGATGGAACCGTCGGATTCGTCGATTGTGACGGTCAGGTTTTGAGCGTCAAATTCTTCTTTCAGGGCAGCAATCAGATCTGCTTTGACGCCGATGATCTGCTCAATTTTCTGCTGCTGTTCCTCCAGTGCGGCCTGCTGAGAAGAAACAAGTGCGCTTTGTTCATCGAGCTCGGCCTGCTGAGAGGCAACCAGTGCCTGCTGTTCCTCCAGCTCAGATTCCTGCTGAGCAAGCAGAGCACTCTGCGCGTCAAGGCTTTCCTGCTGAGAAGAAACGAGTGCGCTCTGCTCATCGAGATCTGCCTGCTGCGATGCCAGAAGCGCGGCCTGTTCATCCAGTTCGGATTCCTGCTCATTTAACAGTGCCTGCTGTTCCTCCAGCTGAGATTGCAGCAGACTGGTGGTCTCCGCATGTGCGGATTCTTCCGCGAGTCGATCCTGGTAATTTTTCTGCGCCTGCATGAAGGAGACACACATAACAAGAACGAAGAGCAGCAAAAGCCCGGCCATCATATCAGAATACGAGCGCCAGACATTATGCCCTTCATAAGTTTTTTTCCGTTTTCCCCGCATGCCTCATCACCTCTTATTTTTCCGGCGGAACAGGACGGGCTCGGCTGTCTGTTTTTCCAGCTGATTCAGCTTTTTCAGGATCTCCTGCAAGAGCTGTTCAGCGTTTTCCTGATTCGAGGACAGATCCTGTGAGAGTGCCTGTCGTTTGCTGATTTCCTTTAATTGTTCGGACAGGTCAGCGAGATCCCGGCGGATCTCCAGATTTGACTGCACCGGCCCCATTTTGGCGATTTCATCGGAATAATCCTGAAGCCTGTTATTGTTTTCCTCCCAGACATCCGAATATTTTTCAATAGACTGGTACATGAAACGGATATACTCCTGGTAGGTAGCTTTCTGCTCTTCGTTGATGCGGAATGCTTCCTGCTGCGCCTGCGTCAGCTTCGTGAGTGTCTGATCATTGTATTGTTCGGACTTTTCAAGCTGGTTTTGCAGATCGGTAAAGGTCTGCTGCAGGCGCGCCATGGAGCGATCCATGAAATCCATGTAGCTTTCCTGTGTCTTTTCAAGCTGCTGAGCAGACTGTCCGATTCGGCGGAAGGAATCATCCAGATCCGCATGAAGATCATTGATAATCGTACCGCAGATCTGCGCGACAGATTCTTCCTGTGTCCGCGAAAAGTTTTCTACGATCTGATTGATTGCGTCTGTCATTTGCCCAAACGCAGGGGTAATGGACAACTCAAAGCTCTTGGTCATCTGTTCTACGAAAATCTGTGTCAGCTCGTTGGTGAGATCCTCCTGGCTCTTTTTCTGTTCCAGAAGCCGGGTAGCAGAATCTACCTCATGACTGGGGCGTACATACAGATAAAACGTATCTGTAAACAGATCAAGATTATTTGTCATCTCGGACAGCTCGCTGCGCAGATTAAAGGAAAACGGGAGCGAAAGCGCGAGACCATAAATGGAAGTGACAAACGCGACCTTGATGCCGTCAATCAGCGGCGAGATGGAATCTGCCATCTGCTCATAACCGGACGGATCAAAGTTACGCAATCCGAGCACCAGTCCGATAAAGGTGCCGAGAATACCGAGGCTTGCGAGAATATCCGGAAGCAGTTCAAGAAGAGAACGGTGAATATACGTCTCGATTACGTCTTCGTTGATAAAATCGCTGATGTCGCAGGAACCGTCCGGGTGTTTTTTCTCCAGATCGTGGTATTCCGCATAGCATTTGTTCAGAAAGTCGTTTTTGAAAAAATCATCCGGCAGGCGTGTCTCATCATCCGGCGCCAGAGTGCGAATGAATTCGGCCCCCTGGCTCAAGCCCTTACTGACATTCATAAGCCGGCGAAGTCCTGTGAAAAATGAGGCCAGGATTGCAAACAGCATCACAGCCAGGAAACCAAGATTGATCGCCAGTGAGGTGGCTTCCACATCACGGCTGATGTAAGTGATAAAAACACAGATACCGACAGCTATGACAGCTGTCATGACAGAGACAAATCTTCTGGCATACAAAAAAAATCCCCCCTTAATTTTTGACGTTAGATAGTCTCAGTATAAGAAAAAAATGATTAAAAGTAAAGTAATCTTTGGCAACCTTAAGAAAAAAATAGAAAATAAAGGCGGTTTCGTCCGAAAATTGTTATATAATGACAGCGGAACTGCCACTTGCATCTGTGAAAAGCGGCGTGTATAATACAGCTGATGCTGCCTGTGCCTGGCGCGCGAGCATACGTCGTTCCGCCGAGGCTCGATGAGATAACAGGCGCAAAGGGAAAGGGGAAAATTTGATGATCAGACAGATAGTAGCATTTGTGGAGAATAAAAAAGGTGTGATATGGCAGATGACGACGATACTGCGTGAAAACAATATTCGCATCTGTGGTTTTTCTACGGTGGATTCTCCGGAGTTTGGCATTGTTCGTATGATTGTGAACCAGCCGGATGCGGCGCTTTCGGAGCTTTCGAAGGCAGGGTTTGTTGTAAAAGAATGCGAAGTGATTGCTATCACAATGGATGCACAGGAAGTGCAGCGGGATATGGAAGCCGTTCTGCAGGCAGTGCAGGATGGAAATGTCAATATCAATTATTTTTATTCTTCGTTCGGAAGCAGCGGGGAGAAGCCGATTCTGATTCTGAATGCGGAAGAGATGGATGAGACAGAAGAGATGCTTTGCAGTCAGGGCTTTGCCTGCCTTTCTTCGTGTGGCTGAGGAGAGGCTGAATCATTACGCATGAAAGACAAGCATGTGTGAGAAAGCATCTGTTAAACGGCATTGCCGTTTGCGTGCTGTCTGCGAGGATGGGGAGAGTATAAGGGGGAATCTTCATGTCAGGAGCAAAACGGATTTTACTGATTATTTTATTGGCCGGAATGACGGTGTTAGGAGCGGGAGGCTGTTCCAGGAGCGTGATCAACTATCAGATTGCTGAAAGTATTGGCACCGTAGGGGAATATGAGAATAATGCGCCGGTCGAGACTCCGAAAATGCAGGCGGAGCGCGAGGAAGAGGAAGCGGAGGAGACGCTTGAGGCAGAGCGGGTGGAGACGCTTGAAGCGGCTGAAGTGCTGGCAGAGAGTTACTGGTATGAGGAGGCTATTGCGCTGCTTGAGGAATCCAAGTCACTGGAAGACGATGAACGGGCCGAGGAAGCGATTGCCGAATATCAGGAAGCTCTGGATGCCCTGGTGACTTATGAGGATGAGGTGCTGCATCTGAATTTTCCTACTCTGATTGCAGACACGGATCTGGCTTTTGATGAAGACAGTTATGCGGAGACTTATCGTCAGAATCTGATCACAGTCAGTGAGTTTGAAAGAATTTTAGAGCAGCTTTACGCAAATGGTTATATTCTCATTGATATTCACGATCTGGCGGAGGCGGCTGACGACGGGTTTGGAGATATTACGCTGACGGCGGCGACACTGAAGCTGCCAGAGGGAAAGAAGCCGTTGGTGCTTTCTGTGGAAAATTTGAACTATGCAAGCGTGCGCAGCGGGGATGGCGTAGCGACAAAGCTGGTGCTTGATGCGGACGGCGAAGTGGCAGCGGTATACACAGATTCGGATGGGGTGACCCGGACAGGAGCGTATGACGTTGTGCCGGTGCTGGAACAGTTCATCGAAGAGCATCCGGATTTTTCCTGGCAGGGCGCCCGCGGCATCATCGGCCTGTCCGGAAAATACGGCGCATTTGGTTATGCAGTGGAAGAAGGATCTGACGCAAGCTGGGAGAGCAATGCGCAGACCGTGAGTCAGATTGCTGCAAAGCTGCGGGAAGATGGGTGGACATTTGCCACAGAAGGCTACAGTTATTCTTACATGAGTGATATGACCTATGAGGAGCTGACCGAGGATATTACGCAATGGCAGGAGACGGTTGGAAGTCTGATTGGGGACTGTGATACGCTGATTTATCCGTACGGCTCCGAGGTGACGTATACATCAGAAGAGTCCGTCTACCTGACCGGCGAGGGATACGTCTATCTGGTCGGGCTGTGGGCCTCAGATGATTATCTCTCGGTGACTCAGACTTATCTGAGACAGACCCGCCGTTCCATTACAGGTTATCTTCTGGAGAATTATCCGAGCTATTTTTCTTCCATTTTCAGTGTGACCCAGATACTGGATGACGCCAGATGAGAGAAATATAACAATTGTTACGAAAAAAATTAAAAAAATGTGATACCCCTTGCTATTTTGAGAACAGGGTGGTATGATAAAAGCACTGTTTACACATTTCAGAGGAAGAGTATAATAAGATAATGGAGGGATTATTTTATGATGAACAAGAGCAGAAAATGGCTCCTGGCGCTTTTGATGTGCTGTTCTATGTCGCTTGTAGTGACTGGCTGTGATCAGCTGAAAAAGGACACCACGGAGACCGAGAGTGAGACGGAGTCTGAGACAGAGACAGAATCCGAGACGGAGACCGAAACGGAAACAGAGACCGAGACGGAGACCGAAACAGAGACGGAGACGGAATCTGAGACGGAACCGCAGACCTTTACGACCGATACGACTTTGGAGGAAGAAACGGCGACACTGGTGGAATACGATACGATTCGCGTGATGTATGCGCTGGATGATCTGAATGTCAGGTCACAGCCGAGCACGGACGGGGAGATTTTTACGAGCTACGCGAGTGGTGACCAGATCAGTGTGGTAGGCGCTACGGCGAACTGGTATATGGTATCTGTAGACGGTTATGAGTCGAATGGCTATGTATATAAGGAGTTTGTAGGTGCATCAACGGCTGCAGAGTCTGAGACCGATGCTTCGACGACAGATGCAGATACGACGACATCGGATTCGGATTCAGCGACAGCTACGACGGATACATCCGCGATTGATCTTGAGTATGGTGTGGAGACTTATGCGGAGGAATTTACGATCCGCGCGACTGCGGGTGCGAATATGCGTTCCGAACCGTCTCAGGATGGAGAGATCATCGGCACCATTGCTTCCGATACGGAAGTTACAGCGATTGGCTACACAGATCGCTGGTATAAGATCAGCTACAATGGCACGGTTGGCTATGTGAATAAAAATCTTTTCAGTGCAGACTGAGGACAAGGGAGTCTGACAGATTCGGATAATCAGAGGTAAAGCTATCCCGCTTTGGTTCTTTCCAGGCGGGATATTCTTTTACCTGTCTAATCCTGCCGTTCACGGAAAAAACACATCCCGTTCACAGTCGATTCTTATTGCTGTATTAATCTGTGGCGTATGATTTCTTTTACGTTTCAGGTTATTTGCCATACAGGTATGGCTCGGGCCTGACCATTGAGGATGTTTTATGCTTTTAGAGTACATAGAAAGAGGATATATGTATGAGTGAGGAATGGCACAGATTGAATCGGCAGCTCGAGCGTGAGCGCAGAGTCAGGAGAACCCGGATTCGCATTGGAATTATTGTGGCTGCGATACTGCTTTTTTCGATTGGAATTGCTTTGATGATTCATCGGCTGCAGAATTATGACGGGGGTCTGTCGGAAGTACTTCTGACGGAAACAGAAGCGGAGACGATGACGGATTCCGCAGCGGAAGAAGATGCGGCAGAGACAGAGTCTGAGTCAGAGGTAACAGCAGAAAACGCGGCGTCGTTTGATTATGAGGAGCTTTCGGCATTGATTGAAAATAAAATTGAGGGCGAATCGGTTTCTGGCACCTGGAGTGTTTATGTGAAAGATTTGAACGCAGGAGAAGCGATTTCGATCAACAACCAGAGCATGTATGCGGCCAGCCTGATCAAGCTGTTTGTGATGATGTCCTGTTATGAAAATATGGATGATATTATTGCCAACTACTGTACGATTAACCATACGGATGAGACTACTGCAGCTTCTGTGATCGAGGATCGGCTCTATACGATGATTGTGTTTTCTAGAAACGAATCCTATAATGAACTGGTACGCCTGCACAGCAGCAGCGGAAGCTTTACGACGGGATGCCGCTTTGTCAATTCCTATATCTCTGAAAATTTGTTTGCGGATACCGGTGTTTATACGACGCTGCATCCTTCGGATTCCAGTTATGAGACAACAGGAGAAGGAACAAATCATACAACGGTAGAAGACTGCGGGGCGCTTCTGGAGGCAATCTACAATGGCGAGTGCGTTTCTTTTGCGGATTCCATGTCAATGCTGGATCTGCTGCTGCAGCAGGATGTCACGACTAAGATTCCCGCTGGCGTTCCAGATGGAATCGAGGTCGCGAATAAGACCGGCGATACGGACGATGAATCGCATGATGTAGCGATTGTATTTGGAGAAGAGACCGATTATATTCTCTGCGTGATGTCGACCGGTGTGGAAGAGATGGGAGCAGGCAATGCGGGGACACTGATTAAAGAGATATCAACGCTGGTGTATGAGTTTCTGAATCCCTGATTCTTGAATCTTTTGTATTTGCAAGCCAGAGCCGCTGATGGCATAGCATGCCAGGATATCTGGCTTTGCGTAGATACTGTCAGTGGAATCGTCCATTTAAAAGAACTCTATGCAGGGAAATAGGAACGAATATCAATTTCTGCCATAAAATAAAACAAGATCAGCGGGGAGGTACGCCGAGTGGAACGCATGAGAGCTTTTTTGCATGCGGACGAGGTGCATCAGGCGGGAATTCAGGGAAAGAATGTAACCGTATGCTCCCTGGACAGCGGTGCGGCCGCAGACCATCCGGATTTTCACGGACGGATCTGCGGCTTTGCGGATTTTGTGAACGGACGGCGGGAATGCTATGACGATGCTTCGCACGGTACGCATGTGCTGGGAATCATCGGCGGAGATGGCCGCTGCTCGGATGGCCAATACAGAGGAATCGCACCGGCCTGTCGGTTGCTGCCGGTGAAAGTGCTGGATCGGCGCGGCGAGGGAGAGATGGATGACATCCTGCGGGCAATTGACTGGGTGATTGCGAACATCCGCCGCTACCAGATCCGGATTTTGAATATTTCAGTAGGAGGCACCAGAGGTGAGCTAGACGCCGGTGTCGGTATGCTAGTGAAAAAAGTAGAAGAGGCATGGGACGCAGGCCTGGTTGTAGTAGTGGCAGCGGGAAATCAGGGGACGCGTCCGATGAGCGTCACCGTGCCCGGCAACAGCAAAAAAGTCATCACAGTGGGATCCTCCGACGGTTTTCGCCGCCGAAATGGCTCCCTGGCAGACTACTCTGGCTGCGGTCCCACCAGAGAGTGTGTCTGTAAGCCGGATGTCGTAGCTCCAGGTACCAATATCGTATCCTGCGCAGCTTTTTGGTCAAATGGGCATTATTATGGTGTCAAAAGCGGCACTTCGATGTCTGCGCCGGCCATCGCCGGAGCAATTGCGCTGCTGCTTGAGCGCGAGCCTGGCCTGACCAATGTGGAAGTGAAAATGCGTCTGCGTGAATCTGCGGCAGATCTTGGTTATCCGCATAATCGACAGGGGTGGGGGATGCCGGATCTGAGAAAATTCGTTTGAAACAGGCATTTTCCTGTTACTGGTCACAACCCGGCCACGCACTTGCTGCGGGGGCAGGGTTGAAAAATAAAAGGGAGAAAGAGGAGGAAAAGAACAGATGAAGAAGTATGTAATGGCACTGGACGCAGGTACGACGAGCAATCGCTGTATCTTATTTGACCATGAGGGCAATCTGTGCAGCATCGCACAGAAGGAATTTACACAGCATTTTCCGAAGCCAGGCTGGGTGGAGCAGGATGCGGATGAAATCTGGTCGACGCTGCTCGGCGTGGCGGTAGAGGCGATGTCCAAAATTGGCGCGACTGCGCAGAATATTTCCGCGATTGGCATTACCAATCAGCGGGAAACTGCCATCGTCTGGGACAAAGAGACCGGGATACCGGTGTATCGTGCCATCGTTTGGCAGTGCCGCCGAACGGCGGAGTATTGCGATCAGCTGGCGGAAGACACTGCGCTGGTAGACCGAATCCGCGAGAAAACCGGTCTGGTGCTGGACGCTTATTTTTCCGCGACAAAGATTCACTGGATTCTGGAGCATGTAGACGGTGCGCGCGAAAAGGCAGAGGCAGGGCAACTGCTTTTCGGCACGGTCGAGACCTGGCTGATCTGGAAACTGACCAGGGGCAGGGTGCATGTGACGGATTGCTCCAATGCCTCCCGCACGATGCTTTTTAACATTCATACACTGGAGTGGGATGAGGAAATCCTGCGGATTCTGGACATCCCCAAAAGTATGCTTCCGCGGGTGGCAGATTCCAGCTGTATTTACGGCATGACAGACGCTTCTTATTTTGGCGGGGAAATCCCCATTGCGGGCGCGGCGGGAGACCAGCAGGCGGCGCTTTTCGGACAGGCCTGCTTCGCTCGCGGTGAGGTGAAAAATACTTACGGCACGGGTGGCTTTCTTCTCATGAATACCGGCAGTGAGCCGGTGGAATCAAAAAGCGGCCTCGTGACGACCATCGCCTGGAGCATAGGCGGAAAGGTTACCTATGCGCTGGAAGGTTCAATCTTTGTCTCCGGTGCCGCAATTCAATGGCTGCGCGATGAAATGCGCCTGATTGATTCCGCACCGGATACGGAATGGATTGCCAAACGGGTGCCGGACGCAAATGGCTGTTATGTTGTTCCTGCTTTTACAGGTCTGGGTGCGCCCTACTGGGATCCTTACGCGCGCGGCTGCATCGTTGGCCTGACACGCGGTGTAAATAAGTATCACATTGTACGTGCAACCCTGGAGTCTTTGGCCTATCAGACCAGCGATGTGCTGCAGGCAATGGAAAAAGATTCCGGTATCCGGCTTGCAGGCCTGAAAGTGGACGGAGGCGCGAGCGCAAATAACTTTTTGATGCAGGTACAGGCGGATATCCTGGATCAGAAGGTTTATCGTCCGGGCTGTATTGAGACAACCGCCATGGGCGCGGCTTATCTGGCCGGCCTTGCGGTTGGTTACTGGAAGGGAACCGAGGAAATCCACGCAAACTGGAAGACAGAACGGGTCTTTTCTCCGCAGATGGCGGAAGAAGAGCGTGACAAGCGTTTAAAGGGGTGGCATAAGGCTGTGCGATATTCGTTCGGATGGGCAAAAGAGGAATCAAATTATTAAAAAAAGATAAAATCAATGTTCCTATATTTCCTATTTAACTATTTTGCGTTAAAATTACAGCTATATATTGGTTTTTGCTAAAAGCAGGTAAAAACGCAGTGAGACAGGAGGTCGAAATAGTTATGAGGAAGAATTATATTTACCCGAAAATTTATAAAACAAAGGATGAGGAGAAAACCGCACGCAGTGTAAAAGAGGGTTTTTCGTCTGTCCTGAAAAGAAATGTTGTTTTGGTATCTTTGCTGACAGCTTCTTTGATGTGGTGCTCTGATCCGCAGGTCAGGGCTGAAGAAGAAAGCACAGAAGAGATGAGTGTGGAAGAGACAGGCACAGAAGAGGTAAATGAAACAGACAGACAGAGCTTGGCGCAGCAGGTCGAAGATTATATTAATTCGATTGAAAATGGTGAAAACGGAGCAGATGATGAAAGTGCGGTAGAACATCTGGAAGGGCTTTTTGAACTGTTCCAGGAAAATAGCAGCGAAGAAGATCAAAGCCTGACGGAGCAGGTGGAAGATTTTATAAAATCAATTCAGGACAGTGTAAACGAAGCAAATGATCAAAGCCTGACGGAGCAGGTGGAAGATCTTTTAACATCAATTCAGGACAGTAAAAGCGAAGCAAAAGAACAGGCTCAAGATTTCATTCAATCATTTTTGAATAAAGAGAAAAAGGCTGATAAGCAGAGCATAACAGAACAGGTGGAGGACTTTGTTGCTTCTATCCAGAATATGAAAGAAAAAGCAGATAACCAAAGTGCTGCCGAACTGGTAGAAGATATACCTACTACACAGTATTTTACAGGTGAACCGGTGGCAGAGGAGGATATTGAGACGATCCTGACTGCTGGGATCAATTCGCCAAGTGCCATGAACGGTCAGCCCTGGCATTTTTCTGCTGTCACGGATCCGACTATCCTTCAGCAAATTGCTGATGATATGGACTCTTCGGAAACAGTCGGTGTGGAAACACTCTCAGCGGAAACAGATACCTCTGAGATCGTGGCGAAAGCCAGCATTGCTGACGCGCCGCTGGCGATCATCATTTCATGCGCAGAAGGATCTGAACTGGATGCCGGCCTTGCGTGCCAGGCGATGTCCATTGAAGCGCAGCTGCTTGGATACGGTACAAAAATTATTTCATCACCGGTAGTTGTGCTGAATGGAGAAAACCAGGAGCAGTATAAGGAATTACTGGAGATTCCTGAAGATTATTTTGCGGTTGCGGTATTGCTGGTTGGCTATGAAGATACTTCCATAGATGACAGTACAGATGGTTATACATCGGCGACCAGCCGGAATACATGGGATGAAATGGTGACATACGTAGAACCGTGAAGTGTATGGGAACCGTCCAGAATCATGCCGAAGAGATGATCCGGACAGAAACGTTTTATCAATGATATAATGAAACAGCGGAGGCCGTCTCTTTGGAGGCGGCTTTTGTCACGGTTATTGATCCGACCGTCCAACAGTAGTAAAACATAGCTCCTTGACACTCTTGTGCCGCAGATACGAGGTCTTTGGATTTATAAGGTATGAGATAATTTAAAAATCCTGTTGACATTTGCAATGAAATCTTTTAAACTAAATTTCGTGATAGGCCAAACCTATCTTATAAAAGTTCTATTCTTTCTTTTTTTTGGAAGTTATCTACATTTGTAATTAACGGTGAGTCCTACCGTTAAGTGGAGCCGATAAAAGCAGTGAGTCCTACTGTGAGTGGAATCTTTTTAACAGGCTGCGTAAGAAACGCAGCCTGTTTCAGTCCCGACCTTTTGCGAAGCGAACTTAAATGGCCGGAACAGGCAGTTTCTGGAAAAAAGTCAATTGAGGATGGTGATCTGGTTATGGAAGATTATGCATTTACAGTGATGAACAAAGACCGAAAGATAACGGATGTTGAGATTAAGAACAACAAGGTCAACGTAATCAAATATTCCATGCGGATGGATGAGCAGCCGTTTTATGGTGGCCCTGTTGATCTGGAGAGGGTTTATCTGTTTCTGGAAAGTCGCTGTATGGATCGCAACAGAGATTGTCTGGACGAATATCTTGACTGGCTTGGTCTGGACGAATACAACCCGTATAAGATAGTAAAAAAGACGCATGGGGTAATGTGGGAGGATTTCTTCTGGCTGAGATTTCCTGGAGAAGATATTACATGGAAGGATGTGAGAATCCGTGGAGCTGACTGATTATACGATTGGGAAAGAATATGAAAGAAGCATAGGTTTTTCCAGTATCGGTGTGCAGACGAAATATTACAAAGATGGATATTGGTATAAAAAGAACAGCTGCGGATATGAAGGAACAGCGGAAAAAGTATGCAGTGATGTTCTTGGCTTTACAAATATTCGGGATTATGTTTCGTATGAAACCTGTCGTATTAACGGAATATCCGGATGTCGGAGCAAAAATTTCCTGAATCCGGGACAGGAGACTTTTACGTCCTTTGCTGCAGCTTATCGTTTTGCTTACGGTGCTGACCTGACTAATAAAATATATACCAGTCAGGAACCCCGGGATCGTATCCAGTTCGTGGTTGATTTTATCTACGAGTTCGCGGGCCTGGATTGTACGGAATATTTGCGCACACTGTTAAGTTTTGATATGCTTGTCCTAAATATTGATCGGCATTTCCATAATATGGGATTGATTAAGTCTGAAACAGGTTATCGGTTTGCGCCAATTTTCGACAATGGAGCAGCATTGCTCAGTAATATGAACATTTTTCCACCGGATGAATGCATAGAGGATAATATTGAAGCTGCTGTCAGCAAGCCGTTTTGCGGGAGTTTTGAACGGCAGGCACTGGTTCTGGGGACAAACATAGAGATTGATTATACAGGGCTTACGGCTTATATTGAGGCAATTCCACATACCAGGGCAAGGGAAGTGCTTTGCTTACAGGTAAAACGATACAGGAAGTTTTTCCCCGAAATGAAAGATATTCCTCATATCAAGCGGAATCTTGAATGAGAGAACATAAGGGGGAGGTTTCCTGTATAATGCAGGATGCGGCTTGAAAACCAATGGTTACGTGTAATTGCAACCGTTTGTTGGGAAAAGACGATCTCATTTAAGGCAGACTGAGGAGCAATAACTGTTATGATTACGAAAAGCAAATACCCGATATTAGAGTTTGATGATAACAAAACTGCAAAATTAAATCCAACATCTTTTGGGCACCAATCTTTTGAAACAGACAAGCTGATTATTACATTTTTCCCTGAAGTCATGAATAAATTAGCAGAAGAGGGTAAGATTATTCTGGAAAGAACGATTGGCGGTGAGAATCCTGTTTTAATATACCGCTTTTCGGATGATGATATTCTGATCACGCTGGGACAGGTAGGCTGTCCAGCTTGTGCGGGGAATCTGGATTTATTTCATGCTATGGGAATCACTAAGGTTATGTTCTGCGGCGGCGGTGGAGTTCTTGATAAAAACATTGAAGTGGGTCAGGTGCTTGTGGTGGACGGAGCGATTAGAGACGAAGGGTTTTCCTATCATTACATAGAGCCTTCCAGATACATATATACAAATCCTGAAACCACTGAAAATATCGTAAAGTATTTAGAAAATAATTCAATCCCATATATTCGGGGATTGACCTGGACAACCGATGCCATGTTTAGGGAAACTGCGGACAAAATAGCGCAGAGAAAAGAAGAAGGTGCAAAGATTGTGGAAATGGAGCAGGCAGGTTGTATTGCCGTTTCACAATTCAGAGGTTTTGCATATGGTGCATTGATATATGGCGGAGATGATGTTTCGCAGGACGAGTGGAGCAACAGAGGCTGGCGCAGCCGGGAAGGAATTCGCTATGATCTTGTGGCGCTATGCAAGAGGCTGGTTAAAATACTATAGCGTTACACCGATAATTTCTCTCTGCTTTTGTTGCATGAAAAAATTGCTCATAGTCCGAAAAAAGCGATGTCCTTCAGTATCAGTAATGTTTACGTAATACTTCGAGACAAAATATGCGTTTAAATGAGAAAACATCCAGAACCGTGATGAGAAAATTATCCGGACAGAAATGATTTATCAATGATTTGTTATTAGATAGTGGAGGCCGTCTCTTTGGAGGCGGTTTTTTAGTTCCAGAACTTTTCATTGACAAATAAGTCTATCTTTGATAGACTGACTTCATAGAAGTCTATTCAAAATAGACTAAAAGCTTGTTCTAATAGGCAGATACTAAATGATACGATATTTAAAATTTATCGGAGGCGGGCAAAATGGATGATATGAGACTTGGAACAGTAGAAGCGCATTTTGCGAATCTAATCTGGGAGAATGAACCGATCACATCCGGCGAACTGGTAAAATTGTGTAATCGTGAACTGGAGTGGAAAAAATCAACGACTTACACGGTCTTGAAAAAACTTTGCAACCGTGGAATTTTTCAGAATGTGAATGGGGTAGTTTCTTCCGTGATTTCGAAGGAAGAGTTTACAGGGATACAATGTGCGGAATTCGTGGATAAGAAATTTAACGGATTTCTGCCGGCATTTGTGACCTCTTTTGCGAAGCAAAGGAAGCTGACTGATGAGGAAGTCCAGGAACTGGAAAAAATTATCAAAGCGTACCGTGAAGAGCAGTAATTTTATGAGAAACAGGAAACAGTGAAAGGAGGAGCGTATGCAAGCGGCTTTTTTATATATTGCAAACAGAAGCATTCTGTCTATAGGACTGATCGTGATTGTGTTATTGTTGCGCTGCATTTTTCGGAATGACTCCAAATTCATCCGCTGCATCTTCTGGGGTTTTGTCGGGGTACTTCTTCTTTTCCCATTGTCGATTCCTGAATTTCTTTCTGGAAACGGTGCGGGTGATGCTTTGGTGGGAATGAAATCAGCCAAAGTGACTTCAGATTCTGGAGATCATTCGGAGAGTTATGACATAAATCTGGATACAGATGGAGCGGAGTCAGTAATAACGGGCTCTGTCATTTCAGGTATGGCTGTGTCAGATGAACAAGATGAAAACAGCGAGGCAGATAGCGAATGGAATACAGTGATTTCTACGGAGATTTTAGATACAATCGCAGGGAATTCGGAAATGGCTACAGACACAGGGAATGTCATTGCAGAAAGGTCTGATGCAACAACGGAGACGGCAGATGCCGGAGATTCTTGGAAGAACTGGTTGCTCCTTGAAATTCAACTGCCGGAATATATTGTTTCTGTCCTGTCTGTTATCTGGCTTGTCGGGGTCGTGTTGTTATGTCTTTACTTGCTTGTTGGTCATGCGGTGATGAAGAAGCGAATGAGCATATGTATGAGGAAGAGTCGGAAAGACGGTGAAAGTGACGTCTGGCTTTGCGATGATATCGATTCTCCGTTTTTGTTTGGTTATCTGCAGCCTCGGATTTTTATTCCACCCGATATGGAGGAATGGCAGATCTCATATGTTACTGCACATGAGACAGTACATAGAAAAAGATGCGATTACATATGGAAGTCGGCAGCGTTTTTGATCGCGGCGCTGCACTGGTTCAATCCATTTGTGTGGGTAGCCTTTCACTGTTTTTGCGCGGATCTGGAGCTATCCTGTGATGAAAAAGCGACAAAGGATATGAGCGACGACGACCGCGCTTTATACGCAAAGACACTTGTGGCGTGCAGCAGTCAGAAAAGAGTGACGCCGGTGCAGCTGTTGGCTTTTGGCAAAAACGCGGTAAAAGAAAGGATTTGTGTGGTTATGAAAAAGAGAGTATCAAGAAGGAAAAGAATGATCTGTAACCTGCTGACATGCGTACTTTTTTCAGTAAGCTTCCTTGCAGCGGCGGCTGCCGGCACAAAATATGTATCCTGTGCGGAAGAAAGCAGCGGAATTACCACAATTGTCTGGGCGGTACCGGAGAGCAATACCACTATGTTTTACGGGTCTGGATCTGGAGTGAAAAGCTGGTATAAGGAGACAGACCGGTTGAACGCAGATTTGCTGAATGAACAGCTGGAAGCAGATGGATACAGCTTCCGGCTGGAAGTGAAATACATTCCATGGGGCAATAGCCGCAGTGAATTCATCGAGACAGGGGAAAATGAGGCTTATCCGGCAGAGGATTATTATGCTTCCTTAAAAGAAGTTCTGGAGGATGGAACGGCGGATATAGTTTCCTGCGTTTCGATTGGTTCAGACGCGATTTCGGAGCTGGTGCGCGGCGGTTATCTTGCGGACATTTCGGATTATCTGGATTCAGACGAAGGACTTGCGTTGAAAAACGTATTTTATGAAGAACTTTGGGAAAGTGTCTGTGTGAACAGCTCTCTTTGCCTGCTTCCGACAGAACTTGCTGCGAATGGAACTGACTATTATGCATTTAACAAAACGTATTTTACAGAGGAGGATCTGGCTGCATTTGACGGAACCGCGCAGTCGCTTTTGCAGCTTCTGGAAAATTGTGGAGAGGAGAATCTGAAAGAAGAAAATCTGAAGGTGGTCTGGGGTGCGGATCTGACTTCGCTCGCGTATTCGGCAGGGCAGCAATATACAGATGGTGTGCTGCTTGATCTGGAGACAGGTAAGGTGAGAAGCCTTGCCGGGTCAGAAGCATTTATGGAAGAAGCGGATGCCATCCGCTCGATGCGCGAGAATGGATATTTTGGGGAAGCTGGAAGTTCCTGGCAGCCCGGAACAACGGTGTCTGTCACAAAGGCGGGGCTGGAGTGCGGCGTTGCCGTCTGGGTTGGCGTAGACGCAGTGGAGATTTCAGAAGAAGTAAAGGATGATGTCATTCTGGTGCAGATGCCTTACGCATATTCCAATACTCTTGGCTATAATGTTGCGGTGAACAGCCAATCTGACTGTCAGAAGGCGGCATTAGAACTTTTGACGCTGCTCTATACAAATGAGGATTATGCGAACCTGTTGCTCTGGGGAGAAGAGGGTACAGATTATGAAGTGACAGATGGGACAGCCACCGCATTGACAGAACGGGCGGCGAGCATCAGTATAAAACAGTTCTGGACCGGGCTGTACAAAGAAATCTGGTCTGCTAATCAGGAACCGGAGACCTTGTCTGAAACTACTGGAAGCCTGCTGACGAAAACTGATTTGTATAACGATACAGGAAAGAAAGATTCGACTGTGACAGACTTTTGCATAGATCGCTCGGAATTTGATGAGGAAATGAGTGCCTTTTCCGATATTGCTACACAGGCGGCGTATGCTTATATGAAAGGCAATATTGATCTGGAAGAGTTTACGGAACAGCTTGAGGAAGCTGGAGCGGAGAAAGTGCGTAGTCAGATCAGCAGGCAGATGACGAAATGGGAAAAGAGTAAGCGGGAAAAATCTCGTTAACTTTCGAAAGCTATATGTTTTGAAAAAATCGATGAGTTTTACTGTATGTGAGATTTTTTGCAGGCTGCGTAAATAACGCAGCCTGTTTCAATGTATTGATAGTAATGCTTTTGCTGCTTGAATTATAATATGGATAGAATGTTGCAAAAACATAACATATAAAATATAAAAGTTGTAAAAATAGAACATAGCACCTTGACATTTCTAGATTATATGGTAAAGTATAATCCGGTCTTAAACACTTTTTGAATAAAAAAAGAGCAGAAATCCTTGGT